>CAZONQ010000135.1:5158-7100 GCA_964581125.1 uncultured Ornithinimicrobium sp.
CGACCGCCTGGCCGGACACCGTCGAGGACTGGACCGCCGGGCGGGTCGAGGAGCTGCTCGACGCCCTCGAGGACGGCAGCGTCCGTGCCGCCGTCCGCGACGAGGACGGCACCTGGCGGGCGCAGCCGTGGGTCAAGCACGGCATCCTCGCCGCCTTCCGGCACAGCGAGACGGTCGGCTTCGACTGGCCCGGCGGCGCGGTGGACCGCTCCCTCGTCCCGCCGCGGCACCTGCGTCCCGACGACGGCGTGCGTCTCGTGCCCGGCGGCACCTCGGTCCGCCGCGGCGCCCACCTCGCCCCCGGCGTCGTCGTCATGCCGCCGTCCTACGTCAACGTCGGCGCGCACGTCGCCGCCGGCTCGATGGTCGACAGCCACGTGCTCGTCGGCTCCTGCGCCCAGGTCGGCAGCGGCGTCCACCTGTCGACCGCGGTCCAGCTCGGCGGCGTGCTCGAGCCGGTCGGCGCCCGCCCGGTCGTCGTGGAGGACGACGTCTTCGTCGGCGCGCAGTGCGGGCTCTACGAGGGCGTCGTCGTGCGCCGCGGCGCCGTCCTGGCCCCGGGCGTCGTGCTCACCGCCGGCACGACCGTCTACGACCTCGTCGAGCAGCGCGAGCACCGCGGCGAGGTGCCCGAGGGCGCCGTCGTCGTGCCCGGGTCGCGCCCCGCGCGCGGCGACTACGCCGACGTGCTCGGGCTCTCGCTCTACGCCCCCGTCGTCGTCAAGTACCGCGACGCCTCCACCGACGCCGCCACCGTCCTCGAGGACGCGCTCCGGTGAGCGCGCTGCTCACGGCGGGCGGCGCGGCCGTCTCGCCGGTCCGACGCATGGCCCTCGGCGCGCCCCCGGGGACGGTGAGCCTCGGCCTCGGCGAGCCCGGCTGGCCACTGCCCCGCCCCGCCCGCGAGGCGCTCGCCGCGCTGGGCACCGTCGACGGCACCCTGCCCTACGGCCCCAACGCCGGCTCCCCCGCGCTCGTCGCGGAGGTCGCCGCGCTGCACGGCGCCGCCGCGGGCGACGTCATGGTCAGCGCCGGCAGCCAGGCCGCCCTCTACGCGCTCTTCGCCGCGCACGCCGCGCCCGGCTCGACCGTGCTCGTCCCCGACCCCGGCTTCGTCACCTACCCCGACCTCGCCCGCCGCTGCGGGGCCGACCCCGTCGGCTACCCGCTCGGCGCCCACGGGGACCTCGACCCGCAGGCGGTCGCGGACGCCCTGGCGGGCGCACCCCATACCTCCCTGGTCGTGCTCAACCACCCGGCCAACCCGACGGGAGGTATGGCGTCCCCCGCCGCCCTCGCGGCCGTCGCCGGGGCGTGCGCCCGGGCGGGTGCCGTGCTGGTGAGCGACGAGGTCTACCGCGAGCTGTGGCTGGGCGCGCGGCCGGCCGGGCTGCACGAGGCGGCCGGGCCGGACGCGGGCGTCGTCCTGGGGTCGGTGAGCAAGGCGTTCGGGGCGCCCGGGCTGCGCGTGGGCTGGGCGGTCGGCCCCGCCGAGGTGCTCGCCCCGGCGCGCGCCGTGCACACCGCGATGACCAGCACCGTCGCGCGCCCGTCGCAGGAGGCCGCGCTGGCCCTGCTGCGCGCCCGCGACGAGGTGCTGCCGCAGGCGCGCGCGGAGGTGCGGCGGCGCTGGGAGGTGCTCGCCCGCGTCGCGCCGCGGCTGCTCGAGGAGGCCGGCGGCCGGGCCCGCGCCGGGTTCTACCTGTGGCTGCCGCTGCCGGCCGGCGTGAACGGGGCCGGGGCCGGGGACACGACGGCGTTCGCGCTGCGCGTGCGCGACACGTCGCTGGTGACCACGGTGCCGGGCGAGGCCTTCGGGCCGCGCGGCGCCGGTCACGTGCGGGTCAGCCTGGGCGGACCCCTGGACGAGCTGGAGGAAGGGCTGGAGCGGCTGGCGCCCTGGTGGGAGGCATGATCCTGGCACCCTCGACGACCGACCTGT
>CAZONQ010000136.1:0-7006 GCA_964581125.1 uncultured Ornithinimicrobium sp.
GCGCACGTCATACCCGGCGGGCACCGGAGCGGTCGGAGAGGACCACACCATGAGCACCGAACCAGCCTGGGAGCCGCCCCTGGCGGGCTCCGACGTCGACCACCTGGTCGGCACCCTCGAGCGGCTGCGCGCCACCTTCCGGTGGAAGGCCGACGGGCTCGACGTCGAGCAGCTGCGGAGCCGACCCGTCCCCAGCTCGGAGCTGAGCGTCGGCGGCCTCCTCAAGCACCTGGCGGTGGTCGAGGACGACGTCTTCGCCTGGCGGCTGCTGGGCCGGCGGCCGGAGACGTGGTCCTCGGTGCCGGAGGACGACGTGGCGCGGTGGCAGTTCACCGTCGACCCGGACGAGACCGCCGAGGAGGTCTACGGGCTGTGGGAGGCGGCGGTGGCGCGCTCGCGGGAGCGGCTGGCCGGGATCGTCGCCGACGGCGGGCTGGACCGGCCGGCCCACCTGGAGTTCGAGGGCCGGCACCCGAGCGTGCGTCGGGTGCTGCACGACCTCGTCGAGGAGTACGGCCGGCACACCGGGCACCTGGACCTGCTGCGCGAGGCGGTCGACGGACGGGTCGGCGAGGACCCGCCGTGGGACTGGCCGATGCTGCCGCGCTAGACCGTCAGGGCGGCGGGAGGCCCGGCTCCGTCGCCGGCTCGTGGACCACCTCACCACCGACCGCCGAGATCACGGTGCCGTCGTCGAGGTAGAGGAGCCAGTCCTCCATGCCGGGGTCGCCGGTCGCCGAGACCGCGAGCTCCGGGCCCCCGGAGAACCTCAGGACGAGGTCGAGCCCGTGGCCGAGCTCGGCGCCGACGAGCGCGCGGTCCGCGAGGAGGTCGGCGCCCGCCACCATCTCCTGCCTGGCATCGTCCGAGTCCGCCACCGCGCGGCCGCCGTGCCGGATCTCCCAGCCGCCGCCGTAGACCCACAGGTGGAACTGGCCGTGCAGGTGCCCCGACGGGTCCCGTCGTCCGTCACCGAGCTCGAGGGTGAGGAAGCTGCCCACCCCGATCCTCGGCGCCCACGCGGTGCGGCCCGCCATGGCCTCGAGCGTGTCGAGGAGGGTCTGCCCCGGACCGGTCACTCCCGGCGGCCCCTCAGGCGGTGACGGCGGCCAGCTGGCCGCACGCGCCGTCGATCTCCGAGCCGCGGGTGTCACGGACGGTCGTCGGGATGCCGTGCGCGCGCAGCCGCTCGACGAACTGCTGCTCGACGCCGCGGCGCGAGGCGGTCCACCTGCTGCCCGGGGTGGGGTTGAGCGGGATCGGGTTGACGTGCACCCAGCCGCGGCCGCGGGCGTTGAGCTTCTCCCCCAGCAGGTCCGCGCGCCAGGCGTGGTCGTTGATGTCGCGGATGAGGGCGTACTCGATCGAGACGCGCCGGCCCGTGGTGTCGAAGTAGCGGCGGGCGGCGTCGAGGGCCTCGTCGACCTTCCACCGGGTGTTGATCGGCACCAGCTCGTCGCGCAGCTCGTCGTCCGGGGCGTGCAGGGACAGCGCGAGCGTGACCGGGACGCCCTCCCCTGCCAGCTTGTCGATCGCCGGCACCAGACCGACCGTCGACATCGTCACGCCGCGGGCCGACATGCCGAGGCCGGCCGGGGAGGGGTCGACGAGGCGGTGGATCGCCCCGACGGCCTGCTTGTAGTTGGCCAGCGCCTCCCCCATGCCCATGAAGACGACGTTGCTCACCCGCAGGGCCTGCTCGACCGTCGTCTCGGCCTCGTGACCGTGCTCGACCGCCGTCCCGGAGCCCAGCTCGCCGTGCCGCAGCGCCCGCGCGGCTGCGACGACCTGCTCGACGATCTCGGCGGTCGACAGGTTGCGGGTCAGGCCCTGCTGGCCGGTGGCGCAGAAGGGGCAGTTCATCCCGCAGCCGGCCTGGCTGGAGATGCACATCGTGACGCGGCCCGGGTAGCGCATGAGCACGGACTCGACGAGCGCGCCGTCGTGGAGACGGTGCACCTGCTTGAGCGTGGCGCCGCCGTCGGTCGACAGCGTCCGCACGGGCGTCAGCAGCGGCGGCAGCAGGGTCGAGACCAGCTCCTCGCGGCCCTCCCGCGGCAGGTCGGTCATCTGCCCTGGGTCGGTGACCAGGCGCTCGAAGTAGTGGCGCGACACCTGGTCGGCACGGAAGCCGGGGACGCCGAGCTCGGTGGCCCAGGCCTTGCGGCCGGCGGTGTCGAGGTCGGCCAGGTGCGTGGGCGGCTTGCCCCTGCGGGGCGCGCTGAAGGTCAGCCGGCCGGGCTCGGGGCGGGCGGCGGTGGGGGTCGGCAGGTCGGTGGTCATCCCCACCAGTGTCGCATCACACGAACAGGTGCATGAGCGCCCAGCACACGGGCGCGGTGACCAGGAGCGAGTCGAGCCGGTCCATGACGCCGCCGTGGCCGGGCAGCAGGTTGCCCATGTCCTTGATGCCGATGTCCCTCTTGATCGCCGACTCGGCGAGGTCCCCCACGGTGGCGAAGCACGCGGCCACCGCGCCGAGCAGCAGCCCCGCCCACCACGGTCCGTCCAGCATGAGGACCACCGCGAGCAGCCCGACGACGGCGCTGGTGCCGACCGACCCGGCGAAGCCCTCCCACGACTTCTTGGGCGACAGCGACGGCGCCATGGGGGTGCGCCCGCGGAGCACGCCCACGGCATACCCCCCGGTGTCGCTGGCGACCGTGACGAGGACGTAGGTGAGCACCCGCAGGGGACCGTGGTCCTCGGCGAGCATGAGCGAGGTGATCGCCGCGAGCAGCGGCAGGTAGGCGATGACGAAGACGCCGCCGGCCACGTCGCGCAGGGCGCCCTCGGCGGGACCGACCGAGCGCCAGAGCAGCACCAGCGCGGCGGCCGCGGCGAAGCCGACGGCCAGGCCCTGGGTGCCGCCCACGAAGGCCAGCGGGACGAGCCCCGCACCGAGCAGCATCGGCGCCAGCGGCGGTCGCACGCGCGCGACCCGCATCGCCTGGTCCAGCTCCCACGTGCCGATGAGGGCCACCGCCGTGACGAGCACGACGAAGACCGGCGGGTAGAGCAGCAGGCTGCCGATGACGAGCCCGATGAGCAGCAGGCCCACGGCGATGGCGGCGGGCAGGTTGCGCCCGGCGCGCCCGGGCTTGCGCGGGGCGGGCGCGGCGGCACCGCGGGCACGGTGCTCCCGTCGGCTCCTCGCGGGCTCCCCCGTCGTGTCGGGCATGTCGTCCTGCGTCGTCAGGCTGCGGCCGGTGCTCAGACCTCGAGCAGCTCGGCCTCCTTGCCCTTGAGGACGTCGTCGACCGCGTCGACGTAGCGGCGGGTGAGCGCCTCGAGCTCCTTCTCCGCGCGGGTGCCCTCGTCCTCGCCGACCTCGCCGTCCTTGACGGCCCTGTCGATCGCGTCCTTGGCCTGCCGGCGCATGTGCCGGATCGTCACCCGGGCCTCCTCGCCCTTGGTGTGGGCGAGCTTGATGTAGTCGCGGCGGCGCTCCTCGGTGAGCTGCGGGATGACGATGCGGATCGCGTTGCCGTCGTTGCTGGGGTTCGCGCCCATGTCGGAGTCGCGCAGCGCCTTCTCGATCGAGGTCATCGCGCCCTTGTCGTAGGGCGTGATGAGCAGCGTGCGGGCGTCCTGGACGGTGAACGAGGCCAGCTGCTGCAGCGGCGTCGGCGCCCCGTAGTAGTCCACCAGGATCTTGGCGAACATCCCCGGGTGGGCCCGGCCGGTGCGGATCGAGGACATGTCCTCGCGCGCCACCTCCAGGGCCTTCTCCATCTTCTCCTCGGCCTCCATGAGGGCCATCTCGATGACCTCGGACATCGCTGCTCGCTCCTTCGTCGCGTCGTGCGTGGTGGGTCGGGCGTCAGCCCGCGGTGACCAGTGTCCCGATCTTCTCACCCTTGATGGCCCGGGTGATGGCGTCCTCGCCGTCGATGCCGAAGACGAGCATCGGGAGCTCGTTGTCCATGCAGAGGCTGAACGCCGCGGCGTCGACGACGCGCAGGTTGCCGGAGAGCGCCTCGGAGAAGGTCAGCCGCTCGAGCCGGACCGCCGAGTCGTCGGTGCGCGGGTCGGCGGTGTAGACGCCGTCCACGCCGTGCTTGCTCATGAGGACCGCGTCGCACTTGATCTCCAGCGCGCGCTGGGCCGAGACGGTGTCGGTGGAGAAGTAGGGCATGCCGGCGCCCGCGCCGAAGATGACGACGCGGCCCTTCTCCAGGTGGCGGATCGCCTTGCGGGGGATGTAGGGCTCGGCGACCTGGCCCATCGTGATCGCGGTCTGGACGCGGGTGTCCACCCCCTCCTTCTCGAGGAAGTCCTGCAGGGCCAGGCAGTTCATCACCGTGCCCAGCATGCCCATGTAGTCGGCGCGGGCGCGCTCCATGCCGCGCTGCTGGAGCTCGGCGCCGCGGAAGAAGTTGCCGCCGCCCATGACGACGGCCACCTCGACGCCGGCGCGCTGGCCGGCCGCGATCTGCTTGGCGATGGTCCGCACGACGTCGGGGTCCAGCCCGACCTTGCCCCCGCCGAAGGCCTCCCCGGAGAGCTTGAGCAGCACCCGCCGGGAGGTGTGCGGCTCGTCCCGCGCGGCGGGCGAGGTCGGGGTGGGGACGGTCGCGGGGCCGGGCGTCGACATGCGGGAGCTACCTCCGGGTGGGTGCAAGGGCGGTCGATCGATCCTGCCACATCCCGGCCCCCCGTCGGCACCCGAGGCCTCCCGGGGCATCATGGGCGGGTGACCCAGGATCCCGTGGCGGCCGAGCTCGTCGCCGTCGTGACGGCGGTGGCCGACGGCCGTCCGCTCGTGCTGACGGCGGACGGGGGCCGGCGCCTCCCGTCGGGTCCGCTGCGGGGCGAGCACCGCTCGATGCAGGCGGGGCTGAGCGCCTGGGTGGAGGAGCAGACGGGCCACCGGCTCGGCTACGTCGAGCAGCTCTACACCTTCGCCGACCCCGACCGGGAGGGGACCGGCGGCCGCGTGGTGTCGGTGTCCTACCTCGGGCTGACGCTGCTGCCCGGCACCAGGGGTATGGAGTGGCGAGACTGGTACGCCTTCTTCCCCTGGGAGGACCACCGGCCGGGCAGCGGGGGCGAGGCCCTCGTGCGCGACCTGCTCGCCCCGGCGCTGCGCGCCTGGTCCTGCGGCGTCCGGGACGCGGACGAGCGGGCGCGGCGCGGGCTGCGGACGTCCGTGTGCTTCGGGCTGGACGGCCGGCCGTGGTCGCCCGAGCTCGTGCTGCAGCGCTACGAGCTGCTCTACGAGGCGGGGCTCATCCCGGAGGCCGGCACCGACCAGGGGCCTGAGGTGGGGACCGGGTCGGTGGCCCTGGCGCCGTCCCCCGTGCCCGGCGAGCGGATGGCCGGCGACCACCGGCGCATCCTGTCGACCGGGCTGGCGCGGCTGCGCGCCAAGATCCAGTACCACCCCGTCGTCTTCGAGCTGGTGCCCGACAGCTTCACGCTCGGCCAGCTGCAGTCCACGGTGGAGGCGCTGGCCGGCCAGGCGCTGCACACGCAGAACTTCCGGCGCCTGGTGACGCAGCAGGACCTCGTCGAGCCCACCGGAGCCACCGAGGGCCGCACCGGTGGCCGCCCCGCCCGGCTCTACCGCTTCCGCCGCGCCGTGCTGGACGAGCGCCAGGTGGCCGGCACCAAGCTGCCCCGCCCGCGCTAGGGAGGGTCCGGCGACGCAGGAGGGCCCGCCGCGGCCGGAGCTGCGGCGGGCCCTCCTCGCGGGCGCTGCGTCGGTCAGACGCCGACCTTGAACCGGGCGAACCCGGTCACCTCGGCGCCGGCCTCGGACGCGACCTTGCCGACGGTCTTCTTGACGTCCTTGGCGAACGGCTGGTCGAGCAGCACGTTCTCCTTGAAGAAGCCGTTGACGCGGCCCTCGACGATCTTGGGCAGCGCCTGCTCGGGCTTGCCCTCCTCGCGGGCGGTCTGCTCGGCGATGCGGCGCTCGTTCTCGACGGTCCCGGCGTCGATCTCGTCCCGGGTGAGGACGGACGGCGAGAAGGCCGCCACGTGCATCGCGATGTCGCGGGCGACCTGCTCGTCGCCGCCGGTGGTGGCGACGAGGACGCCGATCTGCGGGGGCAGGTCGGGGTTGGTCTTGTGCAGGTAGCTCACGACGCGCTCGCCGGTGACCCGGGCGACGCGGCGGACCTCGATCTTCTCGCCGAGGCCGGCGTTGGCGTCGTCCAGGACCTCCTTGACGGTCTTGCCGTCCAGCTCGGAGGCCAGGAGCGCCTCGGCGTCGGCGGCCTCGACCGCGACGGCCTGGGCCAGGACCTTGTCGGCCAGCTCGCCGAACTTGGGGTTCTTGGCCACGAAGTCCGTCTCGCAGTTGACCTCGACCATCGTGCCGACGCCACCGTCGACCTGGGTGCGGACCAGGCCGTTGGAGGCCGAGCGGCCCTCGCGCTTGGTCACGCCCTTGAGGCCCTTGACCCGCAGGATCTCGGTGGCCTTGGCCAGGTCGCCGTCGGCCTCGTCGAGGGCCTTCTTGACGTCCATCATGCCGGCGCCGGTGTTCTCGCGCAGGGTCTTGATGTCAGCGGCGGTGTAGTTCGCCATGGGTGCTGTCTCGCTCCTTCTGGAGGTAGGTGTGCGTCGCGGGGGGGTCAGGACTGCGGGGTGTCGGTGGCGGGAGCCTGCTCGGCGACCGCCTCCTGGGCCTCCGCCTGGGTGGCCTCCTCGGCCGGGGCCTCGGCCTGGGAGGCCTCCGGGGCCTCCGGAACCTCGGCCGGGGCGTCGGTCGCGGCAGCGGCCGCGGTCTCCTCGCCGGCCAGCAGCTCGCGCTCCCACTCGGCCATCGGCTCGCTCTCGGCGGTCTCGCCGTCGGTGGAGCCGCCGCCGGAGCGGGCCATCAGGCCGTCGGCGACCGCGTCGGCCACGACGCGGGTCAGCAGCGTGACCGAGCGGATCGCGTCGTCGTTGCCCGGGATCTTGTAGTCGACCTCGTCGGGGTCGCAGTTCGTGTCGAGGATGGCCACGACCGGCAGGCCGAGCTTGCGCGCCTCGGTGACCGCCAGGTGCTCCTTCT
>CAZONQ010000137.1:0-7004 GCA_964581125.1 uncultured Ornithinimicrobium sp.
CGTCGGCGCCGGCGCGCAGCGCGTCCTCGAGCACCTGCGGCGAGCCCTCCTCGCGCAGCAGCCCCGCCTGCGGGAACGCGATGACCTGCACCTCCGCCCGGTCGCGGTGCGTCTCGCGCGCGGCGAGCACCGCCTCCAGCCGCTCCAGCCCGGCGTCGACGTCGACCTGCGCGAAGGAGCGCACCCGCGTCGTCCCGCGCGCGACCATGAGCCCGAGCGTGTGCGCGACCCGCTCGACGATCCCGACCTCGGCGTCGCGCCAGTGGGCCCGGTCGTTGAGCATCATCGTCCAGACGCCGGGACCGCCGGTGTGCGGCCGGAAGGGCAGGCCCAGACGGGTCGAGTCCAGGTGCACGTGCACGTCGGCGAAGGACGGCAGCAGCAGCCGGCCGCGGCCGTCCACCCCGTCGGTATGCGCTGCCGTCGCCTCCGCCCTCGAGCCGCCCGAGCCGCCCGAGCCGCCCGAGCCGTCGCTCGCCGCGGCGGGGCGCACCTCGGCGATGGTCTCGCCCTCGACCCGGACGTCGGAGGGTGCGGCGCCCCACGGGCGCACGTTGCGGATCCACATGGGCGTCAGGGTAGGGCACCTCCCCCCGACTCACGTACGGGTCCTGTAGTGAACTCGTGATGGATCACGCGTGACCTATCACGAACGTACGTGAGTGCCGGGAGGCCTCCGGCCGGAGGTGACACCTGAGCCGCGCCGGCCTGCCCGAGGCGGGCGGACCCCATACCCTGACGGTGTGCTGGACGACGACCTGCCCCGGGACTGGTGGAAGAGCGCTGTGGTCTACCAGGTCTATCCCCGCAGCTTCGCCGACAGCGACGGCGACGGGGTCGGCGACGTCCGCGGCGTCATCGAGCGGCTCGGCCACCTCGAGCGGCTCGGCGTCGACGTGCTGTGGCTCAGCCCGGTCTACTGCTCGCCGCAGGACGACAACGGCTACGACATCAGCGACTACCACGGGATCGACCCGCTCTTCGGCACCCTCGAGGACGTCGACGAGCTGATCGCGCGGGCGCACGAGGCCGGCATCCGGCTGGTCATGGACCTGGTCGTCAACCACACCTCGGACGAGCACGCGTGGTTCGTCGACTCGCGCTCGTCGCGGGACAGCGAGCACCGCGACTGGTACTGGTGGCGGCCGCCGCGCGAGGGCCACGTGGGCGGCGAGGCCGGCGCGGAGCCCAACAACTGGGGCTCGTTCTTCTCCGGCTCGGCCTGGGAGTGGGACGAGGCGACGGGGGAGTACTACCTGCACCTCTTCAGCCGCAAGCAGCCCGACCTGGTGTGGGACAACCCGGACGTGCGCGCCGCCGTCTACGCGATGATGCGCTGGTGGCTCGACCGCGGGGTCGACGGCTTCCGGATGGACGTCATCAACCTCATCGACAAGCCGGACGGGCTGCCCGACGGCGACAAGAAGCTCGGCGACCTGTGGGGCCAGGCGTTCCCGCTGGTCAGCACCGGTCCGCGCGTGCACGACCACCTGCGGGAGATGCACGAGCAGGTCTTCGCCGACCTCGGGCGCCCCTACCTGACGGTCGGGGAGATGCCCGGCGTGGACGCGGAGCAGGCGCGGCTGTTCACCGACCCGGCGCGGCGGGAGGTCGACATGGTCTTCCAGTTCGAGCACGTCGACCTGGGGGCGGGACCCGGCGGCAAGTTCGACATCGTGCCGCTGACCATGGCCGAGCTGCGCGCCAACCTCATGCGCTGGCAGGTCGAGCTGGAGGACGTGGGCTGGAACTCGCTCTACTGGGACAACCACGACCAGCCGCGCGCGGTCAGCCGGTTCGGGGACGACGACCCGGTATGGCGTGAGCGCTCGGCCAAGACGCTGGGCACCGTGCTGCACACCCTGCGTGGCACGCCCTACGTCTACCAGGGCGAGGAGCTGGGCATGACCAACGTGCCGTTCTCCGCCCCCGAGGACTTCCGGGACATCGAGTCGCTCAACTACATCCGTGAGCAGACCGCGGCGGGCGTGCCGTTCAGCGAGCTGCTGCCCGGGCTGCGCTCCCGCAGCCGCGACAACGCGCGCACGCCGGTGCAGTGGACGGCCGGGGAGCACGCCGGCTTCACCACGGGCGAGCCGTGGATCCCGGTGGCGCCCAACCACGAGGAGATCAACGCCGAGGCCCAGGTCGGGGTGGAGGGCTCGGTGTTCGAGCACTACCGCGCCCTCGTGGCGCTGCGGCACGAGGAGAGGGCCGTCTCGCACGGCACGGTGACGCCGCTCGCGATGGACCACCCGGACCTGTGGGCCTTCGGCCGCGAGCACGAGGGGACCCGGCTCCTCGTCCTGGCGTCCTTCACCCGGGAGCCCGTCGAGGTGCCGGTCGAGCTGCTCGAGGGCTGGGAGGGCGCCGAGGCGGTCGTCGCGACGTCCGGGGACGCGGCCGGCGGGGTGCTGACCCGCGGCGTGCTGCCCGGCTGGGAGTCGGTCGTCCTGCGGGCGTCAGGCACACTGGCGGGGTGAGCACCCCCGACCCGGAGGCCAACCGCCGCACGCAGACCGAGCTCTACGGCGCGCCCGTCGCCGAGCTCGTCGGCACCGTGCGCGCGGCCACCGGGCTGACGCAGACCGCCGTGGCCAAGGTGCTCGGGCTGTCGGCGCCGATGCTCAGCCAGCTGGTCTCGGGCCAGCGCATCAAGATCAGCAACCCCGCCGCGGTCGCCCGCCTCGAGGCGCTGCTCGACCTGGCGCACCGTGACGACCTCGACGCGGGGGAGCGGGAGGAGGAGATCGCCCGGATCGCCCGCGAGCAGCGGACGCTCACCAGCCAGCGGCGCGCGAGCGTGCCGGAACGGCACGAGGTCCTCGCGGCGCTGGTCGCGGCGGCGCCCGCCGAGGAGCTGGCGCGGGTCGCGCGGGCGGCGGAGCAGGGCGGCGAGCTCGCGCGGCTCCTCGACGAGGCGGCCCGTGCTGCGGCGCGTACCGCCGGGGCTCCCGGCGATGCCTGAGCACGGCCCCGGGACGAGCGTGCGCGGCCAGGTGCTGGCGGGACGCGTCGAGCTGCTGGACCCGGTGGGGGAGGGCGGCGCGAGCGTCGTCTGGCGGGCGCGGGACGTGCGCACCGACGAGGTCGTCGCCGCCAAGCTGCTCCGGCAGGCCGAGGCCGGCTCGCTGCTGCGGTTCGTGCAGGAGTCGAGCACCCGGATCCGGCACGACCACGTGCTGGCGCCGATGACCTGGGTCGCCGAGGACGGGCAGGTGGCGCTGCTCATGGAGCTGGTCGACGGCGGCTCCGTGGCCAGCCTCGTCGGCGACTTCGGCGCGCTGCCACCGCTGCTCGTCGCCGAGCTGCTGCGTCAGGCCTGCGAGGGCCTGCAGGCGGTCCACGAGGCGGGCGTCGTGCACCGCGACGTCACCCCGGCCAACCCGCTGCTGCGGGCGACGGGCACCGACCGTCCGCACCTGCTCCTCTCCGACTTCGGGGTGGCCGTGCGGCTCGACGGGCCGCGGCTGACGCGCGTCGACCACGTCGTCGGCACGCCCGGCTACAGCGCCCCCGAGCAGGAGCGCGGCGGCGACCCCGCGCCTGCGCAGGACCTCTACGCGCTCGGCAGGGTCGCCCACGAGATGCTCACCGGCGTCCGGCCCGGCGACCTCGACGCAGGGGCGGAGCCGTCGGCCCCGCTGCCGCTGGACGCACCGCCGGTGCTGCGCGACATCGTGCGCAGCCTGCTGGCGCCGGACGCCCGCGACCGGCCTGCCTCCGCCTCCGACGCGAGGGCCCGGCTGGGCCATCCCGACCTGACGTGGTGCGACGGTGCCATGGGCGAGGTCGAGGTGCTCGACCACCTGGCCGGGCAGGACCTGCCGTCCGACGACCCCCTTCCCCGACCGGGCGCGCGCTCTGCACCCGAGGTGACCGGGGACCGGGCCGGTGAGGGGGCCGGTGCGCGGACGGCATACGACCAGACCCCGGCCATCCCGTGGTGGGAGGGTCGGGGCCTGGTCGTGGCGCTCGCCGCGGTCGCGGGCCTCAGCGCCGTGGTGCTGGCCTGGGCGCTGGTTCAGCTGCTCTGAGAGCGACCCCGGTTGGCCGCGACCCAGAGCCCGCCGCCGGAGGCGAGGAGCACTGCCAGCGCGCCGCCGGCGACCCACCACAGGAGGGACCGGTCGCTCTCGTCCTCGGTCGTGCCGTCGACGGAGGCGGCCTGGGGCGTGGGCGTGGCGGTGCCGGTCGAGGCGTCGGAAGCGGTGCGGGCCGCCGCGTCCGCGGCGTCGGTGGCGTCGGCGTCGCCGGTGATGCTCGAGGAGGCGGCGGTCGACGCCGCGTCGCCACCCTGGGGGAAGGTCGGCACGCCCGTGACCTCGCCCTCGACGGCGACGGTGAACTCCACGGGGACGGGCCGGCCCTCCGCGTCGCCCTGGTACTTCGGCGGGACCGCGAGCGTGAAGTAGTAGGTGCCGGCCTCGGACACCCACCGGGCCTCGGAGGGGTAGGAGTCCAACGCGTTGCGGTAGCGGACCTCGGGCACGACGACGGCGTAGCGCTCGGGAGGTGAGCCGAGGTGGTAGGAGGCGTACGCGCTCGAGTTGGGGTTGCTGATGGCGCGCCGGTCCGGCTCGTGGAAGGCGGCGTGCACCCACAGGTAGTCGTTGGCCTCGTCGCTGAGGTAGCTGTCGTCGGTCGGCCCCTCGACGATCAGCTGGGCGCTCTGTCCCCAGTCGACGGTGGTGGAGAAGTAGACCTGCTCGCCCGGGATGAGGTGCTCGACGTAGGTGCCGGGCTGCAGCGGGACGGCGTCGCTGAAGCTGCCCCCGCCGACGACCGGCTCCGCGTCGTCCTGCCTGGGGGCCAGCTCGTCCGGCACGGTGATCTCCCCGTCCACGCCCTCCGGCAGGCTGTCCACGTCCAGCGCGACCGGCACCGCCCGCACGACCAGCTCCACGGGTGCCGGGCGCTTCCCGTCCCCGCCGCGCTCGACCTTGAGCAGGAGCGGATCGTCCGTGAGGCAGTCCTCGTCGACGGTCAGGACCGTCGTGACGGCGCCGCTGAGGCCGAGGTCGTGGAACCTGAAGTCGTGGTTGTAGCCGCAGCTGTCCCCGTCCTGGTCGCTCACCTCGAGCGCGAAGGTCTCCTTGTCGAAGGACTCGCCGGTGGAGGGTGGGCGGCTCGTCACCGAGACCTGGAGCCGGTGGTCGGGGGCGACGGGCGCGAGCGAGTAGTACTCGGCCTCCTTGGTGCCGGTCGTGATGGTGTCGGTGTACTGCCCCGGCTCCAGGACGGGCGCCTCGTCCGTGCGGGTGCGGTCGACCCCCTCGACCGGGGTGCCCTGGACGGTGAATCCGCGCAGTGCCCGCGTGGAGAGCTTGTCCAGGGCGATCTCCAGGCTCTCGCCGTCCGGGGCGGAGAGGTAGGTGCCACCGGTGGCCTCGGCGATGCAGCGCAGCTGGCCGCGCGCCTTCTCCTCCACGCCGTAGCCCACCGTGTCGATCTGCACGTCGATCCCGTCGGCGCTGAGCTGCTCGACGGTCTCGCACGGGTCGGGGTCGCAGGTCTCCTCGCCGTCGGAGACCAGGATGATGTGCCGGTTCTCCGCCTCGCCGAGGTCGTCCGCCGCCTTGGAGAGGGCGTAGGAGATCGGGGTGAAGCCCGACGGCTCCACGTCCTTGACGGCATCCTTGAGCGCGGCGGGGTCCGACGGGCCGAGCGGGACGACCACCTGGGTGTCGGTGCACGCCGCCTCGGTCTTCTCGTCGTTGGGCTCGGTCGCGCCGTAGACCCGGAGGCCGACGTCCGCGTCCTCCGGCAGGTTGTCGACCGCCTCGGTCAGGGCCGCGCGCGCCGCCTCCATCCGGGTGCCCCCGCCACCGGCGTCCTCGGCGGCCATCGACCCCGAGGCGTCGAGGACGAGCATGATCGAGGCGGGCTCCTGAGACCCGTCCCCCTCGCCCGTCGTGCTCGCCCAGGCCGGTGCGGCCACCACCGCCAGCGCTGTGATGCTCGCGGCGGACACCCAGCGGCGGGTCGTCGTCCTCGTCATCCTCATCAGTGGTCCTCCCTGCGTCGTCGATGACTTTTGCAGGTGCAACGATAACGAAGGGATGTTGCACCTGCAAACCGACGCGCGGAAGGGTTCCGCAGCAGCGCGGTCCCCCACCGTGCGCCCCGGCGACCCTAACGGACCGGGGCCGCCTCGATCGAGGCGGGCGGCCGGTCAGCCCCGCACCCGAGGCAGCACGTGCTCGCCGAAGGTGTCGATGAAGCGGGCCTGCTCCTGACCGACGTGGTGCAGGTAGAGGTCGTCGAAGCCGAGCTCCAGATACTCCGCCAGCCACTCCCGGTGCCGGCCCAGGTCGGCCGAGACGCGGACGCTCTCGCGCACCGCCTCGACCGGGACGTGCCCGGCGGCGACGTCGAAGGCCTCGGGCGTCTCCACGTCCCACGACACGGGTTCGCCGAAGACGTTGGTGCGCCACTGGTCGTGCGCCACCGCCTCGGCCTCCTCCTCGGTCGGCGCCCAGGACAGGTGCACCTGCAGGGCGGCGCGGCCCCGACCACCCGCCGAGCGGTATGCGGTGAGGACCTCCTGGAGCGTGCCGACCGGCTGGTTCACGGTCACCAGGCCGTCGGCCCAGGCCGCCACCCGGGCCGCCGAGGCCACCGAGACCGCGGGACCCACGAGCAGGGGCGCCGGCTCCGCGCGCTCCCACACGCGGGCGCGGTCGACGCGCACCAGGCCGTCGTGGATCACCTCCTCGCCGGCGAGCAGCCGCCGGATGACGTCGACGCACTCCTCCAGCCGCTCGGTGCGCGTCTCCTTGGTCGGCCACCGGTCGGCGGTGACGTGCTCGTTGACCGCCTCGCCGCTGCCGAGCGCCACCCAGAAGCGGCCGGGGAACATCTGCCCGAGCGTCGCGATCTTCTGCGCGTGCACAGCCGGGTGGTAGCGCTGCCCCGGCGCGGAGACGCAGCCCAGCTCCAGGTCCGTGGTGGCGAGCGCGGCGGCGAGCCACGACCACGCATAGCCGGAGTGACCCTGCCGC
>CAZONQ010000138.1:0-7003 GCA_964581125.1 uncultured Ornithinimicrobium sp.
ACGCCGGCCTCGATCATCGCCTCGACCACGTAGAAGATGTAGGCGGGCCCGCTGCCGCTGATCGCGGTGACCGCGTCCTGGTGGGACTCGTCGAGCACGACCACCTTGCCGACGTTGGCGAGGAGCGCGGTGGCCTGCTCGAGCTGCTCGGGCGTGCAGTGCCGCCCGGGGCTGAGCGCCGACATGCCCTGGTCGACCAGGGCCGGGGTGTTGGGCATGACCCGCACCACCGAGGTGCCCTCCGGCAGGCGGCGCTCCAGGAAGTCGGTGCTGATCCCGGCGGCGATGGAGACGACGAGGGCGCCCGGGCGGACGACGTCGTGGACCTCCTCGACGAGCTCGGCCATGTCCTGGGGCTTGACGGCGATGACCACGACGTCGGCGGCGGCGACCGCCTCGGCCGCCGGCACCGCACGCGTGCCCTGGCGCGCGGCGACCTCCTCGGCCCGCTCGGGCGCCTTGTCGGACACGAGCAGGTCGGCCGGGTCGTGCCCGGAGCGCACGAGGGCGGCGAGCAGCGTGCCGCCCATGACGCCCGCGCCCAGGAGCGCGATCGTCATACCCTCAGCCCTTCGTGGCCAGGCCGCGCAGGAAGAACCCCAGGTTGGCCGGGCGCTCGGCCATGCGACGCATGAGGTAGCCGTACCACTCGTCGCCGTAGGGCACGTAGACGCGGACCCGCGAGCCGCCGGAGGCGAGCCGCAGCTGCTCGTCGGGACGGATGCCGAGGAGCATCTGGTACTCGAAGCTGTCGGGGGACCGCTGCGCCTTGTCGGCCAGCACCGTGGCGATCTCGACCAGGCGCGGGTCGTGGGAGGCCACCATCGGGTAGCCGTCGCCCTCCATGAGGATCTTGAGGCAGCGCACGTAGGACCTGTCGACGTCGGCCTTGTCCTGGAAGGCGACCGACTCCGGCTCCTTGTAGGTGCCCTTGCACAGGCGCACCCGCGAGCCCTCGTGGGCGAGGTCCCGGCAGTCCTGCTCGGTGCGGTAGAGGTAGCTCTGCAGGACGGCGCCGACCCAGGGCCAGTCCTGGCGCAGGTCGCGCAGCACCGACAGCGTCAGGTCGGTGGTGGTGTGGTCCTCCATGTCGAGGGTGACCGTCGTGCCGGCGTTGGCCGCGGCCTGGCAGATCGACCGGGCGTTCTCCAGGGCGATCTTGTTGCCGTCCCGGCCGAGCGCCTGGCCCAGCGCGCTGAGCTTGAGGCTCACCTCGACGGCGCCGTCGTCGGTGAGGCCGGCGTCGGAGGCGGCCGCGATGACCTCGAGGTAGGCGTCGCGCGTGTGCTCGGCCATCGCGGGGTCGACCGTGTCCTCGCCCAGGTAGTCGATCGTGACCATGCGGCGGGTGTCGAGCAGCTCGGTGGCCACGGCGAGCACGTCGGCGGTCGTGGTGCCCCCCACGAACCGGCGGACGACGTCACGGGAGACCGGGGCGTGCTCGATGACCTGGCGCAGCTGGTCGTTGCGGCTCATCCCGAGCAGCGTCTGCCGCATGAGGGCGGCCGGGTTGAGGTCGGCGAGATCCATGGGGCAAGGCTACGCCGACCCGGGCGGGCGGTGGCGCGGGGCGTCAGCCGGCGACGCGCGCGCCCGGACGGTCGTGCTGGCCCAGGTGCTCGCGGGCGAAGGCCAGGGACTCCGCCAGCGCCGCCTCGCGCTCGGGCGTGCGCAGCTTGCGGGTGCCGACCTCGAGGGTGACGACGCCGCCGAACCCGGACCGGACGAGGTGCCCGAGCACCTCGGAGCAGCGCTGGTTGCCGCGGCCGGGCACGAGGTGCTCGTCCTTGAACGAGCCGAACGAGTCGCCCAGGTGGACGTGGCACACCCGGTCCCCGAGGTCCTCGGCCAGCTGGAGGGCGTCGATGCCGGCGGTGGCGGCGTGCGAGATGTCGAGGGTGACGGCGTCGTAGGGGAAGTCGCGGGGGTCCGGCCCCGGCAGGTAGGCCTGCATCGCCCGGGCGCCGGAGCGCCAGGGGAACATGTTCTCCACGGCGAGCTTGATGCCCCACCTGGCCTGGCGCTCGGCGACCCCCTCGACGAAGCCCTCGGCGTAGCCCCGCTGCCAGCGGAAGGGCGGGTGCACGACGACGCACTGGGCGCCCACCTCGGCGGCCAGGTCGAGGGAGCGCTCGATCTTGCCCCACGGGTCCCAGCCCCAGAGGCGCTGCGCCAGCAGCAGGGTCGGGGCGTGCACGGCCCCGATCTGCAGCCCGTGCAGCTCGGCCAGCGCCTTGAGCGCGCCCGCCTCCTGGGTCACGGGGTCGGTCCAGACCATCACCTCGACGCCGTCGTAGCCGAGCCGCTGGGCCAGGTCGAAGCAGTAGGCAGCGTTCTCGGGGTAGACCGAGGAGGAGGAGAGGTGGACCGGGATGCGGGGGGAGTCAGTCATCGGGTAGACCGTCCAGGAAGCGGAGGATGAGCCCCTCACGGAGGGCCCACGGACAGATGGACAGCGCCTCGACCCCGAGGAGGTCCAGCGCCGCCTCGACGACCACCGCTCCGGCGAGCAGCTGGGGCGCGCGGGCCGCGGAGACGCCGGGCAGCTCGACACGCTCGGCCGCAGTCATGGTAGCCAGACGCGGCACCAGGTCCGCCAGGTCGGCCCGGCGGAGGGTGCGCGGGACGTAGGGCCCGTCCCCGCGCGGGGCCGCCCCGCAGGCCCGGGCCAGGGAGCGGATCGTCTTGCTCGTGCCGACCGCGAGGTTGGGCGGGCCGGTGCGGGTGAGCGTGGGGTGGACGGTGGCGATCTGCGAGCGGACCCGCTTGCGCAGCGCCCTGAGGTCGGCGGCCGACGGCGGGTCGCCGGCGAGCTCGCGGGTGAGCCGGCCGGCGCCGAGCGGCAGCGAGACCGCGGCGTCGGGCTCCTCGTCCAGGCCGACGGCCATCTCGAGCGAGCCGCCGCCGACGTCGACGTTGAGGATCCGCCCCGCGGACCAGCCGAACCACCGGCGGACCGCCAGGAAGGTCACGCGCGCCTCGTCCTCGCCGGCGAGCACCTGCAGGTCCACGCCGGAGCCGGCGGCGACCTGCTCGAGGACCTGCTCGGTGTTGTCGGCCTCGCGGATGGCGCTCGTCGCGAACCCCATGAGCCGGGACACGCCACGGCTCTCCGCGACGTCGGTGCAGTCGGTGACGAAGCGGGCGAGCGTGTCCGCCCCCTCGGCCGAGATCGTGCCCTCGTCGGTGAGGTGCTCGGCCAGGCGCAGCGTCACGCTGTGGGAGTAGTCCGGCAGCGGGTGGGCGCCCGGGTGCGCGTCCACCACCAGCAGGTGCACCGTGTTGGAGCCGACGTCGATCACTCCCAGGCGCATATCCGTCATTATCACCCCTAGGGTGGCGTGATGACCGAGACCCCGCTGGACGCGCCGCGCGCCTGGGCCGAGCTGGTCGACCCCGCGGACGCGGACCAGCGCCTGCGCGTCGACCTGACCTGGCTGACCTCGCGGTGGCGCTGCGTCTTCGGCGCCGGCTGCCACGGGATCGAGGCCGACGAGCCGGACGCCGGGTGCTGCACGCTCGGCGCCCACCTCACCGACGAGGACGACGAGGCCCGGGTCGGCGCGGCCGCAGGACGGCTGGGACCGGACGAGTGGGAGCTGCGCGACGTCGCGCTCGAGGAGGGCTGGGTGGTGACCGTCGAGGGCGGCTCCCGGGCCACCCGGGTCGTCGACGGCGCCTGCGTCTTCCTCAACCGCCCGGGCTTCCCCGCCGGCGCGGGGTGCGCGCTGCACCAGCACGCGCTGGCCGAGGGCCTGCCGCCGCACGCCCTCAAGCCGGACGTGTGCTGGCAGCTGCCCCTGCGCCGCACCTACCGGGACGTGGAGATGGCGGACGGCACGGCATACCTGGAGATCACCGTCGGTGAGTTCGACCGCCGGGCGTGGGGACCGGGTGGCCACGACCTGCACTGGTGGTGCACCGGGTCCCCCGAGGCGCACACGGCGTCCGAGCCGGTCTACGTCTCGCTGCGCGACGAGCTCGTCGAGCTGGTCGGGCAGGAGGCGTATGCGGTGCTCGCGCGCCTGTGCGAGGAGCACCTCGCGGCGGTGGACGCGCTGCGCGGCGCCGGGCGGCGCCACCTGCCGCTGCTCGTCCACCCGGCCACCGAGAGGGCAGAGGAGAGGGCAGAGGGGAGCGGCTGAGGGGAGCCTTCGCTTCGTTGCGGGAGCGGCCGATCGGGGGCACATTGGAGGTCGTGGGCCCGCGCAGACGGCGCCTGGCCCGAAGAGGCAGAGGAGGCTTTATCCATGAGCACCACCACGCACACGTCCGACGCCCTGGCCACCACGTCCGAGGTCGCGGCCGGCGCCGCCCAGCAGCTGACCCCCGTCGTCATCGACCTGATGGCGCTCGTCGTCGACGGCAAGCAGGCGCACTGGCACGTCCGGGGCGCCAACTTCGTCGGCGTCCACGAGCTGCTCGACGACGTGGTCGCCCACGCGCAGGAGTTCGCCGACACCGCCGCGGAGCGCATCGTCTCGCTGGGCCTGCCGCTCGACGCCCGCGTCGAGACGGTCGCCGCCAGGCGCACGCTGCCGGCGCTGTCCGAGGGCTTCACCGACTCGGCCGAGCTCATCCCGCAGGTCGTGGCGCAGCTCGACGCGGCCATCGCGACGACCCGTGAGGCGATCAAGGCCCTCGACGAGGTCGACCTGGCCAGCCAGGACGTGGCCATCGCCATCGAGCAGGGCCTGGTCAAGGACCGCTGGTTCCTCCAGGCGCACCTCGCCGGCTGACCGGCCCGTCCCCGTCGCCCGCCCCGCGTGCCGCATATGCGCACGCCGGGCGGGCGATTTCCGATGTAGGTGAGCCTTACCTATACTCGCCGGTGTGAACCGTCGGCGAGGACCCTCCGCGCGCGTCTGCCTCTTCGCGGCCGCGTGCGACGTGCCGGCCGCGCAGCAGGTGCTGTCCGGCCTGCCGGCCGACGCCTACGGCCAGGCCTTCGTCGTCGACGACGGCTCCGTGACCGCCCCGCTGCTCGACGCCCCGCCGCGCGTGCAGGTCTGCGTGCTCCCGGCCCGCGAGCGGCGCTGCGTGCTCGCCGAGGCGGTGCAGGGCTGGGCCGCCGAGTGGCTGCCGGAGGACGCCACGCCCGGCGCGGACGGGCCGACCGTGTGGGTGCTCCCCGGTGCCGCCGCGGCGCTCGCCGGCGGCGGGCACGACGGCGTGACGCGGCTCGTCACGGCCCTCCCCACGCACCAGCTGATGCAGGGCTGACCGACCCTTCCTCGCCGGCCGCGGCCCGAGCTGCGTGGCCTGGCCCCGGTGGGCCTCAGCCGCCGTGGGCGGTGAGCACGGCCAGCCGCACGAGGTCGTCGGACCACAGCCCGGGCCAGCCGTGCACGCGCGGCGCCCACCGCTCGGGCAGCCCGGACGCGCCGTAGCGCGCCCCCAGCAGCCCGCCGGCGACGGCGGCCACGGTGTCGGTGTCGCCGCCGATCGCGACGGCGGTCGACAGCGCGGCGGCGACGTGCTCCGGCCCCTGCGCGCGGTCGCGGGTGCGGTGGACCGCCGACCACGCCGCCTGCAGCGCCACGACCGTGAAGCCGTTGTCGGCGAGCCCCTCCGGCTCCCGCTCCTCGGCCTCGTCGATCCAGGCCGACCAGCGCGCCTGCACCTCGGCCCCGCCGAGCAGGTCCAGCCCGCCGCGCAGGTCGAGCTCGCCGTCGACGACGGCCCGGCGGACCGCCTCCGACCACAGCACGCAGGAGTCGCCGGCGAGCGTGTCCCAGTGCGTCAGCCTCGCCGTGGCGCGGGCGCTGCGGGCGGTGGCCTCGCGGTCGCCCAGGGCGACCAGCCCCACCACGGAGGTGCGCATCAGCGCGCCGTTGCCCGCGGAGCGGCCCGTCCGCTCGTGCACGGCCCAGGACTCCTGGAGCATCGCGTCGTGCAGCGCCGCGTCGTCGCCGCGGCGGGCGACCCTCGTCAGCACCTCGCGGGTGTGCGTCCCCACGTCGGCCGGGTCGGACTCGAACCAGCCCAGGAAGTTGGTCGCGACCCCGAGCTGGCCGGTCTCGGAGGTCAGGTCGGCGCCGGTCGCGGTGACCTCGGCGACGCAGACGGCCATCTGCGTGTCGTCGGACCACTCCCCCGGCGCGTAGCCGCCGAGCCCGCCACCGGCCAGCTGCGGCCCTGCGCCGGGGTCGTAGGGCGCCGACCCGAACTCGTAGGGCACCCCGAGCGCGTCGCCGACCGCCTGCCCGAGCAGCACGCCCCCGGCACGGTCGACCTGGTCCTCGGTGAGGTTCATCTGCACGTCCTTCCTCCAGCCCGTCCAGTAAAGCCCTGCCGCTCGGCCCCGCCACGACCGGGTCTAGCGTGGGCGCCATGACCGGCACCTCCGAGCTGCTGGCGCGGATGGCGCCGTGGGGGCACAAGGCCTCCTGGGCCGTCTGGGGCGAGGACGACGTGAGCTTCCCCGACGAGCCGGCAGGACTGCATACCGGCGCGGTGGTGGTGACCTTCAACCGTCCGCACGAGGGCGAGGCGCCCGATGCCGAGCCGTGGCTCAACGTGCACACCGGTCGGCGCGGGCACGACCACTTCCTCGCGCGTGCCCTGCGCGGGACGCCGGCGTGGGGCGGCTACCTCACGACGGTGCACGAGGCGCCCGACGAGGAGCTCGCCGCCGAGCTGCGGACCCTCGGGGCGCGCGACCCGCTCGTGCTGCTCGTCGGCGGGAAGGCGCGCGACCTGGTGCTGCGCGGCGCGGACGTCGTCGCGCCCGCGGTCGGCACCTCGCCGGAGGGACTGCGGTGGGTCGACCTGCCGCACTTCAGCGGGATGGCCGCCCGGGTGCACGGGAGCCGTCCGGACAGGTATGCCGATCTCGTCGCCTGGTCGCTCGCGCACCCCCGCACGGCGCGGCCCTGGACGCTGCCGGGAGCACCTGGACAGCGGGCCGACTGACCTGGGCGACCGGTCGTCCACATCGTCCACACCTCCCCTTGATGCGAACTGGTGTGCGGACACGCTGTGGATGGTCGTGGGGTTTGTC
>CAZONQ010000139.1:0-3976 GCA_964581125.1 uncultured Ornithinimicrobium sp.
CCCGGGATGGCGCGCAGCGCCGCGAGGTGCTCGACCGGCTGGTGGGTCGGGCCGTCCTCGCCCAGCCCGATGCTGTCGTGGGTCCACACGTAGATGACCGGCAGCTGCTGCAGCGCCGCGAGCCGGACCGCCGGGCGCATGTAGTCGGAGAAGATGAGGAAGGTGCCGCCGTAGGGACGGGTCAGCCCCTCGAGCGCGATCCCGTTGAGGATCATGCCCATGCCGTTCTCGCGGATGCCGAAGTGGAGGGTGCGGCCGTAGGGGCCGCCCGGGAACATCTCGGTCGCCTTGTGCTCCGGCACGAAGGAGGGAGCACCCTTCATCGTCGTGTTGTTGGAGCCGGCGAGGTCGGCGGAGCCGCCCCACAGCTCGGGCATGACGTCCGCGATCGCGGTCAGGACCTCGCCGGACGCCTTGCGCGTCGCCATCCCCTTCTCGTCCGCCTCGAAGGTGGGCAGCGCCTCCTCGAGCCCCTCGGGGAGCTGCTTGGCCAGGAGACGGTCGAGCAGGGCGGCGCCGTCCGGGTTGGCGGCGCGCCAGGCGTCGTAGCCCTCCCGCCAGGCGGCGTGCGCCTCCCGGCCGCGGTCGACGACGCCGCGCGCGTGCCGGAGCACCTCCTCCTCGACGGGGAAGCTGACCGCGGGGTCGAAGCCGAGCAGCTCCTTGGTGGCGGCCACCTCGTCCTCGCCGAGCGCGGAGCCGTGCGAGGCGCCGGTGTCGCGCGCCTCCGGGGCGGGCCAGGCGATGATCGTGCGCAGGATGATGAGCGTGGGCCTGTCGGTGCGCTCGCGCGACGCCTGCAGCGCGGCGTAGAGCGTGTCGACGTCCTCGGTGTAGACGCCCGCGCCCTCCTGGACGCCCTCCCGGTGCTCGACGGCCCCGCCGCTGTCGCCGGCGCTGCCGCGCCAGTCGACGGTCTCCACGTGCCAGCCGTAGGCCTCGTAGCGCTTGGCCACGTCCTCGCTGAAGGAGATGTCGGTGTCGTCCTCGATCGAGATGAAGTTCTGGTCGTAGACGACGGTGAGGTTGGACAGCTCCTGGTGGCCGGCCAGCGAGCAGGCCTCCGAGGAGACGCCCTCCATGATGTCGCCGTCGGAGGCGATCACCCAGACGTGGTGGTCGAACGGCGACTCGCCGGGCGCGGCGTCGGGGTCGAGGAGGCCGCGCTGGCGGCGCTGGGCCATCGCCATGCCCACGGAGGATGCCAGGCCCGACCCCAGCGGGCCGGTCGTGATCTCCACGCCGGTCGTGTGGTGGACCTCGGGGTGGCCCGGGGTGATGCTGCCCCAGGTGCGCAGCGCCTTGAGGTCGTCCATCTCCATGCCGTAGCCCGACAGGTAGAGCTGGATGTACTGGGTCAGGCTCGAGTGCCCCGCGGAGAGCACGAAGCGGTCGCGGCCCAGCCAGTGCGGGTCGGACGGGTCGTGGCGCATGACGTTCTGGTAGAGCAGGTAGGCCAGGGGCGCCAGGCTCATCGCCGTGCCCGGGTGCCCGTTGCCGGCGTTCTGCACCGCGTCCGCGGCCAGCACCCTGACGGTGTCGACGGCGCGGACGTCCGCGTCGGTCCAGCCCACGTCGTCCGCGAGCGGGCGGGTCAGCCCCTCGTCTCGTCCGGCGGTCAGGGGGTGGGCGGTGTCGCTCACGACAGAACTCCTCGGTTCGGGGGCGGACGTGCAGGTCCCGGCCACGTCTGGGGGCCGGGAGGACCTAGGCACGACCTTAGCCCTTCGTCCGGCCCGCCGCGGCCCCTGCCGTCCGTCGCCGCGGGCTCACCGCGTGCCGGTGAGGAGGTGCCGACGGAGTACCATCGAGGGCACTCCATACATCTGCGCCCGGACGCACCCGCCAGCTCCCGAAGGACACCGTGACCACGCTCGACCCCCGACCCGCGCCCGACGGCCGTAGCCATGCCGGGGCGGCGCCGGAACCCTCGTCGAGGGGGTGGCGGGAGGTCGTCGGCGACTACGTGTCGCTCACCAAGCCGCGCATCATCGAGCTGCTGCTGGTGACGACCTTCCCGGTGATGTTCCTCGCCGAGCGGGGGGTGCCGCCGATCTGGCTGATCGTGGCGACGCTCGTGGGCGGGACCCTGGCGGCCGCCTCGGCCAACGTGCTCAACTGCTACCTCGACCGGGACATCGACGCCCACATGCACCGGACGTCCAACCGGCCGCTCGTCACCGGCACCGTGACCCCGCGCGCCGCGCTCGTCTTCGGCGCGGTGCTGGGCGTCGCCTCGGTGCTGTGGCTCGGGCTCCTGGTCAACTGGCTCTCGGCGTGGCTCGGGCTGGGCGCGATCCTGCTCTACGTCGTCTTCTACACGGCGATCCTCAAGCGTCGCACCAGCCAGAACATCGTCTGGGGCGGGGTCGCCGGCTGCATGCCCGTGCTCATCGGCTGGTCGGCGGTCACCGACTCCCTGTCCTGGTCGGCGCTCGTGCTCTTCCTCGTCGTGTTCTTCTGGACGCCGCCGCACTACTGGCCGCTGTCCATGCGCTTCAGGGAGGACTACGCCGCCGCCGGCGTGCCCATGCTGCCGGTGGTGGCCGAGGACGTCGCGGTCGGCCGGCAGGTCGTGCTCTACGCCTGGGCCACGGTCCTGACCTCCCTGGTGCTCGTCCCGGTGGCGCCGATGGGCTGGCTCTACACCGTCGTCGCCGTGGTGTCCGGCGCCCTCTTCGTGGTGGAGTCGCACCGTCTGCTGGGCCGGGCCCGCCGGGGCGTGACCGGCAAGGCCCTCGGTGCGATGCGGCTCTTCCACTACTCGATCAGCTACCTGACGCTGCTCTTCCTCGGGGTCGCCGTCGACCCGCTGCTCCACCTGCCCCTCCTCTAGGTCCCACGTCGACACCCCGGAGCGTGACCCGATGACGCCCGCACCCGTCTCCCTGACCGACCGCCTCATGCCGCGGGAACCGAACCGCTGGGTCCGCGCGACCGCCTGGCTCTCCCTGCTGGCCAACGCGCTGCTCATCCTCAGCGGGGGCCTGGTGCGGCTCACCGCGTCCGGCCTGGGCTGCCCGACGTGGCCGCGGTGCACACCGGAGTCCTGGACGGCGACCCGAGCGATGGGCCTGCACGGTCTCATCGAGTTCGGCAACCGCACGCTGACCTTCGTCATCTCGGCCGTGGCGGTGCTGACCTTCCTGGCCGTGTGGCGCCTGCGCGACCGGCACCCCGGGCTGCTGCGCCCCGCGCTGTGGCTCGGCATCGGCGTGGTGGTCCAGGCCGTCGTCGGCGGCATCACGGTGCACACCGAGCTCAACCCCTGGGTGGTCGGCCTGCACTTCATGCTCTCCGCCCTGATGACGGGCGTCGCCGCCGTGCTCCTCAACCGCGCCCGGCGCCTCACGCTGCCCGCCGTGGCCGCCGCCGAGCGCCCCGGCCAGGTCACCGGCCGGGGGCCCCGCGCGCTCGCGGTGCTGCTGGTCGTGCTCGGTTTCCTCGTCGTCTACGTGGGCACGCTCGTGACCGGCACCGGGCCGCACGCCGGCGACGTCGACGTGACGACCAGGCACGCCTTCGACCCCTACTGGGTGACCCGGTTCCACACCGCCCCCGCCTACCTCCTGCTCGCGACGACCGTCGGCGGCATCGTGGCCGGTGCCCGGTGGGGCTGGCCCAGGCGCGTCCGCGCGGGCCTGACCGCCCTGACGGCCCTGCTGCTGGTCCAGGGGCTCATCGGCTACTACCAGTTCTTCAACGGGCTCCCCGTGGCCGCGGTCGCGGTGCACCTGGTGGGTGCGGCCGCCGTGGTCTCGCTCACCGTGGTCGTCGCCGAGACCCTGTATGCCGTGAGCGCGCCAGCCACGAGCGACCCTGCCCGCCGCGACGCCCGCGGCGAGCAGCTGTCCATCTGACCCGGCCGGCGCACCCCCCTCACCCCGACCGGGCGCGCGGTCTGCACACGTCCCTCCTCGACCGGGCGCACGCTCTGCACACCCCGCCGCTCGACCGGGCGCGCGGTCTGCACACC
>CAZONQ010000139.1:4076-7000 GCA_964581125.1 uncultured Ornithinimicrobium sp.
CCTCCCGTCTCGACCGGGCGCGCGGTCTGCACGGTGGTTCTGTGCGACCTGGCGCGTGCGTTGGATGGCTGCCAGCCGAGGAGCCGGGCTACGGGGCGTCACGGTTCGGTCCTCGTGGCAGTCACGCTGGGTGCCGCATCGCCGAGCACTGAGAACCTTCGCTGTCGTCTGAGGACCGCCTAGGAGCGAGATCCGACCCCTTCCCCGGCTCGTGAGCTTGGTCGGAGGGTGCGCTCGGTCGGGAGGGCGTGCAGAGCGTGCGCTCGGTCGGTGTGCAGAGCGTGCGCTCGGTCGGGAGGGCGTGCAGAGCGTGCGCTCGGTCGACGCGGGAGGGTGCAGAGCGTGCGCTCGGTCGTGGTGCAGAGCGTGCGCTCGGTCGTGGTGGGAAGGTGTGCAGAGCGTGCGCTCGGTCGTGCAGGGGGGAGCGTGTCAGTCGGACCAGCGCAGGAGGCGGCGGGCGAGGAGCGTGGCGGCGGCGCCCCAGACGAGGAGCACGAGCAGCGGGCCCCAGGCGAACGTGCCGTGGACCAGCGCGGTGCGCAGGGCGTCGCCGAGCGCGGCCGAGGGCAGCAGCGAGACGAGCGTCGCCGCGGCCCCGGGGAGCGCGTGGGCCGGCAGCAGCACCCCGCCGCCCGCGGCGAGCAGCACCCAGACCAGGTTGGCCAGGGCCAGGACTGCCTCGGCGCGCAGCGAGCCGCCGAGGCACGCGGCGAGCGAGGCGAAGGCCACGGTGCCGAGCAGCACCGCGACCAGCGCGGGCAGCACGCCGAGGAGGTCGGGGCGCCAGCCCAGGAAGCCCGCCACCGCCCCGATGACGACGAGCTGCACGGCCAGCACCACGAGCACCGACAGGGCCTTGGCCGCGAGCAGGCCGCCGCGGCCGAGCGGGGTGGTGCCGAGCAGGCGCAGCACGCCCCACCGGCGCTCGAACCCGAGCAGGATCGCCTGCCCGGTGAACGCCGTGGACATCACCGCGAGCGCGAGCACGCCGGGGGACAGCACGTCGACGCGGCGTGCGCCCGCCCACGGGCCGACGGCGAGGTCGGGATAGGGCACGAGCGCGAGACCGACGAGGGCCATGAGCGGCAGCACGACCGAGACCAGCAGCTGCTCGCCGTGGCGCAGCAGCCCGGCGGCCTCGAAGCCCGCCTGGGCCAGCACGCGGGCCGCTGCCGGCGCAGGGGCCGGAGCGGGGTCCGGGGCCGGCCCTCCCTTCCGCGCGGCTCCGTCCACGGGCGTGCTCACGAGTCCACCTCCTGCCGGTCGGTCAGGGCGAAGTAGGTCTCCTCCAGCCCCGCGGCCCCGGCCACCTCGGCCACCGTGCCGGCGGCGGCCACGACGCCGCGCACGATCACGACGACCCGGTCGGCGAGCCGCTCGGCCTCCTCGAAGGAGTGGGTCGTCACCACCGTGGCGGTCCCGGCGGAGGCGGTCTCCCGGACCAGTCCGTGGACCTCGCGGCGGGCGTGCGGGTCCAGCCCCGCCGCGGGCTCGTCGAGGAAGACGACCTCCGGTCGGCCCACCAGGGCCGCGGCGAGAGCCACGCGCTGGCGCTGCCCGCCGGAGAGCCGGCGCACCGTGGTGCCGGCGAACTCCGCGATGCCCAGCCGGGCGACGAGCGCGTCCACGTCGGCGGGGCGCTGCCAGAACCGCGCCAGGTGGCGCAGCAGCGCCACCGGACGGACGGACTGCGGCAGCCCGCCGTCCTGGAGCATGACGCCGACCCGGGCCCGGTGGGCCGCCCCGGCGCGCCACGGGTCGGTGCCCAGCACGCGCACGGTCCCGCCGTCCGGGCGCTGGAGGCCGGTGGCGATCTCGAGGGAGGTGGTCTTGCCGGCGCCGTTGGGGCCGAGGACGCACGTCACCTCGCCGGCCGCGGCGGTCCACGACAGCCCGCGCAGGGCCTCGGTCGTCCCGTAGCGACGGGTCACCGAGTCCATGACGAGGGCGGCACGTGGAGGGGACGTCACGACGCCGGAGTCTAGTTCGCGGACCTGCCGGCCCCGCCCGCGGACCGCCCCGGGCGAGGTGAGGGGACCCTACGTTGGAACGCCCCGTCAAATAGGTCACAATGGAGTAGTGAATTTGGCCGAGATGCACCACGAGTCCCGCACGCGGGACCGGGTGCGCCGTGCCGTGGGGGAGCAGGGCCCGGTCACCGCGAGCGCCCTGGCCAAGGAGCTCGGGCTGACCCCCGCCGCCGTCCGCCGGCACCTCGACGCCCTCGAGACCGACGGTCTCATCGTCGAGCACGAGGGGGTCGCGCCGGCCCGGCGCGGGCGTGGGCGCCCCGCGCGCGCCTACGTGCTCACCCCGCTGGGCCAGGACCAGTTCACCACGGCCTACGACGACGTCGCCTCCGCCGCCCTCCACTTCCTCGCCGAGCGCGCGGGGGAGGACGCGGTGGAGTCGTTCGCGGACCAGCAGGCCGCCGCCCTCGAGGGGCGCCTGCGCGCCCGGGTCGAGCAGCACCTGGCCGCCGCGGGCGCCGACGCCGACGACCTCGACGCCCGGACCGAGGCCCTGGCCGCCGCCCTCTCCGACGAGGGGTATGCTGCCTCGGCCCGCCCGGTCGGGCAGGGCACCGGGCTCGCCGGCATCCAGCTGTGCCAGGGCACCTGCCCGGTGCGCTCGCTCGCGACCGAGTTCCGCCACTTCTGCGACGCGGAGACCGACGTGATCTCCCGCGTCCTGGGCGTGCACGTGCAGCGGCTGGCCACGCTGGCCGGCGGCGAGCACGTGTGCACGACGTTCGTGCCGACCGGGGCCCCGGGCACCGGACCCCCCAGCGACGAGGAGCGGGCGCGCGCCCGGCCCTACGTCATACCCCGAACCACCGAGACACCGTCCGACCGAACCACCGACCACCCCGCCGACGACGAGAGGTCAACGCGATGAGCACCCATATCGAGGAGCTGAACCCG
>CAZONQ010000140.1:0-1419 GCA_964581125.1 uncultured Ornithinimicrobium sp.
CCACCACCGGCACCTCGGCCCGCACCACCACCGGCACCTCGGCCCGCGCCACCGGAGGCCCGCTCACCGGTCAGGCGCCCGATCTCGGCGAGCAGCGGCAGCGCACCGAGCCGGGTGGCCACCTCGCGGGCGTCGTCGAGCAGCTCCCGCACGCGCTCCGCGCGGGGCGTGGCCCCGCTGCCTGCCTCGTCGCGGGCGGCCCCCGTGTGGCGCAGCACCGACGCCAGTCGCACCGCCGACCTCGCCCGTTCGAAGGGGTGCCCCAGCCGCGTGAACGCCTCGACGGTCTCCTCCCAGGCGGCGACGAGCTCCTCGGGCGCGGGCGGGTCGACGTCGGCGCGCCACCGCAGGCGCAGCAGCTCGGCACGGTGCCGGGCCGACCAGGCCACGCCCTCCGGCCCGTCGGCGCGGCCGACCTCCTCGGCACGACGCGCGACGGTCCGCGCGTCGGCCACCAGGCGCTCCCCGACCGCGACGAGCTCCGCGCGCTCCGGCCCGGCGGCCTCCGCCGCACGGTCGGCCAGGTGCGCGAGCACCAGCGCCCCGAAGCGCACCTGCGCGGGGAAGCTGCGCACGCGCCACAGCTCCTTCACCGTCGCGGCGGCCCGGTCGTAGGCACGCACCGCCCCCGCCACGTCCCCGCTCCCGCCGGTGACGTCGATCGCCGGCCCGGTGAGCAGGATGGTCGCCCACGCGTCCCGGTGCACCGTGTCCGGCACCGCGGCCAGCGCCTCCGCCGCGCCGGGGTCGCCGCGCCCCGCGAGGGTGGACAGCGCCTGGGCCCGCAGGAGGCCGGCCAGCACCGGCGGCGGAGCCTCCCCGGAGGTGTCCGCGAGCCGGTCCGCCTCGTCCCAGTCACCGACCATGTAGGCGGCGATCGCCCCCGACAGCCGGGCGTCGAAGCCGTAGGGCGCCCACGGGCGGCGGTGCTCGCGGGCGAGGTCCCAGGCCTCGAGGTAGTGGCCGCGCGCCACGTCGTAGCGGGCCTGCTCGAAGGAGATGCCGCCGAGCTGGTGCAGGCCGCGGATGAGCCCGGCCGTGTCACCGGCCCTCCGCAGGCGGGCGACGACCTCCTCGAGCGCGACGCGCGCGGCCTCCGGCTCGCCGACGAACGACTTCAGCCGGCCGAGGGTGGTGGCCGCCTCGGTCTGCAGCCGCTCGAGGCCGAGCTCGACGGCCAGGTCGTGGGCCTCCTGCGCGGCGCGCGTCGCCTCCTCGAAGCGGCCACGGTCGGTGTTGGTCTGCGCGTGCACGGCCAGGGCGCGGGCGCGCCGGCGGCTGCGCTCGCCGGCCAGCAGGGCGAGCGCCTCCGCGGTCGCGGCGAGGGCGTCGACCGCCCCGTCGTCGACCATGAGCGCGGCGGAGGCCAGGGTCACAAGCAGCTCGGCGCGCTCCCCCGCAGCGTCGGCCGGACCGCCG
>CAZONQ010000140.1:1519-5551 GCA_964581125.1 uncultured Ornithinimicrobium sp.
CCGCCGTCAGCGCCCCTCACCTCGCCCACCTCGTGGAGCAGCAGCGAGAGCGCCTTGGGTCCGTGGCCTGCAGTCATGAGCGCGTCCGCCGCCTGCAGGACGGTCCTCGCCCGCGGGACCCCCGCCTCGGCGGCGACCGTCGGCTGGGCGAGGAGCTCGAGGACCGTGAGGAAGTGCCCGGCCGCCTCCTCCGGGCCGCCGAGCCGCATCGCGTCCTCCCCCGCCTCGACCGAGGCGTGCACCGCGGTCACCGGGTCGTGGCCGGCCCGGGCGTGCCGCGCGAGCTCGGCGGGTGCCCCCGGCACCCCGCCCTCGCGCAGGGCGCGGGCGCAGGCCGCGTGGATCCGAGCGCGCTCGCCGGGTAGCAGGTCGTCATAGACGGCCTCCCCCAGCAGCGCGTGCCGGAAGGCGTAGCCCGCGTCGTCGGTCGGCACGAGGATGTTGGCCTCCACCGCGGCGCGCAGGGCCTCGTCGAGCCGCCCCCCGGGCAGGTCGACGACCGCCGCGAGCATGGCGTGCGGCACCCGCCGCCCGACGCAGGCGGCGGCCCGCACGACGGCCCGGGTCTCCTCCGGGAGCCGGTCGAGCCGCACCAGCAGCACGTCGGCCAGGGTCCACGGCAGCGCCGTGCCCGGCGAGCCGTGCGCCGCCAGCAGCTCCTCGGCGAAGAAGGCGTTGCCCTCCGCCCGGCGCACGATCTCCTCGACCTCGGCGACGTCGGTCACCTCGGGACCGACGACGCGCACGAGCGCCCGGACGTCCGCGTCGCCCAGGGGGCCGAGGTGGAGGCGGGTGAGCGACGGCATACGCCCCCACTCGGCGACCGCGGACCGGAGCGGGTGGCGGCGGTGCAGGTCGTCGGCGCGGTAGGAGACGACCACCGAGACGGGGGTGGTGAACCCGCGCGCGAAGAAGAAGGACAGCAGGTCGCGGGTGGACCGGTCGGCCCAGTGCACGTCCTCGACGACGAGCAGGACCGGGCGGTCGCCCCCCAGGGCCTCGAGCACGGCGTGCAGCCCCTCGAAGAGCTCGCCCCGCACGGCGCCGTCCCCCGCGTCGACGTCGTGCGCGGCCAGCGGGGCGCCGTCGACCATCCCGGGCGGGGCGGGCCGGAACGACATCCCGTCGAGAGTCTCGCGACGCTCGCCGGCCCCCCGCGGCGCGAGCAGCCGGCCCGTCGGCAGCAGCCTGGCGACCGCCGGGTGGGCGGCGACGACCGGCTCGAGCACGGCCAGCGCCTCGTCGTCCAGCCGCGCGACGACCTCGGTGAACGGCAGCAGCGGCAGCGCGCTGTCGCCGAAGTCCAGGCAGTGCCCGACGAGCACCCGCCAGCCGGTGTCGCGGGCGCGGCGGCCCAGCTCGCTGAGCAGGCGCGTCTTGCCGACGCCCGCGTCTCCCCCGAGCACGACCTGGGCCGGCCTCGGGTCGTCCCCGAGACCGACCAGGTCCTCGAGCTCGGCCAGCTCGGCGTCCCGCCCGAGCAGGGGCGTCGTCGCGCGTTCCTCCGGTGCCACGCCTCCCATCATCGCGGTCAGCGCGGACAGAAGGTGTCCGGAGGCCCCGTGGGCGGGCGCCGCCGCGGTCACCGCGCCGCGACGGCGGCCCGGTCGGGCGCGCCCGTCACGAGGCTGCGGCGGCCGCCGCGGGGGCCGGCGTCCCGGTGGCGCCGGTGGACGCGCCGCGGGGTGCGGCGCCCCCAGGCGCGGGCCAGCTGCTCGCGCCGGTAGTCGGTCTCGGCCGCGAGGTACGGCGTCACCGTCGTCATCATGATCTGTCCTCTCGTCGGCGGACCCGGATCGGTCCGACCCTTCGAGAGTCGTCGTCTGAGGTAGGCCCGCACATCGGGCGGGCTCCGTAGGTCTGCGGGCGCAGCTACCTCAGACCGCCCCGCGCACTACCTCAGGGGTATGGGGTCACGCGCCCGCGCGGCGCACCTCCAGGGCGGCGCGGGCCTCCTCGATCTCGGCCCACGGCACGAGCTCCTCGCCGCGCTCCATCGTCTCCTCGGGGCCCTTGCCCGCGAGGAGCACGGTGTCGTCGGGAGCGGCCTGCCGCACGGCGTGCCGGATGGCCTCGGTGCGGTCCCCGACGGAGACGAAGTTGGACCGCCCGGCCTGCGTCGCGCCGCGCTCCATCTCCTCGAGGATCTCCCGCAGCGGTGTCGTGCGGTGGTCCTCCTCGGTGAAGACGGCGTGGTCGGCCATCCGCGTCGCGACCTCGCCGAGGGGCGCGCGCTTGGAGGGGTCGCGGGGACCGCCGGCGGAGCCGACGACGACCCACAGCCTGCCCTCCGTCGTGACCCGCACGGTCTCGAGGGCCTTCTCCAGGCTCGGGGGCGTGTGCGCGAAGTCGACGATGACGCGCGGCTCCCCCGGCCGGCGCTCGACCATCTCCATCCGCCCGGCCACGCCGCCGAAGCCGGCGAGCGCCCCGACGAGGTCGGCGGCCGGCACGCCGGTGGTCGAGACGGCCGCCATCGCCGCGAGCGCGTTGGCGACGTTGAACCGCCCGATCATCGGCAGCCGCGCCCGCGCCTCGCCCTCGGGCGAGGTCAGCGTGAAGGTGATCGCGTCGGCCTCCTCCGCGACGTCGGTCGCCCGCCAGTCGGCCTCCCGGCCCTCCGCGGAGTATGTGGTGAGGCCCCGGCCCCCCTCGGTGGCCACCGGCACGAGCCGGTCGAACCACGGCTCGTCGTCGACGTTGAGGACGGCGTGGGCGGCCCGTGCGACGAGCCTGGCCTTGTCGGCGAAGTACTGCTCCATGGTGCCGTGGAAGTCGAGGTGCTCGCCGGTGAGGTTGGTCCAGACGCCGACGTCGTAGGACACGCCGCGCACCCGGTCCATCGCCAGGGCGTGGCTCGAGGACTCGACGACCGCCGCCGTGGCGCCGCTGCGGACCATGTCGCGCAGGATCTGCTGCACCTGGGGGGCCTCGGGGGTGGTGAAGTGCGACGGCGGCTGGCGCAGCACCCCGTCGGGCAGCTCGTAGCCGATCGTCGACAGCAGGCCGGTGGGCCGCCCGGTGGCGCGGAGCAGGTGCAGCGCCAGGCAGGAGGTCGTCGTCTTGCCGTCGGTGCCGGTGACGCCCACGACCGTCAGGTCGTCGCTGGGCCGGCCCATGAGGGCGGTGGCGGCGTCGGCGAGGGCGGCGCGGGCGTTGGCGACACGGAGGTAGGGGACGGGGCAGGCGCGGTCCTGGGGCATGCCCTCCCCGACCACGACGACGGCGCCCGCCTCCACCGCCTGGCTGACGAAGGCGTGCCCGTCGAAGCGCGCCCCGCGGACCGCGACGAACGCCTGGCCCGGCCGGATCCAGTCGGCCTGGTGGCTGACGCCGGTGACCTCCGTCTCGCCGTCGTGACCGGTGCGGTCGTCCAGGTCGGCACCCACGGCCGCGGCGAGGTCGGCGAGCTTCATGGCGCACACCCTAACCGCGACGATCCGTCCTGCGCGTGGCAGCACGACGGGTCAGTTGCTAGGGTGACGGACGCACTGCGTCCGACTCGGGGCTCCGGACGCGCAACGGGAATCAGATAGGGGATAGATGATGATGACGTTCCGTCGTGGCGCCGCCGCGCTGGCCGCCGGTTTCCTGGTGACCGCCGCCGGCGCCGGAGCCGCCTCCGCCGCCACCGAGGGCACCCCGCTGCCCGGGGGTCCGGAGGCCAACCACGCCGAGTACTGGGTGACCTACCTCACCGCGGAGGGCTACACCGACGTCGCGTGCACCAAGGTCGCCGACGGCGGCCTCGGCGACACCTGGACCGCCGAGCAGGACTGGCTGGCGGTGATCCTCAAGGCCGGCTCGGACGCGTCGACCGAGCAGGGTCCCAACGAGATCTTCTTCGACGTGGCGCAGGGCGACGTCCTGGACCACTACACCGGCAAGGGCCTCTCGCACGTCATCGCCTGCACCGGCGAGGCTCCGGGTGAGGAGCCCGAGCAGCCGGGCGAGCCCGAGGAGCCGGGCCAGCCCGAGGAGCCGGGCCAGCCCGAGGAGCCCGGCCAGCCCGAGGAGCCCGGCCAGCCCGAG
>CAZONQ010000140.1:5651-6933 GCA_964581125.1 uncultured Ornithinimicrobium sp.
GGCCAGCCCGAGGAGCCCGGCCAGCCCGAGGAGCCCGGCCAGCCCGAGCAGCCCGGCACCCCCGGCGAGGGTGACGACGACGCCGGCGCCCCGATCGGCCCGGTCGTCCAGACCGACGTCCCGGCCAAGGGCGTCGACGACGCGCTCCCGCTGGCCGCGCTCGCCGCGGCCGGCCTCGGCCTCACCGTCGTCGGCCTGCGCCGGCGCGGCCAGGAGGGCTGAGCCGACCAGATGACGGGCACCCGTCACGAGGGGGACCGCGCCACCGGCGCGGTCCCCCCGCTGCTCCTCGTCGTGGGTGGCCTGCTGGTGACCCTCGTCGCGGTCGTCGCCCTCGTGCTCGAGCTGCGCGGGGGCGGCTCCTCCGCGGTCAGCGCGCCCACGACGCCGCCGGTCGTGACGAGCTCGCCGACTCCGGCACCCTCCCCGTCGGCGACCGAGGAGGAGGAGACCACGGCGTCGCCGACGACCTCGGCGACGCGGTCGCCCTCACCGTCCCCGACGAGCTCCGGCACCACGCCCGCCCCCTCGCCGACGTCCGCGGCGACCCCGGAGGAGACCACGCAGGCGGACGCCGCCCCGCAGTGGATCTCCATCCCGTCGGCCGGCGTCGACCAGGGGATCGTCCCGCAGGGCCTGGCCGCCGACGGCACGATCAACCCCGGACGCGACGAGGTGATCTGGTTCACCGGCTCCGGACGGGTCCGGCCCGGCCAGGTCGGCACCGCCGTCGTCGCGGGCCACGTGACGTGGGAGGGTGCCCCGGACGCCTTCGCCGACCTGCCCAGCGTCGGCGTCGGCGATGTCGTCACCGTGGGCTACACCGACGGCACGACGCGGTCGTTCACCGTGACCGAGACGGCGGCCGTCGACAAGGACCAGCTCGCGCGCTCGCTCACCGTCTGGGGGCCGCACCCCGACCGGCCCCGGCTGGCGATCGTCACCTGCGACCCCGTGCTGGGCTACCAGGCGGACGGTCACACCGCCGCCAACTTCCTCGTCGTCGCCGAGGGCTGACCCGGACGCAGTCGCCGAGACCTCCGAGGTGGAGGTCCCCGCGACGTCGTCGGGCGGCCGGGGTGTCAGCCCTTGACCGAGCCGGCGGTCATGCCGCGCACCAGGAAGTTCTGGAGCACGAAGAACACGATCATCGGCAGGACGATCGAGATGAACGCCCCGGCGGTGAGCAGCTCGGCGCCCTGGCCCTGCGTGCCCAGCAGCTGCTGCAGCTTGACGATCACCGTGGTGTTGGAGTCGGACAGGAACAGCTTGGCGATGAGCA
>CAZONQ010000141.1:0-6921 GCA_964581125.1 uncultured Ornithinimicrobium sp.
AGGTGGGCGATCAGGGACCGTTGCCGAGGCCCGCGGCGCCCTGGTCGCCGTGCTGCCTCGTGGCCGGGACCGAGTCCGGGCGGCGCTGGTGCCGGTGGGTGATGATGCCCGCCTGCGTCCCGGCGGCTGCTCCCGTGAGCAGGCTCACCAGGCGCGACCACGGCCCCCGGTCGGGCGGCGGGGGCAACCGGTCGCGCTGTGCGGCCGTCAGGTGCGTGCGCTCCATGGGTGGAGAACCTACCGCGTGACCCGGTCACCTAGTGGCCGTTGCAGGACCTGCAGCGGCCCCACGCGAGTGTCGAGCTGCTTCGATCGGCCTTCTCGCGGCCGGGCTCGTGACGGACAACGTGGTGCACGCGATGCAGCTCTGCCGACGGCGCATGACGTGCAGCACCTTGTCTGGCCCGGGGAGGAGCACTTCTCGTGCACGGACCGCCTGCCGCGTCGGCACGGCTCGGCCGGACGGCCGAGGCGTGTTCGGCGCGGTCAGACCTGCGGCTGGGCGAGCTCCACGCGCAGCGCGGAGACGACCTCGGCCCGGGGCACGGTGAACTGGTCCTGCCGGCGCAGGTCCTTGAGCGTGACGGTGCCGTCCTGCGCCTCCTGCGGGCCGAGGATCGCGACGAACCGGATCCCCGCACGGTCGGCGTAGCGCAGCTGCTTGCCGAGCTTGCCCCCGTCGAGCACCACCTCGGTGTTGATCCCGCCGCCGCGCAGCTGCGAGGCCAGGGCGAGCTGCTCGTCCAGCAGCGCCGCGTCGACCTGGGGCACGAGCACCTGCACGGTGGACTGCCCGGTCGAGGCCTCGAGCAGCCCGGCCTCGCGCAGCTGCCAGAAGAGGCGGGACAGCCCGATCGAGATGCCCACGCCGGGCAGCCGCGAGCGGGTGTACTGCTCGGCCAGGTTGTCGTAGCGGCCGCCGGAGCAGATCGAGCCGATCTCCGGGTGCTCGTCGAGGGTCGTCTCGTAGACCGTGCCGGTGTAGTAGTCCAGGCCGCGTGCGATCGAGAAGTTGAGGCAGTAGTCGCTCTCCGGCACCCTGAACGCCCGCACCAGCCCCAGCACCTCGCGCAGCTCGGCCACGCCCTCGGCCAGCGCCGCGCTCCCCGAGGAGGCGGCCTCGACCGCGTCGAGCCGGGCCAGGGCGTCGTCGTGACCGGTGGAGCGCACCTGGACGAACTCCAGGATCCGGCCGACCACGTCCTCCGTCAGCCCGAAGCCCTCGCCGGTCAGCGTCCGGCGCAGGTAGTCCTCACCGCGCTTGTCGAGCTTGTCGACCTCCCGCAGCACGGCCGCCTGCTGCTCGGCGTCGACGATCCCCAGATCCTCGTAGAAGCCGCGCAGCAGCTTGCGGTTGTTGACCTGGATCGTGAACGGGCCGATGGCCAGGTCGGTGAAGATCGCGTGGATCACCGCCGGGCACTCGGCGTCGTGGCGCACGGACAGCTCGTCCTTGCCGACGATGTCGACGTCGCACTGGTAGAACTCCCGGAACCGGCCCCGCTGCGGACGCTCCCCGCGGTAGACCCGCTGCAGCTGGTAGCGCCGGAACGGGAAGGTGAGCTGGTGCTCGTGCTCGGCGACGTATCGGGCCAGCGGCACCGTGAGGTCGAAGCGCAGCGCGAGCTCGGGGTATGCCGTGCGCCCGCCGTCGTCGGTCTCCTCGCCCGCCGCCTCGCGCGCCTTCTCCAGGGCCCCGGTCGACTGGACGAAGTAGACCTGCCGCTCGGTCTCGCCTCCCGTCTTGGTGAGCAGGATGTCGGAGCGCTCGAAGACGGGGGTCTCGATCGGCAGGAAACCGAAGCGCTCGTAGCCGGAGCGGATCGCCTCCAGCATCCGCTGGAAGGCCACCTGCTCGGGCGGCAGCAGCTCGAGGACTCCGGACGGGGTGCGCGGCGTGATCACGGCCGAGAGTCTACGGTGCGGGAGATCAGGCCAGCCCCTGCAGGTAGGGGTTGGTCCGCCGCTCCCGCGCGATCGTGGTGGCGGGCCCGTGGCCGGGCAGCACCAGCGTCGAGTCGGCGAGCGGCAGGACCACGTCGCGCAGCGAGCGCTCCATGGCCCGCGGGTCGCCGCCGGGCAGGTCCGTCCGGCCGATCGAGCCGGCGAAGAGGACGTCGCCGGAGAGCACGGTGCGGTCGAGGTCGTCGGCGGGGATGCCCTGCGGCAGGCCGGGCACGCTGAAGAGGACGGACCCCTCGGTGTGGCCCGGGGCGTGGGCGATCTCCACGCTCAGGCCCGCCAGCTCCAGGGTCTCCCGGTCGGTGACCTCGACGACGCGCTCCGGCTCCGCCCACCTGGCGCTGCGCCCGAACTGCTGCTCGAGCGCCGCGCGGAGCGGGGCCCCCAGCAGGCCGAGCGGGTCCTCGAGGCGGTAGCGGTCGTCGGTGTGGATGTAGGCCGCGGTGGTGCCCCCGCAGACCGGCGTGACGGAGTAGACGTGGTCCAGGTGGCCGTGCGTGAGGAGCACGGCCGCTGGGCGGAGCCGGTGCTCCGCGAGCACCTCGGCCACGCGGTCGGTCACCCCGATGCCGGGGTCCACGACGATGCACTCCTCCCCCGCCTGCGGTGCGACGACATAACAGTTGGTCCCGAACGCGTCGGCCACGATGCTGCGCACGAACATGACGCGACCCTACCCAGGCCGGCCCGGGCGCCGCAGCCGGCAAACCGGCCGACGACGGGTCCCACCAGCGCGATAGGCTCGACCCGTTCATGCCCTGTCGAGCCGACCCCGATGGTCGTGCTCGAGGTCGAGAGAAGGCCATCACCGTGTCCGAGCAGACCCCCAAGCCCGTCCCCGCGCCCCCGTCCCCGGCGATGTTCGCCTCCCGGCGACCGGCCGCGGCCAAGCCCGCGGCGCCCCAGCCGCCGTCCTCCGGGGACGCGTCCACGCCCTCGGCGCCGACGCCCGCGGCTCCGCCGGTGCCCAGCACGCCGAGCGAGTCGATGAAGCACGGCCGGGTCGCCGAGGACGGCACGGTCTTCGTCGTCCTCGCCGACGGCACGGAGCGGGAGGTGGGCTCCTACCCCGAGGCGACGCCCGAGGAGGCCCTGGCCTACTTCGCGCGGAAGTACGACGAGCTGGCCGCCTCGGCCGAGCTGCTCGCCGAGCGGCTCGCCCACACGGAGGTCTCGGCGCACGACGCGCGCCAGTCCCTGGCGCACCTCAAGGAGCAGATCGGCGACGCCCACGTCGTCGGCGACCTCGCGGCGCTGGAGGACGCGGTCGCCGCGCTCGACGAGGCGGTCGCCGCCAAGTCTGCCGCCGAGGCCGAGCAGCGTGCCGCCGCCAAGGCCGAGGCGGCGGTCCGCCGCGAGGAGCTGGTCGTCGAGGCGGAGACGCTCGCGGCCACCGACCCGGCCAAGGTGCAGTGGAAGCAGGCCAGCGCCCGGGTCCGCGAGCTGCTCGAGGAGTGGAAGGGGCACCAGCGCTCCGGACCGCGCCTGGACAAGGACGTCGAGAACGCTCTCTGGAAGCGGTTCAGCCACGCGCGCACCTCCTTCGACAAGATGCGCAAGGCCTGGTTCGCCCAGCTCGACGAGCAGCACGGCGAGGCCAAGGCCGTCAAGGAGAAGCTGGTCAAGGAGGCCGAGCTGCTCGCCACGAGCAAGGACTGGGGCCCGACCGCCGGCGCCTTCAAGCGGCTCATGCAGGACTGGCGGCGCGCCGGCCGTGCCTCGCGCGCCGACGACGACGCGCTGTGGGCGCGGTTCAAGGCCGCGCAGGACGCGTTCTTCGCCGCCAAGGACGAGGTGGTCGCCGCCGAGGAGGCGGAGTACGCCGAGAACCTCGTGGTCAAGGAGGCCCTCCTCGAGGAGGCCGAGGCCCTCACCGTGGACGAGGACACCCTCGACCAGACCAAGGCCCAGCTGCGCCGCATCCAGGACCGGTGGGACGCGGCCGGCAAGGTGCCCCGCGCCGACATCCGCCGCGTGGAGGGCCGGCTGCGGGCCGTGGAGCAGAAGGTGCGCGACGTCGAGGAGCGGCAGTGGAAGCGCTCCGACCCGGAGCTGACCGCCCGCGCGCAGTCGATGGCCGACCAGCTGGAGCGTGCGGTCCAGGGGCTCGAGTCCGACCTGGCCGCCGCCCGCGCCGCCGGCGACGACAAGCGGGTCGCCGACCTGGAGGCAGAGCTCGCCACCAAGCGTCTCTGGCTCGACTCGGCCAAGGGCAACCTCGCGTGACGGCCACCCACCACGGAGCCGCCACGTCCGCCGCCCCCGCCGGGAGCCTCGCCACTCGCGTGACCGAGGTCGCCGACGGGCTGTGCACCTACCTGGACGCCTCGCCCTCGCCCTTCCACGCCGTCGACTCGGCGGCCCGGCTGCTCGTCGACGGGGGTTTCGCCGAGGTCCGGGAGACCGACCCGACGCCCACCGACCCCGGCCGCTACCTCGTGCGCCGGGGCGGCTCCCTCCTCGCCTGGTCGACCGCGGAGGTGGGCGCGGCGCGGACGCCCAGCACGCCATACCGCGTGGTCGGTGCCCACACCGACTCCCCCAACCTGCGCGTCAAGCCGCGCCCCGACTGGACCCGTGCCGGCTGGCAGATGCTCGGCGTCGAGGTCTACGGCGGGGCGCTGACCAACTCCTGGCTCGACCGCGACCTGGGCCTCTCCGGGCGCGTCGCCGTGCGGGACGACGCGGTCCCCGGCGGCGTCGGTCACCGCCTCTTCCGCACCGACGAGCCGGTGCTGCGCGTGTCCCAGCTGGCCGTCCACCTGGACCGCACCGTCCGCACCGAGGGGCTGCAGCTCAACGACCAGCAGCACCTGGCGCCGCACTGGGGGCTGGGGCTGGAGCGGCGCTCGTTCCGCGACTGGCTCGCGGACCTGACCGGCGTGGCGCCCGCCGACCTGCTCGGCTACGACGCCATGACGCACGACCTGACCCGCGCGCGCCGGATCGGCGCCGACGGCGAGCTCCTCGCCTCGGGGCGCCTGGACAACCTGGCGACGAGCTATGCCGCGGTCCGCGCGCTGCTCGAGGCCGTCGCGGCGCCGTCGCCGCAGCCGTGGGTCCCGCTCGTCGTCCTCTTCGACCACGAGGAGGTCGGCAGCACCTCCGAGCGCGGGGCGCAGTCGACCTTCCTGCCCGCCTGGCTGGAGCGGATCGTGCTGGCGGCCGGCGGCACGCGCGAGGACTACTGGCGCGCGCTGGCCGGCTCGGTGATCGCCTCCGGCGACATGGCCCACGCGACGCACCCCAACTACGCCGAGCGGCACGAGCCCGAGCACCCGATCGCGATGAACGGCGGGCCGGTGCTCAAGGTCAACGCCAACCTGCGCTACGCCACCGACAGCCTCGGTGCGGCGGCGTTCGCGCTGGCCTGCGAGCAGGCCGGGGTGCCGATGCAGACCTTCGTGACCCGGACCGACCTGCCCTGCGGCTCCACCGTCGGACCGATGACCTCGGCGCTCACCGGGGCCACGACGGTCGACTTCGGTGCGCCGGTGCTCTCGATGCACTCCACCCGCGAGATCTGCGGCACGCTCGACCAGGCGGCCTACGCCGCGGCGTTGGCGGCGTTCCTCTCCCCCGCCGGCTGAGCCCGCCCGGGGCGGGCCGGGTGCCCGGGGTCAGGCCGGGCGCCCGCGGCGGTGCGGGTCCGTGCTGGCGGTGCCCGTGACCCGGTAGACGTCGAGCACGGCGGGGACCCTGCGCACGGCACGGACCACCGAGTCCAGGTGCGAGGGGTCGGCCATCTCGAACGTGAACTTGCTCAGCGCCACCCGGTCGCGGCTGGTCTGCACCGACGCGGACAGGATGTTGACGTGCTGGTCGGACAGCACCTGGGTGATGTCGGAGAGCAGCCGGGGCCGGTCCAGCGCCTCCACCTGCAGGTTGACCATGAAGAGGCTGTTGGCCGTCGGCGCCCAGGCGACCGGGATGATCCGCTCGGGGTGCTGCTGGGTGAGCTGCTCGGCGTTGGTGCAGTCCGTGCGGTGGACCGAGACGCCGCGCCCGTGCGTGACGAAGCCCATGATCGGGTCCCCCGGCACCGGCGTGCAGCACTTGGCCAGCTTGACCCAGACGTCGTCGGTGCCGACCACCGTGACGCCCGGGTCGGCCTGGTGGTCGCGACGGCCCCGGCGCGGCGGCGTCACCCCCTCGGCGAGGTCCTCCTCGGCGCCGTCCTCGCCGCCGAGGGTCGACACGAGCTGCTTGACCACGTGCTGGGCGGACACGTTGCCCTCGCCGACCGCCGCGAAGAGGCCGTCGAGGTCCTTGTAGTTGAGGTCGTCGGCGACCGCGGCGAGCGTGTCGTGCGACATGAGGCGCTGCAGCGGGGCGTTCTGCTTGCGCAGGACCTTGGCGATCTGGTCCTTGCCGGACTCGACCATCTCCTCGCGCCGCTCGCGGGTGAACCACTGGCGGATCTTGGTCCGGGCCCGCCCGCTCTTGACGAACGAGAGCCAGTCGCGGCTCGGCCCGGCGTCGGCGGCCTTGCTCGTGATGATCTCCACCACGTCGCCGTTGCTCAGCGTCGAGTCGAGCGGCACGAGCTTGCCGTTGACGCGGCCGCCCACGCACCGGTGCCCGACCTCGGTGTGCACGGCGTAGGCGAAGTCCACCGGAGTCGCGTCCGCGGGCAGCGCCATGACGTCGCCGCCGGGGGTGAAGACGTAGACCTCGGCGGAGGCGATCTCGAAGCGGAGCGAGTCGAGGAACTCCCCCGGGTCGGCGGTCTCCCGCTGCCAGTCGATGAGCTGGCGGAGCCACTGCATGCCCTCCAGCGCGCCAGGGGCCCCGTCGGCCCCGGCGACCGCCCTGGTCCCGTCCGGGCCCTGCTCCTTGTACTTCCAGTGCGCGGCGACGCCGTACTCGGCGCGGCGGTGCATCTGGTGGGTGCGGATCTGGACCTCGACCGGCTTGCCCTCCGGCCCGATGACCGTCGTGTGCAGCGACTGGTACATG
>CAZONQ010000142.1:0-6915 GCA_964581125.1 uncultured Ornithinimicrobium sp.
TCCACGGCGTCGCGGGCGTCGAGCGTCAGCGTCGTGTCCTGCTCGACGTCGAGCTCCGGACGGGCGAGGTAGGTGTAGTCCGCACCGCCGTCGGCGTTCTCCTCCATGAGGAAGCCGTTGACCGAGAGCGAGCCCGCACGGACGCGCAGGGTGACCGGCTCGCCGGTCAGCTCGACCTGGCTGGCCCTGATCTGGTCGGTGTGCACGATCGTGAGGTAGCCGTTGTCGGCCGGCTGGCCGTCGTGGCCGAGGACGTTGAAGGTCAGGTCGACGCTCTCGGGCTCCAGCCAGTAGCCGAAGCTGCTGGTCACCTGACCGCCGCCCTGGACCGAGGCCACCACGCGGCCGCCGATGCCGCCGAAGGTGGCGGGCTGCAGACCCTGCGCACGGTCGGTGGCGGTGATGCCCACCGTGGTGGTCTCCCCCGGGGCGAGCGTCACGGTCGAGCGGTCGAGCCGCACCGAGTTGCCCGGGACGGACCGGCCGTCGGCACCCGCGAGGTCGCGGATCTTGAGCTTGAGCCGGACCGGCTCGTCGCCGACGTTGGTGTAGGTCAGCTCGCCGGAGAGGCTCTCCTTGCCGGCGTGCGGCCACTCGAACTCCCCGAGGCTGACGCTGCTGCTGGCCAGGACCTGGGACTCGACCGCGCCGGGCACCCACAGCTCGCCCGCGCCCTGCGCGTAGACGCCGTCGGAGGGACGCTCCTTGACCGAGGAGGTGAGGGAGCGGCGCAGCTGCTCGACCGTCCAGTCCGGGTGGGCCTGGCGGACGAGGGCCGCGGCGCCCGCGACGTGCGGGGCGGCCATCGAGGTGCCGCTCATGCCGACGTACTCGCCACCGGCCTGCGCGCCCGTGATGGCGACGCCCGGGGCGGAGATGTCGGGCTTGACGCGGTGCTGCAGCGTCGGGCCACGGCTGGAGAAGCGCGCCGTCTCCGCGTCGGCGTCGACCGCCGCGACGGTGAGGGCGCCCTCCACGCAGCCGGGCGAGGTGACCGTCTGGGGGCCGCCCAGGTTGCCGGCCGAGACCACGAAAAGCGACTCGGTGCTGAGCGCGTCGAGCGCCTGGGCGATGGGGTCGGTGCAGTCGGTCGGCTGCTGGGTGCCCAGGCTCATGTTGACGACGTCGGCGCCGGAGTCGACGGCCCACTCCATGCCCGCGATGATCCAGGACTCCTGGCCGCCGAAGGTGCCCAGGACCTTGCCCGCGATCACGTCGGCGCCGGGGGCCATCCCGGCGCGGGCGCCGTCGGACAGCGCCCCGGTGCCGGCGACCGTGGAGGCGACGTGGGTGCCGTGGCCGTTGCTGTCGTCGGCGCCCTCGCCGGTGAAGTCACGGACGTCCGCCACCCGGTCCTCGAGGTCGGGGTGGTCCGCGTCGATGCCCGTGTCGAGGACCGCGACGGTGACGCCCGAGCCGGTGAAGCCGCTCTCCCACACCTGGTCGGCGCCGGTCTGGCCGACGCCGGTGCTCGGGTCGAGGTCGACGTTGGCCTCGACCTTGCCGTCCAGCCAGATCTTCGTGCCGCTGCGGGCGCGGCTGAGGGTGGAGAAGGTCCGCGCCGGGCTGTCCTTGTCGATGGAGACGGCGGTGGCGCCGATCGACTCCAGGCGCGTGCCGGTCTCGACGCCGCGGGCGCGCGGGGTCGGCCCGGTGACGATGACGGGGATGTCGTCGCGGCCGGCGTCGTCGTAGCCGGCGCGCACGAGGCCCGTGACGTTGAAGAGCTCGCGGTCGAGCGTGCCCGCCTGGATGGCGGGTAGTGCCGAGGCCGGCACGAGGTAGAGGTCGTCGCCCTCGCGCTGGCGGAAGTAGTCCCCCTGGCCCTTGAGGAAGGCCGTCGGCTCGCCCTCGGCGTCGAAGGAGACGACGGCCTGGTCGCCGGTGATGAGGGTGACGGTCGTGCCCTGCTGGTCGGCGGGCGCGTCCGCACCGACGATGGGGCTCGGCGGGTCGGAGTCGGGGGTGGCGGTGGCAGCGACCGTCGGGGAGACGGCTGCCGTGGCCAGCAGTGCTGAGGTGAGCGCGAGCGACAGGGCCGGGGGCCTGAGCCGCCGCGAGGAAGGCGTGTGCATGTGTACCTCTCGACAGGGACGGACGCGCCCACGATGGCAGCCCGCCGCACGGCTGGACCAGGGTTTGTGGCGGCGAGTAGTCGTCTTGTCGTCTTTACGTCAGGCCGGCCGGCGCCGGTCGCGCCGCTCGGGTCGCGGCTCGTAGCCGGCCGACGCATACGTCCGCACCGCCGCGACGTTGGCGCTGGTGGTGCACACCGTCGCGCTGGAGGACCCGAGCTGCTGCAGCGCCCGTGCCGCGGCGACGGTGACCGCCCGGCCGTGGCCGTGGCCGCGGTGGTCCCGGTGGACGCCCATCGGCTCGAGCAGCCCGGGCCTCCCCGGACCGGCCGACCAGACGGTCACCGCCGCCACGGCAGCGCCGGTGCCGTCGTAGGCCACGAGGCTGCGCGAGTCCCCCGCCGCCGGCGCCTCGAGCATCGCGCTCCAGCGGCGGTGCATCTCGTCGTCGCCGAGCGCCGAGATGGTGGTGAAGGCGGTGCGGTGCACGGACGACCAGTCGTGGGCACGCCCGTCGTCGACGACCTCGACGCGGACTCCGGGGTCCTCGACCGGCGCGGAGAGATCCCTGTGCAGGGCGGTCCACGCCTCGCCCTCCTCCCAGCCGCGGGCGGCGAGCACGTCGTGCACGGCCGCACCGACGGGGGCCTCGACGAAGACCTCGCCCGCCGGCAGCACGCCGCGGGCCGGGTCCGCGAGGTCCGCCGCCAGGCGCCCGGCCACGTCGTCGTCGTGGGCGACGTCCGGCGCCAGCCCGACCCGCAGCAGGTCGGGCTCGTCCAGGAAGCCGACCGCGACGGGCCGTCCGCCCAGCCGCCAGACCCGCAGCGCGGCGGCGGTCTCCGCGACGCCGCGACGGCACCCCCAGCCCACGTCGCCGGGGTGCAGCTGCAGCGGGTCGCCCTCGACCTGCCAGCCCCGCAGCGCACGGTCCACCTCCACGAGGTCCTCGGGGGTCACCGTCGTGAGCGTCATGTCCATGCGCAGCAGGACACACCATCCGCGGCGGGGGCGCACCCGGTTATCGCCGCCCCCGGCGACCTAGGCTCCTGAGGTATGGCGTCCGTCCTCCTCGCGTCGTGCTCCTTCCGCGGCCACGTGGGCCCGACCCTCGAGCTGGCGGAGGCGCTCGTGGAGGCGGGCCACCACGTGCGCGTGGTCACCGGGCGGCGGTGGGCCGCCGCGACCACCGCGGTCGGCGCCGGTCACCTGCCCCTGCCGGCCGAGGCCGACCTCGACGAGACCACCCTGGCGGAGCGCTTCCCCGGGCGGGCGGGGCTGAGGGGACTGGCCGCGCCCCGCTTCGACATGACCCGCATCTTCCTCGACCCCGTCCCCGGCCAGCTGGCGGCGGTCGACGCGGCGCTCACCGAGCAGATCGACGTCGTCGTGGCCGAGCCGCTCTTCCTCGCCGCCTGGCCGCTCGTCGGCCGCGCCGGCGCCCCGCCCGTCCTGACGCTCGGGACCATGCCCCTGATCGTGACCAACCCGGCCATGCCGCCGGCCGGTCAGCCGCTCCCCCTCGGGCCGCTCGCCGGGCCGGCGCACGTCCTGGCCCACCGTGCCGCGCACCGGGTCGTCCTCGGCCCCCCGCAGCGGCACGGCAGACGGGTCCTGGCCGGTCTCGGCGAGCGGGGTCCCGGCTTCTTCCTGGACTGGCCGCTGCACGGCGCCGGGATCGTGCAGCTGTCCGTGCCCGCCTTCGAGCCTGCGGCGCTGCCGGTGCCGGTCCACCACGTGGGATCGCTGCGTCGGACCGACGGGCCGTCCGCGGAGCGACCCCCCTGGTGGGACCGGGTGGAGGAGGCACGGGCGGCCGGTGTCCCGGTCGTCCACGTCACGCAGGGCACCGTGGCCAACCACGACCCCGGCATGCTGCTGGCGCCCACGCTCCGGGCGCTGGCCGGGCGGCCGGTGCTCGTCGTCGCGACGACGGGCGGCCGCGCCGTCGACGAGCTCGACGTGCCGGTGCCCGGCAACGCCGTGGTCACCGACTGGGTGCCCTACGACCTGCTCCTGCCCGCCACGGACCTCTTCGTCACCAACGGCGGCTACGGCGGGGTGCAGGAGTCGCTGCGGCACGGGGTCCCGGTGCTGCTCGTCGGCGCCCAGCAGGACAAGGCGGCGGTCGGCGCCCGGGTCCGCCGCTCCGGCGTCGGGCGTGCCCTGGCCACCCTGTCGCCCGACGGCCCCACCCTCGACCGGGAGGTGGGGACGGTCCTGCACGACCCCTCCTACCGCCGCGCGGCGCGGGCGGTGGCCGAGCAGATCGCCCGCGCGCCGGGGCGGGCCGGCGCGGTGGCCGTCGTCAGCCGTGCCGCGGCCCGGCGGCGCTGACAGGGGGCGGACCACGGCCCCCCGTGCCACACTCGTGCAGATGGGCACCGCGTCGCACGTCCCGCTGACGACCGACGAGCTGCGCGCCGTCACGCGCTATGCCGTGGCGTGCGCCGAGCCCGTGCAGGGCATCTTCCGGCGGGCCCGGCCCGACGACGACCGCCCCGCTGCCGCGCTCCGGGCCGCGCGCACCTTCGCCGACGGCGCCCCACGCTCCGACCTGCAGCGGCAGGCCGCGACCGCGGCGCACCGTGCGGCGGCCGAGGCACCGACCGAGGCGGCCCGGTGGGCGGCGAGCGCGGCCGCCCACGCGAGCGCGTCCGCATACCTCCACCCCCTCGCGCAGGCCACCCAGGTCGGCCACGTCCTCGGGGCGGCGGCGCACGCGGCGCGGGCCGCGGAGCTGGAGCGGGGCGACGACGCCGTGGTCGCGGACTACATGGTCGACGGTGCCGCGCGCCGGATGCCGCCGGAGGTGCTCGACGTGCTGAGCCGCTACCCGCGGGCGCCGCAGGGCGGGGGCCGGGTCGCGGAGCTCATGGCGCGCCTGGACAGCCTGCTGCGCGACCCGCCGCCCACGCCGCGGGTGGTCGACGACCCCGGTCCGTTCTTCCACGGGACGCGCGCGGACCTGCGGCCGGGCGACCTGCTGACGCCGGGGTGGAGCTCCAACTACGGGTCGCGGCGGCGGGCCAACCACATCTACCTGACGGCCTCGCAGGACGGCGCGCCGCTGGCCGCCGAGCTGGCGCTGGGCGACGGGCCGCCGCGGGTCTACCGCGTGGAGCCGCTCGGCCCGATCGAGGACGACCCGAACGTCACCGACAAGCGCTTCCCCGGCAACCCCACCCGCTCCTACCGCACGACCGAGCCGCTGCGCGTGGTCGAGGAGGTCGTCGGCCTGGCGCCGCCGTCGCCCGAGGTGGTGCGGCGCATCCGGGAGAACGCCGCGCAGCTCGCGGAGCTCGGGATCGAGGCGATGGACTGAGCGGGCGACGCGGGGCGGTCGGCCGCGACGCCGCTCAGCCGGGCAGCACGAGGGCGAGACGCTGCTCCGGGCCCCACACGTAGCTGTCGTCGCAGCGGAAGCCGCGCAGCCACGCCTGGCCGTCGACCACGCGGAGGTAGAACCCCTTCGGGTGCTCGACGTCGTCGCTGACCGGCGCGGAGGCGACGTGGACCGCCCCCGTCGGCGCCCGCCCGGCGGACAGCACCGAGTCGGGCGCGTCGGGCTGGTCCGTCATCGCCAGCCGCAGGAACGGGCCGGTGACGAGCGGGCAGAGCTCGAGCCCCCGGGCCCTCGCCGCCGCGAAGACCCTCGACTGCACGCCGCCCTCCGGCAGGCCGAGATCCTCGACCGAGCGCACGACGATCCGCAGGGTCCTCGCGACGGGGTCGTCGAACGCCGGGTCGGCGAGCAGCGTCTCGGCGTGCTGGTTGAGCGCGACCCCGGCGGTCCGCAGGTCGCGGAGCAGCTCGGCGCGCGGCCGCCCGCCGACGCGCAGCGCGAGGACGTCCTCGGCCGGGTCAGGTGTCACGAGGGTCGAGCATGCCGCTCAGCGCGCGTCCAGCTCGGCGACCAGCCGGCGCGGCGCGGTGAGGCGGTAGGAGCACTCGACGAGCTCGGCCACCTCGGTCCAGTCCGTGGCCTCGTCCAGGTCGAGCCCGAGCCAGCCGGAGGGGGCCAGGTAGGCGGGCAGGTAGACGCGGGGGTGATCCACGAGCGCCGGCCGCTCGGCGTCCTCCGGCAGGACCAGGACCGACCGCCCGTGCTCGACGTAGCTGCCGTCGACCTTGACGCTGCCGCCGTAGTAGGCGAACACCTTGCCGGTGTAGAAGGCGGGGCGCCCGTGGGAGACCTTCACCTGCGCCCCGGGCAGGGCGCGCGCGATCTTCTCGACCCGCGCGAGCAGCGGGTCGTCCTCGTCGAACATGACCGGGTGCGCCATGGACCCATCCTGGCCCCGCCCACCGACAGGCGTCACCCCGTGCGTGCCCCGCGCTGACTGACGCGCAGGCCGCCTTCCTCGTCGCCGCCACGGCACCGGGAGCCGTCGGTCCCGGTGACCTCGACCGGGCTCCGCTCACGCCTGCCCGAGCAGATACCTGCCGAAGTGCGGCACGGTGAAGGCGATCCGGCCGCGCTCGCCGGAGTAGATGAGCCCCTTCTTGAGGAGCGCGTCGCGCGCGGGCGAGAGGGACTGCGGCTTGCGGCCCAGGTGCCGGGCCAGGTCCGCGGTGGCGACCGAGCCGACCTCGTCGACCTCGCCGCCGTCGGTGACCTGGGCGGCGGCAACCTCGGCCATCGCGCGGAGGTACTCCCGCTCCCCCGGCGTCGCGCGCTCGTAGCGCGACCCGAAGAAGCCGACCGCCAGCTCCTCCTCGGCGTCGGGCGCGGCCACGCGCACGTCCTCGGCGGTGATCGGCGAGGCCGGCGCCTGGTCCCAGACCTCCTTGCCGTAGGCCTGGATGAAGTAGGGGTAGCCGCCGGTCGCGGCATACA
>CAZONQ010000143.1:0-6896 GCA_964581125.1 uncultured Ornithinimicrobium sp.
GCCGGGTGCTCGAGGAGAACCCGTGGTTCACCGGCGAGCTGCTGCTCGAGCCGGGGCGGTGGCTCTCCGGGCCGACCGGGGTCTACTGCGCCCGCGTGGTGCGGGTCAAGGTCTCGCGCGGCGAGCGCTTCGTGCTGCTCGAGGGCGGCATCAACCACCTGCTGCGGCCGCTGCTCACCGGCCAGGCCTTCCCGACGCTGGCGCTGCGGCCCGGCGTCGGCGTGCTCGGCGGCGCAAGCGATGCGCTGGTGCCGGCGACGCTGGCCGGGCCGCTGTGCACCTCGCTCGACCGGGTCGGCGCCGCCGAGCTGCCGGAGGACGTGCGCCCGGGCGACGTGGTGGTCTTCGGCCAGGCGGGCGCCTACGCCTCGACGCAGGCGATGACCCACTTCCTGTCGCATCCCGCGCCCGAGCAGGTGTGGCTGGACGGGCAGGCCCCCGCCTGAGGGCGGGCGGGCGCCGGCGCGCCCGCTCGCACCCGGCCCGCCCCCGGCACGTCAGGTCACGGTCATCGCAGGTCGAGGGCCAGGGTCAGCTCCAGCGCACGGTCGACCGCCTCCTGGTCCTCCGGCCCCAGGCGGCCGACGACCGCGCCGAGCCTGGTGACGTCGACGGTCCGCAGCTGCTCCACCAGCACGCACGTCCGCTCGCCCACGACCTCCACCTCCGGACGGAAGGACCGGGGCGGCGCGGACCGCGACGTGGGTGCGAGGACGACGGTCGACAGCACCAGGTCGTCGGACTGCACGACCACCCCCAGGCGCTTCCCGCGCTGCTCGTGCCCGCGCGGCGAGCGCAGCGCGGGGACGTGCACGACGTCACCCCTCGTCCACATCGCCCCACTCCTCCATCGCCTGCCGCACCGCCTCCCGGTCCGCCGGGTCCTCCATGGCACGGCGCGCGTCGTCACGCATCCGCTGCCGGCGCCGGAGCAGCACGGAGTCCAGCAGCGCCCGGCGCACCGCGTCGGACGTGCTCGTCCCGTCGGCGGTGAGCTCGGCCAGCGCCCGCTCCGCCTCGCCCGAGATGCGAACGTTCACGACGCCCATCCTGCGACGATACCGCGGCGTCACACATCTGTCACACACCGGGCTGTGGACGACGGCCGGACCAGGACCGCGGGTGTGGATGACCGGACCGGCACGCGGCAGACTCTCCCCATGCGCCAGGGCGACGACGACGTCAGGCACGCCTACGACACGGTGGCGGCGGACTACGCCCGGCTGCTGCCGGACACCCGGGCGGAGCAGCCGCTCGAGCTGGCGATGGTCGACGCCTTCGTCTCCGCGGTCGGTCACGGGCCGGTGCTCGACGCCGGCTGCGGCGCCGGGCGGATGACCCGCCACCTCACGGGGCGCGGGGTCGCGGTCGAGGGTGTCGACCTCTCGCCCGGCATGCTCGAGCAGGCCCGCCGGGCGCAGCCGGGCACGCGCCTCACCGAGGCCTCGCTCACCGACCTGCCCTTCGGGGACGGCGGCTTCGCCGGGGCGCTCGTCTGGTACTCCACGATCCACCTGGCCGACGACGACCTGCGCACCGCGCTCGCCGAGCTGGTCCGGGTCGTCCGGCCGGGAGGCCACCTCCTCGTCGCCTTCCAGGCCGGCACCGGCACCCGCGACCTGACCGGGACCTACCGCAGCCTGGGCCACGAAGTGTCGCTGGTGCGCCACCGCAGGACCGCCGAGCAGATGGCAACGCTCCTGCACGACCTCGGCACGCGGGAGGTCGCGCGGCTCGTCCGCTCACCGGCCGGGACCGAGGTCGACGACCAGGCGGTCCTCCTGGTGCGGCGCGCCCCGGAGCCCTGAGCGCCGGGACCGCCGGGCCCTGACCGGCGGGCGGCGACCCGACGCCCGTGGCACGGTGGGGTGCATGGCGCGCGGGCCGCATACCTCGGAGGACGGCGACGGACGGGAGACCGGCGCGCCGCTGGAGAAGTACCGCCGGATGCGCGACTTCGCCCGCACGCCCGAGCCGAGCGGCGCGGCGCCCGCGGCCGGCGACGGCGAGCGCGTCTTCGTCGTGCAGCGGCACCGGGCGACGCGGCGGCACTACGACGTCCGGCTCGAGGTCGACGGGGTGCTCGCGAGCTGGGCGGTGCCCAAGGGGCCGACCCTCGACCCCGAGGTGCGGCGGCTGGCGATCCACGTCGAGGACCACCCCATGGAGTACCTCCACTTCGAGGGCGTCATCCCGGCCGGCGAGTACGGCGGCGGCGACGTCGTCGTCTGGGACACCGGCACGTGGGAGCCGCACGGCGACGAGGACCCGGCCGCCGCGATCCGGGCGGGCACGCTCCACGTCAACCTGAGCGGGGAGAAGCTGCGCGGGGAGTTCATGCTCGTGCGCACCGCCCGTCAGGACGGCGACAAGGAGCAGTGGCTGCTCTTCCACAAGCACGACGAGCACGCGGTCGAGGGCTGGGACGCCGAGGACCACCCGCGCTCGGTGCTCAGCGGCCGCACCAACGAGGAGGTCAAGGCCGACCCCGACCTGCTCTGGCACTCCGACCGCCCGGCGGCCGAGGCGGCCGAGTCGCTGCGCCCCGACGTCCCCGACCCGCCGTCCGACGACGAGCTGGCCGCGCTCGAGGACCTCGGGACCTCCGGCGAGTGGGAGGTCTTCGGGCGCACGCTGCGGCTCACCAACCTCGACAAGGTCCTCTTCCCCGCGCGCGGCGACGAGGAGCCGGTCACCAAGCGCGAGCTCCTCCGGTATGCCGCTCTCGTCGCCCCCGTGGTCCTGCCCTACCTCGCCGGGCGCCCGCTCAACCTGCACCGCTTCCCCGACGGGGCTGCCAAGAAGGGCTTCTGGCACAAGGAGCTGCCCGACCACGCGCCGGACTGGCTCCCGCGCTGGGACAACCCGGACGCCGACCCCGGCGAGACCCGGACCTACCTCGTGGTCGACGAGGCGGCGGCCCTGGTCTGGGCCGCCAGCTTCGGCGGGCTCGAGTGGCACCCGTGGACGTCGACGACGGCCGCGCCGGACCGCCCGTCCTACGTCATGTTCGACATCGACCCGGGCGAGCGGACGACGTGGGAGGAGACGCTCGAGCTGGCGCGGCTGCACCGCACCGCCTTCGAGCACCTGGAGGTGCGCGCCTGCCCCAAGGTGACGGGGCGGCGCGGGATCCAGGTGTGGGTGCCGGTCCGGCCGGGACCGGGCTTCGCCGACACGCGGGCCTGGGCGGAGAAGGTGTCGCGGTCCGTCGGGGCGGTGCTGCCGGACCTCGTCAGCTGGAGGTGGGAGGTGCGCGAGCGCGGCGGGCGGGCGCGCCTGGACTACACCCAGAACGCGGTCAACAGGACGCTCGTCGCGCCCTACTCCCCGCGGCCGTCGGCCGGCGCGCCGGTCTCGGCGCCGATCGCGTGGGACGAGCTGGACGACCCCGGCCTGCGGCCGGACCGGTGGACCGTGCGGACGATGCTGGACCGGCTCGTGGAGAGGGGCGACCTCTTCGCGGGCGTGCTGCACCACGACCAGGTGCTGCCCCGGCTGCGGTGACGGCGCCCGGGGCGGTGCAGCGCGCGGGGCCCGGGGCGGCGCCCGGGGGCGGTGCAGCTCAGCCGACGCGGTCGTCCAGCGGCACGTCGCCCTCGGTGTGCTTGGCGCAGTGGGCGCAGCAGTAGAAGCGGCCCTCGACCTCGACGCCGTGGCCGACGACCTTGCACCCGCAGTGCTCGCAGACCGGGGCCATCGTGTGGATCGCGCACTCGAAGCTGTCGAAGGTGTGGGTGGTGCCGGCCGCCACCACCTCGAAGCTCTTGTCGTAGTCGTTGCCGCAGACCACGCAGGTGGCCATGGTGGTCGTCCTCTCCCGGGCCGGTCGGGCGCCGGCCCGATCCCTCGACGGTAGGGGCGAGGGCGCACGGCTGCCACCGGAGGAGGGAGGCGGAGCCGCAAAGGGGGTGCACGGCATACCCCTGGCAGGTAGCGTGCCGCCCCGTGACCGACTCGCCCATCACCCTGACCCGCCTGGACCCGACCGCCGAGCGCGAGGCGCTGGTGGCCTTCTTCACCGGCAACGCCTTCCCCTTCCACATGACGCCGCGCCCGACGCGCGAGCAGGTGGAGGGATGGGTCGAGGAGGGAGCCTTCCGCGACGACGACAACGACTCCTTCTGGGTCGACCACGCCGAGCTCGGGCGGGTCGGCTTCTTCCGGCTCGAGGACCTCACCGACATGGCGCCGGTCTCCGACCTGCGGCTGGCCGAGGAGTTCCGCGGGCGCGGGCTGGCGGTCGAGGTGCTGCGGGCGGCGAGCGCGCTGGTCTTCGGGACGATGCCGGAGGTCAACCGCTTCGAGGGGCAGACGCGCGAGGACAACGTCGCGATGCGCCGGGCCTTCCTGCGGTGCGGGTGGCTCAAGGAGGCGCACTACCGGGAGGGCTGGCCGGTCGAGGGCGGGGAGCCGGTGGCGTCGGTGGCCTACGCCGTGCTGCGCCGCGACTGGGAGACCGGGACGACGACGCCGTTCGTCTGGGAGGACCTGCAGGTCTGACGTGCCCGGCGCCCCGGGGCGGGCGGCGGCCGACCTGTGGCACCGTTGACCCATGGACCCCGACGCGCCGGAGCCGGTCCAGGGCGACGAGGCCGAGGTGCTGCTCGACCTGCTCGACCGGCACCGGGCCGCGCTGCGCCGCAAGTGCGCCGACCTCACCCACGAGCAGCTCGCCCAGCGGCTGCCGCCGTCGACGATGACCCTCGGCGGCCTGCTCAAGCACCTGGCCCTCGTCGAGTCGAGCTTCTTCTCCGAGGACCTGGCGGACGAGCCGCTCATGGCCCCCTTCGACGCGGTGGACTGGCGGGCGGAGCCGGGGTGGGAGTGGCGGACCGCGGCCGACGACGACCCGGAGGAGCTGCTCGCCCTCTTCGACGCCGCGGTGCAGCGGTCCCGGCAGGTCACGGCCCGGCTGCTCGCGACGCCCGAGGGCCTCGACACGCTGGCCCGCCGACCGACCTACCTCGGCGTCCCCGCCCGGCTGCGCTGGATCCTGGCGCACATGCTCGAGGAGTACGCCCAGCACAACGGGCACGCCGACCTCCTGCGCGAGGCGGTCGACGGGCGCACCGGGCTCTGACGGGGCCGGGGGCGCCCGGGCGCGTCCCGGGCGCGGGTCGGGCCGCGCTCAGCCCGCGACCGGCAGCGGCTCGACGCGTGGCCAGGGGTCGGTCCGCAGCCGCCCGTAGGTGAGCACGTCCACGCGCCGGCCGTCCACGACGAACTTCGCCCGCTCGCGCCCCTCCTGGACGAAGCCCGCCGCCCGCGCGACGCCGCCGGAGGCCGGGTTGTCGACCCGGTGGCCCAGCTCGAGCCGCTCCAGCCCGCCCTCCTCCGGCGCCTCGCGCAGCACCCGGTCCGCGACGGTCGCCGTCGCGCGCGCCGCCAGGCCCAGGCCGCGGTGCGCGCCGTGCATCCAGTAGAACACCCAGCCGTTGCGGTTGGCCGCGTCGACCGTGACCCCGACGAGCCCCACCATGCGCCCGCCCAGGTCGACCGCCCACGCGCGCCGGTCGTCGGCGAGCAGCCACCCGACGTAGCGCTCCGCCGACGCGAGGTCGCCCACCTCGCCCTGGCGCGCCATGTCCGGCGCGGAGCCGAAGGCGTCGAGCACCGCCTCCGCGTCGCTCGCGCGGACGGCTCTCATCAGGTATGCCGTGAGGTCGGGCCGGTCGTCCACCGGGCCACCGTACGGGGTCAGGTGCGCGGGCCGACGGTGATCTCGTCGAAGATGAGCCAGGTGCGGGTGCCGCGGACCCCCGCGACCGACTGGATCTGGCCGAGGACGACGTCGCGCAGCTCGTGGTTGTCGTGCGCGCGGACCTGGACGAGGACGTCGAACTCGGCGCCGACGAGCGAGATGCGCTCCACGCCGGGCAGCTCGGCGAGCGCGCGGGTGACCCGGCGCCAGCTGTCCTGCTCGATGCTCACCGAGACGAACGCCGCCGTGCCCAGGCCCATCCGGTCGGGGTCGACCGTGACCGTGAAGCCGGTGACCACGCCCTCGCGCTGCAGGCGGTCGAGGCGGGCGTAGGCGTTGGCCCGGGAGATGTGCACCTGCTCGGCCAGGGCCCGCACCGACAGCCGCCCGTCGACCCGGAGCGCGTCGATCATCGCCCGGTCGGTGTCGTCGAGGCGCACCACCTGTCTCGGAGCGGGCGGGGTGCGCCCCGCAGGGCTGGACGGAATGCTCTCGCTCACCGCTCCATCGTGCCAGACGTCTCGACGTCGTGCCCACCACCTGATCTCCCGTCTGGCCTGCGCGACGATAGGCAGGACGAACGTCTGCACGGAGGACTCGACGATGAGCGACACGACCACGACCGACCGGGCGGCCGGCACGAGCGCCGGCACGGCCCCGGGAGACGTCAGCGACCTGCTGCCCTCCCCCGAGCCGGTCCGCTTCCTGGAGCCGGACGGCACGCCGGCCGACCCGACCCCGGAGCAGGCGGTGCTGTGGGAGAGCCGCGGCTACTCCATACCCTCCGACGACGACCTGCTGCAGGTGTGGCGCGGGATGGTGGTGGGCCGGCGCTTCGACGCGCAGGCCACCGCGCTGACCAAGCAGGGGCGGCTGGCGGTCTACCCGAGCTCGCGCGGGCAGGACGCGTGCCAGGTCGCGCCGGTGCTCGCGCTGGGCGAGCAGGACTGGTTCTTCCCGACCTACCGCGACTCGATGGCGCTGGTCAGCCGCGGGATCGACCCGGTCGAGGTGCTCACCCTGCTGCGCGGCGACTGGCACTGCGGCTACGACCCGGTGGCGACGCGCACCGCGCCGCAGTGCACGCCGCTGTCGACGCAGGTCGTCCACGCGGCCGGCGCCGCCGACGGGATGCGGCGCCGGGGCACCGGCGGGGTGGCGCTGGCCTTCATCGGCGACGGCGCGACGTCCG
>CAZONQ010000144.1:0-6862 GCA_964581125.1 uncultured Ornithinimicrobium sp.
TGGGAGGAGGGCGAGGGCTGGGCCGGCCAGGACACCAACGAGATGACCGACCCGGTGATGGCCGCCGCCCGGGCGGTCGACGCCATCAACCCGAGGGAGCAGGGCTTCGACGACGCCCTCATGGGCGGGATCACCACGGTCAACGTCAACCCCGGCTCCGGGAACCCGATCGGCGGCCAGGCGGTGGCCCTGAAGACCTACGGCCGCTACGTCGACGAGATGGTCCTGCGCAACCCCTCGGGCGTGAAGTCCGCGCTCGGCGAGAACCCCAAGCGCGTCTACGGCGACCAGAAGAAGACCCCGTCCACCCGTCTCGGGGTCGCGCTCGTGCTCCGCCGGGCCTTCGCCGCCGCCCGGTCCTACCAGGCGCGGGTGGGCGCCGCCGAGGGCAAGCCGGTCGACGCCGACCTGGTCGGCGAGATCCTCGGCAAGGTGCTCGACCGGGAGATCCCGTGGCGTCAGCACTGCCACCGCGCCGACGACATCGCCACGGCGCTGCGGCTGGCCGACGAGTTCGGCTACGAGCTGGTCCTCGACCACGGCACCGAGAGCTACCTGCTGGCCGACCTGCTCGCGGAGCGGCAGGTGCCGGTCCTCTACGGCCCGCTCATCGTGAGCCGGTCCAAGGTCGAGGTGCGCGACCGGTCGCTGCGGGCACCGGGCATCCTCGACCGCGCGGGCGTGCCGGTGTCGATCATCACCGACCACCCCGTCGTGCCGATCGAGTACCTCATCACCCAGGTGGCCCTCGCGGTCCGCGAGGGCATGGACCGCGACGCCGCCCTGCGCGCCGTGACGATCAACCCGGCCCGCGTGCTGGGCGTCGAGGACCGCGTCGGCTCGATCACCCCCGGCAAGGACGCGGACGTCGTGCTCTGGTCCGGCGACCCGCTCGAGCTCAGCTCGCGGGTGCTGCGCACCTTCGTCGACGGCGTCGAGGTCTACTCCTGGGACGAGGAGTCCGGCGCCGGGACGGTCCGTCCGCGGGGCTGAGACGAGCCCGGTCCCTCAGTGGGCGGGCGTGACCTCTCCCGCCCGGGAGGGCGCGAGCACGCAGTCCGGGCACAGCCCGTGGCCGGGCAGCCGGTAGAACACGCAGCACCCCGAGCGCAGGAAGGCCTCCTCGCGGTGCTCCATCGCGCCGCCGACCCCAGCGGGCAGAGACGCGGACGGCACGGCGGCGCCGCCGGCCGCGACCGTCGGGTGCGCGAGGAGCTCCCGGGCCGCGGCCCAGGCGGCGGGTCCCTGCTCCGGCCGGTGCCCGGCCAGGACGCGGGCGCCACCCACGAGCGCCGAGGCGGTGTTGCTCGTGAGGACCTTCGCGGGCGTGCGACCGACCCGCGCGCAGGCCTCGGTGAGGCTGGTCAGGGCGGGGACCACGGCCCGTGCCACGGTCCCGGCCACGGGCTCGGGCTCGGCGGAGGTCGGGGCGGGCACGGCATACCCCCGGGCCGGGTCGGCGACGCCGAGCGGGACGGCCCCGCGGTGGCCGGGGCTGGCCACGAGGTTGTCCTCCCCGAGGTCGGGGACCCAGCGGTGCAGGAGCGCCGAGGCGAGCGCCACCGACCAGAGGCGGGAGGCGAGCCCGACCTGCGCCGCGGAGACCGCGACCTTCGGGTCCACCTCGTCCACCGGCAGGCCGCTGCCGGTCGCGAGCGCCTCCCGCACGGTGGCGAACCTGCCCGCGAGGGCCTCCTCCGAGAGCACCTGCGCCCAGGGGACCGCGTCGGTGCCGGGCTCGGGGGGCGCCGCGAGCGCGAAGAAGCCGCCGAGCGCGGCCAGGTCGTCGAAGACCTGGCCGCGCTCCGGCCCGTCCGGGACGTCCGGGGTCACTCCGCCTTCCGGTCGTCCAGGACGGCGCGGGCGGCGGCGAAGCGGGCGATCGGCACGCGGTAGGGCGAGCAGGAGACGTAGGACAGGCCCAGCTCCTCGAAGAGCGCGATCGAGGCGGGGTCGCCGCCGTGCTCGCCGCAGACGCCGACCTTGAGGTCGGGCCGGGTGGAGCGGCCCCGCTCGGTGCCGATGCTCACCAGGCCCCCGACGCCGTCGCGGTCGATCGACTCGAACGGATTGGCCGGGATGACCTCGTCGGAGACGTAGGCGGACAGGAAGCCGCCCTCGGCGTCGTCGCGGCTGATCCCGATGCCGGTCTGGGTCAGGTCGTTGGTGCCGAAGGAGAAGAAGTCGGCGTGCTCGGCGATCTGGTCGGCCACGATCGCGGCCCGGGGCAGCTCGATCATCGTGCCGACGCGGACGTCCAGCTGCTCGCCGGCGGCGTCGAGCTCCTCGGCGACGGTGCGCTCGACGACCTCGCGGTGCGCCTCGAGCTCGCTGGCGTAGGCGACGAGCGGGATCATGACCTCCACGTCGACGGTCTCGCCCTCGCGCTCGCGGACGGCCAGCGCCGCGCGCACGATCGCGCGGGTCTGCATCTCGGGGATCTCGGGGTAGAGCATGCCGAGGCGGCAGCCGCGGGTGCCGAGCATCGGGTTCTGCTCGTGCAGGCGCTTGACCTGGGCCAGCAGCGCCCGCGCCGACGACAGCTCCTCCTGGTCGCCGCCGGTGAGCTCGAGGCGCTGGACCAGCAGGGACTGCTCGACGAGGTCGGGGAGGAACTCGTGCAGCGGCGGGTCGAGCAGGCGCACGGTCACCGGCAGGCCCTTCATCGCGGTGAAGATGCCCTCGAAGTCCTCCTGCTGCATCGGCAGGATCTTCTCCAGCGCGGCGGCACGGTCCTCGACGGACTCGGCGAGGATCATCTCGCGGACGGCGGGCAGGCGCTCGGCCGCCATGAACATGTGCTCGGTGCGGCACAGCCCGATGCCCTCGGCGCCGAGCTCGCGCGCCTTGGCGGCGTCCTCGCCGGTGTCGGCGTTGGCCCGCACGCCGAGGCGGCGGATCTCGTCGGACCAGCCGACGATCGCGCTGAAGTCCTCGTTGATCTGCGGCGGCACCAGCTCGAGGGCCTCGCCGTAGACGTCGCCGGTCGAGCCGTCGAGGGTGACGACGTCGCCCTCGGCGAAGACGCGGTCGCCGACCGTGAGCGTCCGCTCCGCGGTGTTGATGCGGATGCCGTGGGCGCCGGCGACGCAGGGCTTGCCCATGCCGCGCGCGACGACCGCGGCGTGCGACGTCATGCCCCCGTGGGCGGTGAGGACGCCCTGGGCGCCGATGACGCCGTGGATGTCGTCCGGGGTGGTCTCGTAGCGGACCAGCACGACCGGCTCGCCGGCGTGGCCGCGCTCGGCGGCGGTGTCGGCGTCGAAGACGACGGCGCCGACCGCGGCGCCCGGAGAGGCCGGCAGGCCCCTGGTGACGGGGGTGCGGCCGTGGTCGGGGTCGATCGCGGGGTGGAGCAGCTGGTCCAGCTGGCTGGGCGCGATGCGGGTCAGCGCCTCCTCGCGGCTGACCACGCCCTCCTCGACCATGTCCCGGGCGATCCGCAGCGCGGCGGCGGCGGTCCGCTTGCCGTTGCGCGTCTGCAGGAGGTAGAGCGTGCCGTCCTCGACGGTGAACTCGATGTCCTGCATGTCCTTGTAGTGGGCCTCGAGGTCCTTCATCGTCTGCAGGAGCTGGGCGTAGGCCTCGGGGAGGACCTCCTCCATCTCGGCGAGGTCGCGCGGCGTGCGGATGCCGGCCACGACGTCCTCGCCCTGGGCGTTGAGGAGGAACTCGCCGTAGAGCTCGTGCGCCCCGGTCGAGGGGTTGCGCGTGAAGCACACGCCGGTCGCGGAGGTGTCGCCGAGGTTGCCGAAGACCATCTGCATGACGTTGACCGCCGTGCCCAGGTCGTCGGGGATGTCGTTGGCCTTGCGGTAGACGCGGGCGCGCGGGGTGTCCCAGGAGCGGAAGACGGCGTCGACGGCGCCCCGCAGCTGCTCGCGGGGGTCGGTGGGCAGGTCGCGGCCGAGCTCGCGGCGGGAGACGTCCTTGAAGGTCGCGACGAGCTCCTTGAGGTCGTCGGTGGTCAGGTCGGTGTCCTGCTCGACGCCGCGACGAGCCTTCAGGGCGGTGAGCTCGTCCTCGTAGACGTGCGGGGCGACGCCCTCGACGACCTCGCCGTACATCTGCAGGAAGCGGCGGTAGGAGTCCCAGGCGAAGCGGGGGTTGTCGGCCTCGGCGCCCAGCGCCTCCACGGTCTCGTCGCCGATGCCGAGGTTGAGGATCGTGTCCATCATCCCGGGCATCGAGACGACGGCGCCGGAGCGCACGGACACGAGCAGCGGCCTGGTCGACCCGCCGAGGGTCCGGCCGGTGCGCTCCTCGAGCCGCGCCAGCGCATCGAGCACGTCCTCCCACAGGTGCTCGGGCCAGTCGCCCCCGGCCTCCATCGTGGCCACGCACGCCGCGGTGCTGACCGTGAAGCCGTCCGGCACCGGGATGCCCATGCGCTTCATCTCGGCGAGGTTGGCCCCCTTGCCGCCGAGCAGCGTGCGCATCGACGCATCGCCGTCGGACATGTCGTAGAGGTACGGGGTCTGGCTCATCTGTCCGATCTCCTTCGATACGCGCGGGGCTCCGCCCTGGTGGCCCTGTGCAGACACTATCGCCCGCGCGGTCACCTCCCCGCCGCGGCCTCCTTGCGCCGCTGGACGTACTCGATGACCCGTCCGGCGGCCTCCTCCAGGGCCAGGTCGGTGGTGTCGATGACCGGGCAGCCGAGGCTGCGCTGCACCGCCGACACCTCGTCCAGCTCGTCGAAGATCCGGACCAGCTCGGTGTAGCCGTCGCGGTGCACGCCGTGCGACCCCATGGCCCGCACGCGGCGGGTGCGGATCTCCGAGAGCCGCTCCGGGTCGATCGTCAGGCCGACGATCTTCCACCGCTCCACCTCGAAGAGCTGGTCGGGCACCGGGATGCCCGGCACCAGCGGGATGTTGGCCGTCTTGTAGCCCAGGTAGCCGAGGTACATCGACAGCGGCGTCTTGCCGGAGCGGCTCACCCCGACGAGCACGACGTCGGCCTCGCGCAGGTGGTTGGACAGGTGGCCGTCGTCGTTGGCGATCGCGAACTCCATCGCCTGCACGCGCTTGAAGTAGTCCTCGCTCACCCCGACCGGGGTCACCACGCGCGAGGGGTCCCGGCCGGTCGCCTCCCGCAGCGCCCCGACGGCCGGCTCGAGCAGGTCGGCGTGCGGCAGGCCGCGCTCGGTGCACAGCTGGGCGACCAGCCGGCGCAGCCCCTCGTCGACCACGGTCGAGAAGACGACCGTCCGCGCCCGGTCGGGGTGCATGCGCGCGAAGGCGTCGTGCAGCCCGTCGGCGGTCGACTGCCGGGGGTGGCGGATGATCCGCACGTCGTAGCCGACGTACTGCGCGGCCGCCGCCCTCGCCACGCGGGCGGCCGTGTCACCGGTCGAGTCGGCGATGATGTGGACCTCGATCGGGGTGTCGGCCATGACCGACAGGGTAGGGGGTGAGGTCCCCCGCGCGGGTCAGACCGGGTCGTTGCGCTCGCCGGGCGGGACCTCGTCGCCGGTGCCCTCGACGTCGCCGGTGGCCTCGGTCGCCTCCACGTCGAGGGCGTCCCCGGTGCCCTCGTCGGCGGTGCCGAAGCTGCCGCCGACGAAGGTGCCCTCGTCGTCCTGCCGCGGGGTGCTGGTGCTCTCGCTCATGCGTGACACCCTGCACCCGGCCGGGCGGGCGGGCAAGCGGGGCGGGGCGGGGTCAGAGCCGGCCCCGGCCGTGGTGGACGTCCTCGCTGAGCCGGATGACCGCGTAGTAGAGCTCCAGGCTCATCCGGAAGAACGCCAGGTAGAAGATGCCGAGCAGCGGCGCCCCGACGAGCTGGACCATCCCGAGCAGCGGGCTGGAGAACGGGCCCCCGTCGAAGTGCTGGAAGGCGGTGAGGAAGAGGTAGAGCGTCACCAGCCCGATGAGGACCATCCCGACGACGTAGACGATCTTGACGATCACCGGGGTGACGAAGGTGTCGAACCCGAGGTCGAAGAGCGCCTTGAAGAAGCCGCCGGCGCCGCTCGGGGAGCTGGGCCGCGGCTGCGGTGCGGGCTGATCGGGGGTGCTGGACATGGGTTCCCTCCTGGTCGGTCGGTCGCCGGAGGCCACGTCGCCCCCGGTCGTGCGGCCCGTCCCGGTGCCGGGACGGTCGATGACAGGATGGCAGACGTGCCCGCCCCGCCGTCCGACCCCGAGCGCCGCGCGTCGCCGGCCGCCCCCGGCGGCCGGCCCGTCGTGCCCGTCGTGGCCGTCGTGGGCCCGACGGCCACCGGCAAGTCCGACCTCGGCGTCGCCCTGGCGGCCGAGCTCGGCGGCGAGGTGGTCAACGCCGACGCCTCGCAGCTCTACCGCGGCATGGACGTCGGCACCGCCAAGCTGACCGAGGCGGAGCGGCACGGCATACCCCACCACCAGCTGGACGTCCTGGAGGTGACGCAGGAGGCGAGCGTCGCCGCCTACCAGCAGGCGGCGCGGGCCGACCTGGCCGCGGTGCGCGCGCGGGGCGCGGTCCCGGTCGTCGTCGGCGGGTCCGGCCTCTACGTGCGGGCGCTGCTGGACCGGCTGGAGATCCCGCCGACCGACCCGGCGGTGCGCGCCCGGTGGGAGGCCGAGCTCGGGCGGCACGGCGCGGAGGCGCTGCACGCCGAGCTGGGGCGCCGCGACCCAGAGGCCGCCGTGCGGATCGAGCCCCGCAACGGGCGCCGGGTCGTGCGCGCGCTCGAGGTGGTCGAGCTGACCGGGCGGCCGTTCAGCGCCACGATGCCCACCCGCGAGCACGTCGAGCCCACCGTGACGGTCGGCCTGCGCGCGGACCGGGACGTGCTCGACCGGCGGGTCGCCGAGCGGGCGGAGGGTATGTGGCGCGCCGGGCTGGTCGACGAGGTCCGGGGCCTCGTGGGGCTGGG
>CAZONQ010000145.1:0-6853 GCA_964581125.1 uncultured Ornithinimicrobium sp.
GGCAGGGACCCCGCGCGCCGCCCCCCCGGGCCGCCCCCCCGGCCCGGGCCCCGCCCCGGGGGCGCCTTCCCCGCGGCCTCGCCCCGGCCGCGCTCCGCGGCGGCGGGGGTCTCGGCCGGGCCCGGACGGGGACCGGGCTTGACCGCGGGCGTGCCGGCCTCGGCGGCCGGGGCCGCGGGCCTGTCGGCCTTGTCGGTCCGGTCGCTCTGGTCGGTCTTCGGCGCCGCGGCGGCGCCGTCGGTCGGACGCGGCTGCGCGGCGCCGGGCTTGGGGCCGGGCGTCGCGGCGGGGCCGGGACGTGCCGACGCCGGCTTGCCCGCAGGCTTGGCGGCGGGCTTGCCGGACGGCTTGGCGTCCTTGGCGCCGTCGGCGGCCTTGGCGGCGGCCGGCGGGTTCTCACGAATCTTGCGGACGACGGGCGGCTCGATGGTCGACGACGCCGACCGGACGAACTCGCCCTGCTCCTTCAGGTGGGCGAGCAGCTCCTTGCTCTCGACCCCGAGCTCCTTGGCGAGCTCGTAGACCCTGAGTTTGGCCACGGTGTGGTGTCTCCTTGAGGGTTGCGCCACGACCGGGCCCGCTCTGGGCACAGCCGTGACTAGGACTGGTGGGTGCTCATCGCTGAGTACTCATCGGGTGCTCATCAGCGTCAAACCCGCTTCCGGATACTCGATGACAGGTCCGGTGGTGGACCCGCCCTTGGTCTCGCCCCGACCTGGTGGCCGGGACGTGTCACGCCTGCGGCTGCAGCCGCTCCCGCACGTCGGTCGCGTCGGTCCGGCTCCCCGCCGGGAGGCGGAGTGCCCTGCCGAACGCCCGCCGGTCGATCGCCCGCTGCAGGCACGCCGGGTCGCGGTGCACGTAGGCCCCTCGCCCGGCAGCGCGCCGACGCTCGTCCGCCCGGAGCAGCCACCCGCTGGTGGTGCCCTCGTCGCGGACCGCGACGACGCGCAGCAATGCAGTCTGCTCGTCCCTGCGCCGGCACCCCACGCAGGTCCGCACCGGTGTGCGGGGCGGATCTGTGGTCATGGACGGACCGGGACAGCGACGGACAGCATCCTCCACTCTACACGCCCGGGCCGGCCGGCCCGTCCGGCGGCGTCGCGCCCTCCTGCTCCTCGGTGTCCGCACGGATGTCGATCTTCCACCCGGTGAGGCGGTGCGCCAGGCGGGCGTTCTGCCCCTCGCGGCCGATCGCCAGGGAGAGCTGGTAGTCCGGCACGACGACCCGCACCTGCCGCGTCCGCTGGTCGACGATGCGGGCCGACTGCACCTTGGCGGGCGAGAGCGCGGAGGCCACGAACTCCTCGGGGTCGTCGCTGTAGTCGACGATGTCGATCTTCTCGCCCTGCAGCTCGGCCATCACGGCCCGCACCCGCTGGCCCATCGGGCCGATGCAGGCGCCCTTGGCGTTGACGCCCGGCACGGTGGCGTGCACCGCGATCTTGGTCCGGTGGCCGGCCTCGCGCGCGACCGCGGCGATCTCCACGCTGCCGTCGGCGATCTCGGGCACCTCGAGCGCGAAGAGCCGCCGGACCAGGTTGGGGTGGGTCCGGGACAGCGTGATCTGCGGACCGCGGTAGCCGCGCTTGGCGCTCACGACGTAGCACCGGATCCGCTGGCCGTGCTCGTAGGTCTCCCCCGGCACCTGCTCGGCCGTGGGCAGCTCGCCCTCGACGGTCCCGAAGTCGACGAGGACGAAGCGCGGGTCGCTGGACTGCTGGATGATGCCCGAGGCGATGTCGCCCTCGCGCGCCCGGAAGTCGCCGAGCACGGCGTCGTCCTCGAGCTCGCGCATCCGCTGGGTGATGACCTGGCGGGCGGTCGCGGCGGCGACGCGGCCGAAGCCCTCCGGCGTGTCGTCGAACTCGGGCCCGGGCTCGCCGCGCGTGCCGTCCTCGAGGACCGGGGCCTCCTCGCGGGCCCACACCGTCACCCGTCCGCCCTTGCGGTCCAGCTCGACCCGGGCGTCGCGGTAGTGGCCCTCGATCTTCTGGTAGGCGGACAGCAGCGCCTGCTCGATGGCCTGGACGATGACGTCCATCGGGATCTCGCGCTCCCGCTCCAGCATCCGCAGCGCGGTCATGTCGATGTCCATCAGTGGTCCTTTCGGTCCGGCCGCGAGAACTCGACCTGCACGGTCGCCCGCGTCAGGTGGTCCCAGGGGAGGTCGGTCGGCCCGGCGTCGTCCGGGCCGGTGTCGAGGGTGACGCCGTCGGCGGTGACGGCCAGGAGCCGCCCGGTCACGGGGTCGTGCCCCTCCGCGGGCACGACCTCGAGCATCCGCCCGACGTTGCGGCGGAACTGGTCGCGGGCGACGAGCGGCCGGTCCAGGCCGGGCGAGCTCACCTCGAGGGTGTAGGGCGCCTCCCCCATGACGTCGGAGGAGTCCAGGGCGTCGGAGACGACGCGGGTGGCGTCCGCGACCTCGTCGAGGCTGAGCGGCTCGACGGGGCTGGAGGTGTCCTCCGGAGGCAGGCCCGAGACGTCACGGGCCACGAAGACCCGCACGAGGCGACGCCTGCCCGCCTGCTGGACCGTGACGTCGTCGACGACGACGCCGATCCCCGCCAGGGGCCCGGAGACCAGCGCGGTGATCGTCTCGGTGCGTGCCCGGGCGTCCATCGGGGTGCCTCCTGCCGTCGTTCTGCTGTTGTGCGACGAGTGGCCGGGCAGCGCGGTGCCGCCCGACCACCGGTCCGGGGCGTCTACCCTACCCTCTGAGATGATCCCCGTCATGCCCCCCGCCGTCTCCCGACGCACCCTGCTGCGCGCCGCCGCGCTCGCCGGCGGCGCCGTCGTGCTGGCCGGGTGCGACGAGGAGGACCCGGGCACGCCCGTGTCCCCGACGGACGGGGTGCGGGCGGACGACCCGGCGACCTGGCCGCCGGACACCGACCTCTTCCTCGCCGCGCGGCAGCGGGTCCACGGCTACCGTCTCGCGCTCGACGTCGTGGACGGCAGGGCCCGCACCCTGGAGCGCCTCGGCGCGCTGTGGCGCGAGCAGCAGGAGCGCCTCGAGCTGCTCGTCACCCTCGGCGGGGTGCCGCTGCCCGCGCTGCTGGACGCACCCGCCGTGACGGCGCCCGCCGACGCCGCGGCGGCGACCGGGCACCCGGACGACTCGGGCACCACCGCGACGGCGGGCCCGGAGCAGGGACGGCCGGGCGCCACGGAGCTGGGGCGCGCGCTGCGCGCCGACCGCACGCAGGCCTGCCGGGAGCTGTCCACCGCGAGCGCCACCCACGTGCCCGTGCTCGCCTCGCTCGCCGCCCAGCACGTGGCCGCCGCCGCCTGGCTGGGCGCACCGGTCGAGTGGGGCGAGATGGCGGGGCCCGCCGGGACGGCCGCCGTCCCGGTGCTCGCCGTGGCCCGCCCCGCGGTCTTCGGCCTCGAGGTCGTCGCCGCACGCGCGCACGGCGAGGAGCGCGAGACCTACGAGTCGGTGCTGGAACCGCTGCGGTCGGTGACCCGGCAGCTGGCGACGCTCGCCGGCGCCGCCGCGCCGGTCGCCCCCCTGGGCTACGACCTGCCCGAGCCGCTGGAGACCGAGGAGCAGCGCCGGCAGCTGGCCAGGCAGCTCGTCGGCGACGTGGCGCCGGCCGCGCTCGACGCCGCCCAGCGCCTGCCCGGGCGGGTCGACCAGCTCACCGGCGTCGTCCGGATCGTCTCCGACGCCGTCGTGTGGGCCCGGGCGCTGGGCACCGACCCGCGGCCCTTCCCCGGCATGACGCTGTCGTGACCGTCGTCCCCCTCCCCGCACCATGACCACGCTCCTCCCCGGGGAGCTGCCGCGGGAGTTCGTCGACGCGGTCGTCCAGCACGTCCCCGACCCGGAGCCCGCCGGCCACGTCCCGGCGGCCCGCCGCCTGGACGGTGCCGCCTGGCTCGACGAGCTGCCCGCCCGGGTCGAGGCCGCGCTCGGACGGTGGGAGCTGCGGCGCGACACGGCCGAGCCGCTGCGGTGGGGGTTCACCGCCGTCGTCCTCCCGGTCCTCCTCCCGGACGGCGGACCGGCGGCGCTCAAGCTGGGGTGGCCGCACCCCGAGGCGGACCACGAGCACCGCGCCCTCGGCGTGTGGCAGGGGCGCGGCGCGGTCCGGCTGCTGGCCGCGGACCCCGGCCTGACGGCATACCTCCTCGAGCGTCTGGACCCGACGCGGGACCTGATGTCCGGACCCCTGGTGACCACGAGCCGGGCGCTCGGCGAGGTGCTGGCGCGGCTGGACCGGCCCGCTCCCCCGTGGGCGCCGCGGCTGAGCGACGAGCTGGGCGTGCTGCGCGACCGGCTGGCCGCTGCCACGGGCGGGCCGACGGCGACGCGCCGCTTCCCGCGCCGGATGCTCCAGCACGCCGCGGCGGTGACCGAGGACCTGCTGGGTCGGCCGGACCTCGACGCACGGCTGGTCCACACCGACCTGCACCAGATGAACGTGCTGTGGCGGCCGGACCCCGGCGAGTGGGTCGCCATCGACCCCAAGGTCGTCGCCGGCGACCCCCACTGGGCGGTGGCCCCGGCCGTGTGGAACCGGTGGGAGCAGGCGCTGGCCGCCCCGGACCCGGGAGCGCACCTGCTCGCCTGCCTGGAGGAGGTCTGCGGGGCCGCCGGGCTGGACCGCGACCGCGCGCGGGAGGCCACGGTGGTGCGCATGGCGCAGAACGCGCTGTGGGCGATCCGCGACGACCGCACGGAGAGCGAGGACGAGATCACCCGCGCCGTCGGGATCGTCAAGGCGATGCAGCGCGGCTGACCCCCGTAGCGTGGGGGCATGCCCAACCGCCTGTCCGCCAGCACCTCGCCCTACCTGCAGCAGCACGCCGACAACCCGGTCGACTGGTGGGAGTGGGGCGAGGAGGCCTTCGCCGAGGCCCGGCGGCGCGACGTGCCGGTGCTGCTCTCGGTCGGCTACGCCGCCTGCCACTGGTGCCACGTCATGGCGCACGAGTCCTTCGAGGACGCGCAGGTGGCGGCGGTCGTCAACGAGGGCTGGGTGGCGGTCAAGGTCGACCGGGAGGAGCGCCCGGACGTCGACGCCGTCTACATGGCGGCGACGACCGCGCTCACCGGCCAGGGCGGCTGGCCGATGACCTGTCTGCTGACGCCGTCGGGCGAGCCGTTCTGGGCCGGCACCTACCTGCCGAAGGACGTCTTCCTGCGGCTCCTGGCCTCCGCGGGGCGGGCCTGGCGGGAGGACCGTCAGCGTCTGGAGCAGGGCGGCGCGGAGATCGTGGAGGCGCTGCGCACCGCCGGGGCGGGCGCCGCGCGCGGCCCCGCGCTCACCGAGGACGACCTCGGCGCCGCGGTGCGGACGCTCGCGCAGGAGCACGACCCCCAGTGGGGCGGCTTCGGCGGGGCGCCGAAGTTCCCGCCGTCGATGGTCCTGGCCTTCCTGCAGCGCCACCACGGGCGCACGGGGGACGAGGAGGCGCTGCGGATGGTGCGCGGCACGTGCGAGGCGATGGCCCGTTCCGGCGTCTACGACCAGGTGGGCGGCGGCTTCGCCCGGTATGCGGTGGACCGCGCCTGGGTGGTCCCCCACTTCGAGAAGATGCTCTACGACAACGCCCTGCTCCTCGGCGTCTACGCCGACCTCGCCCGCGTCGACGGGGAGGCACGACCGTGGGCCGAGCGGGTCGTGCGCGAGACGGTCGACTGGCTGCTGCAGGAGATGTGGACCGAGCAGGCCGCCTTCGCCAGCTCGCTCGACGCCGACACCGACGGGGTGGAGGGCCTCACCTACGTGTGGACGCCCGAGCAGCTGCGCCAGGTCCTCGGCGACGAGGACGGCGCATGGGCCGCCGAGCTCCTTGGGGTCACCGAGGTCGGCACCTTCGAGCACGGCACCTCCACGCTCCAGCTGCGGCAGGACCCCGACGACCCGGCCTGGTGGCGCGGCGTGCGGGAGCGGCTCGCCGTGCACCGCTCGCTGCGGCCCCAGCCGGCCCGCGACGACAAGGTCGTCACGGCCTGGAACGGCCTGCTCGTCGCCTCGCTCGCGCACGCCGGATGGCTCCTGGACGAGCCCGACTGGGTCGACGTCGCGGCCCGGTGCGCGCGCTTCCTGCTGGACGTGCACGTCGTCGACGGCCGGCTGCGGCGCAGCTCGCGCGACGGCGTGGTCGGCGCGGCGCTGGCGGTCGCGGAGGACCACGGCGACCTGGCCGACGGCCTCCTGGCCCTGCACCGCGCGACCGGCGACCAGGCGTGGCTCGAGGAGGCGGGCCGGCTCCTCGACCGCGCGCTCGACCTCTACGGCGAGCCGGACGGCACCTTCCGCGCCACCGGCCACGACGCCGAGCGCCTCGTCCTCACCCCGCGCCCGGAGGGCGACAACGCCGAGCCCGGCGGCGCGAGCGCCCTCGTGCTGGCGCTCGCCCGGCACGGGGCCCAGGCCGCGGACGCCGCGCACCTCGACGCCGCCTCCGTCGCGCTGGAGGGTATGGCGTCGCTCGCCCGGCAGGCGCCCCGCTTCGCCGGGTGGGCGCTCGCCGCGGCGGAGGAGCTGGCGGCCGGGCCGGTCCTGGTGCGCCTCTCCCCCGCCCCGCCCGAGGAGGCGGGGGGCGAGGAGGCTGCCCTGGCCGCCGCGGCACGGCATACCCCCGTGGGCACGCTCGTCGTCGACGGCGACCCCGGGACCCCGCAGGTGGGCGGGGCCAGGGCGGCCGTCGTGTGCAGCGGCACCGTGTGCGGGCTGCCCGTGACCGAGCCTGCCGACCTGCCGGGCGATCTCCCCGGGACCGTGGGCGGCGAGGTCTAGGGTGGCCGTCATGCGGTGGGCGACCGGTGGGACAGGACTGGCGCTCGCGGGCTCGTTGGTGCTCGCGGGCTGCAGCGGCGCGGGCGGTGCCCCGG
>CAZONQ010000146.1:0-6772 GCA_964581125.1 uncultured Ornithinimicrobium sp.
AGAACCAGCAGGCCAAGCTGGCCTGGGTCGCCAAGGCCGACCCGCGCCTGTACCGGGCCTACCTGCTCAAGGAAGGCCTGCGCACCATCTTCCGCCTCGACCTGGAAGACGCTGAGGAGGCCCTGGACCGGTGGGTCTCCTGGGCCCGCCGATGCCGCATCCCCGCCTTCGTGGCGCTGCAACGCAAGATCCTCAAGCACCGAGCCAGCATCATGGCCTCGATCGAGCACGGACTGTCCAACGGGCGCATCGAGTCAGTGAACACCAAGGTGCGCCTGATCACCCGCATCGCCTTCGGCTTCCGCTCACCCCACGCCCTCATCGCCCTGGCCATGCTCAGCCTCGGCGGCCACCGACCCGTCCTCCCAGGCCGGAAATGACCCACGGATCAGTCAGGAGAGCCTTTTAATCCGTAGGTTGTGGGTTCGAGTCCCACGGGGCCCACCACGCGGCTCCCAGGCGTCACGAAGCCCTCGGCGACCTTCCGCCCACCGCGAGGTCAGGCGAGGCTGAGGAAGAGCTTCTCCATGGCTTTCTGGTCCTCCGGCCGCGGCCCCTCGGGCGAGCTGAGGCATTCCTTGAGACCGGAGGAGACGATCGCGAAGCCCGCTCGGTCGAGAGCCCGGTTGACGGCGGCGAGCTGGGTGACGACGTCCTTGCAGTCGCGTCCTTCCTCGATGAGCCGGATGACACCGCCGATCTGGCCCTGTGCGCGGCGCAGCCGGTTGATGACCGGTGCCATGTCGTCGGTGTTCAGAATGATCATGGGCTGGCTGTCCTTCCGGCGTCTCAGTTGGCGAGGGAGGCCAGGGCCGCGGCCAGCCGCTCGCGGGCCTCGGCCGCCACGGCCGCAAGGTCGGCGTTGCCGGTCATGGAGACCATGACGTCGGGGTCCAGCGCCTCCACGACGGTGCTGCCGTCGTCAACGGAGCGCACGACGACGTTGCACGGGAGCAGCACGCCGACCGACGGCTCTGCCTGGACCGCGGCGTGGGCGAGCGGTGGCCGGCAGGCGCCGAGAATCACCTGGTCGCGGACCTCCGCGCCGATCTTGGACCGCAGGGTCCCGGCGAGGTCGATCTCGGTCAGGACGCCGAAGCCCTGGTCGGCCAGGGCGGCCCTGGTGGCGTCCAGAGCTTCGGGAAACGGACGTCCGACGGTGGTGCTGATGGTGTAGTCCACGTGGGGTGCTCCTCGCTGGGGTCGCAGGCCGGGTCGGCACTGACACCACTATACCCCACGGGGTATTCTTCTCCGGATCGAGCCCCCTCGCCCCAAGGAGATCCCTCATGTGCCGTCCCGCCACCTGCAAGACCTGCGGCAAGACCACCTGGGCCGGCTGCGGCCAGCACGTCGATCAGGTCATGGCGTCCGTGCCCACCGCTCGACGCTGCCCCGGGCACGCCGGCGCCCCGGAGGACTCGGGCGTAAGGCCTTTCCTCAGCCGCCTTCTCGGCCGCGGCTGAGGGCGGCCGGCACCTGCCGGCCGGGCCTTGCAGCTCGCCGCCACGATGCCTGTCGCACCTGGGTAGGCGTTCTGGCCTGCCGGTCCGGAAGACTAGGGTCGTCCACCGCACCAACCCCGAGACATGGAGGCAGCCCACGATGTTCCGCCGCGCAGCGCAGATCGCCCTGGGGATCCCGTTCATCTACCTCGGCTACCAGGCGGCCGCCGAGCCCGGCGGCCGCGTCGACGCCGCAGCCAGGCTGGGCCTCCCGGAGCCGGAGCTGATGGTGCGCGCCAACGGCGCAGCGATGGTCGCCGGTGGCGCTGCTCTTGTCGCCGACGTCCTTCCCCGGACCGCGGCCGCCGGCCTCGTCGCCTCGCTGGTGCCGACGACCCTCGCCGGCCACGCCTTCTGGGAGCACGAGGACGAGGCGGCCCGAGCGACCCAGCGCATCCAGCTCCTCAAGAACCTCGGGCTGGCCGGCGGGCTGCTCGCCGTCGCATCACGCCGCCGCTGACGAGATCACACGTCCACGAGCGCACGACCCACCCACGACCGAACGCACGGTCTGCACGCGACCGAGCGCACGTCATACCGTGCAGACGGCGCGCCCGGTCGGGAAGCCCCGCAGAGCGCGCGCCCGGTCGGGAAGGCGTGCAGAGCGCGCGCCCGGTCGGAAGGCGTGCAGACCGCGCCCGGTCGGGGCGGCGCGCCTCAGCCCTGCGCCGGGCCCTCGACGTTGACGGTCGGCGCGCCCGAGCCGCAGCGCACGATGACGGCGCGGGAGGTCTCGCCGGAGGGGTTGCTCTCGCGGTGCACGGCGCCGGCGGGCACGCGCACGAAGTCGCCCGGCCCCGCCTCGACGACGTCCCGGCCGTCCGGACCGGACTCGAGCCGCATGCGCCCCGACACGATGTAGAGCGTCGTCTCGTGGTCGCCGTGGTGGTGCCACCCGGAGACGGCGCCGGGCTCGGTGTCGACCGTCCCGGTCCACATCCCCTCCCCGTGGGCCGCGACACGGCGGGACATCCCGGGCGTCGGGTCGGCCGGCTGCAGCGAGCCGTCAGGGACCATCACGCAGGGCACCGAGGCGCGGGCGTCGTCGCTCATGGGCCGAACGTAGCACCCGGGTCAGGTCTCGCCCGCGACCTCCGGCTCCCGCTCCTCCACGCGCTCCAGCACCCGCTGCAGGAAGGCGGCGAAGACCCCCAGCTCGCCCCGGTCCATGCCGTCGAAGAAGAACCTCCGCACCGCCCGCACATGGTCCGGCGCAGCCTCGTCCAGCGCACGCCTGCCCGCCTCGGTGAGGTTGACGAAGGAGCCGCGCCCGTCCTCCGGGCACCCCTCCTTGCCGACCAGCCCGCGGGCGGACATCCGCCGCAGGTGGTGCGAGAGCCGGCTGCGCTCCCAGTGCATGCGCTCGGCCAGCACCGAGATCCGCAGCCGCTCGTCCGGCGCCTCCGAGAGCCACACGAGCGTCTCGAAGTCCTGCAGCGACAACCCGCTGTCCCGGCTCAGCTCGCGGCCCAGGGCGGCGGACAGCTCGGTCTGGACGCGCAGCCAGCGCCGCCACACCTGCATCTCCTGCTCGTCCAACCAGGGGACCTCCTGCTCTGCCATACCTCCACCCTACCAGTTGCTTGACACGTCATCCACTGCTCCTCTAAGATGGATGACACGTCATCAAGACGCCCTGCACGTCCCCGACCGAGAAGGATCCACGCACATGACCCTCAACGAGCTCGACGGCACCTACACCATCGACCCCGCCCACAGCCGCATCGGCTTCTCCACCCGCCACGCGATGGTCACCAAGGTGCGCGGCGCCTTCAACGACATCTCCGGCACCGCCACCACCGGCGAGAACCTGCAGGACGCCAAGATCGAGCTGACGATCAACGCCGCGAGCATCGACACCCGCAGCGCGGACCGCGACGGCCACCTGAAGTCCGCCGACTTCTTCGACGTCGAGACCTACCCGAGCCTGACCTTCGTCTCCACCGACGTCAAGGCCGTGGACGCCGACACCCTGCGCGTCACCGGTGACCTGACGATCAAGGACGTCACCAAGCCGGTCACCATCGACTTCGAGTACGCCGGCGCCGCCCAGGACCCGTTCGGCAACACCCGCGTGGGCTTCGAGGGCTCGACCGTCGTCAACCGCAAGGACTTCGGCCTGACCTGGAACGCCGCGCTGGAGACCGGCGGCGTCCTCGTCTCCGAGAAGGCCACCCTCGAGTTCGAGGTCTCGGCGATCAAGTCCGCCTGACCCCCTGACGCAGCACCCCCACCGCGCCTCGCGGTGGGGGTGCTCCGCACTCCGGGGGTATGGAGTGCGCTCAGTCGCGCATCTGCGTGAACTCCGCGGTCCGCGGGTCGGGGAACATGCGCACGCCCGTGTCCAGCCCGCTCACCGTGGCCATCTGGTCCTCGTCCAGCTCGAAGCCGAAGATGTCGATGTTGGTCGCGATCCGCTCCGGCGTGACCGACTTGGGGATCGCCACCCGGCCCTGCTGCAGGTGCCAGCGCAGCACGACCTGCGCCGGCGTCACGCCGAGCGCCTCGGCGAGCTCGACGAGCGCGGGCAGCTCGAGGTCCTCGGCCTGCCCGATCGGCGCGTAGGCCTCCACGGCCAGCCCGGCCTCCACCGACGCCCGCTGCGCGTCCGGCTGCTGGAAGGAGGGGTGCAGCTCGATCTGGTTGACGGCCGGCGTGACCTCGGCCTCGCGGAGCAGGTCCTCGAGGTGCTCGGGCATGAAGTTGGAGACGCCGATCGCGCGGACCGCGCCGTCGGCGTAGAGCTTCTCCAGCGCCCGCCAGGTCTCCTTGTAGAGGCCCTTGGCCGGCACCGGCCAGTGGATGAGGTAGAGGTCGACCACGTCCACGCCCAGGGCGGCGCGGCTGTCCTCGAAGGCGCGCAGCGCCCGGTCGTAGCCCTGGTCCCCGTTGCGCAGCTTGGTGGTCACGAAGACCTCCTCGCGCGGCAGCCCGCTGGCGCGCAGCGCGGCCCCGACCCCGGCCTCGTTGTAGTAGCCGGCGGCCGTGTCGACGTGGCGGTAGCCCGCCTCCAGCGCGGTCTCCACGACCCGCTGGGTCTCCACCTCGTCGACGCGGAAGGTCCCGAAGCCCGCCTGGGGGATGCGGACACCGTTGTTGAGCTCGAGCATCGGCTGGTTCGTCATCGTCCCACCCTACGGTCACACTGGGGGCATGCCGACCGGTGGTCCCGACGAGTGGGCCGAGGCGGACCGCGCGCGCGCCGACCGCCTCCAGGTGGTGCTGCCCGGCCTCGTGACCAGGGGCGTCCCGGTCCGGCTGGTCGAGCCCGGCCCGGTCACGGGCGTGGCGAGGATCCGGATGGCCGACGGCACGGCCTTCCTCGCCTCGTCGGCGTCCCCGGCCGCGCTGAGCCGGCTGCTGCGCGCCCTGGAGACCAAGCACGCGGTGCTCGTCCGCAGCTGGTCGCGCACGCCGCAGGGCCTGCACGTCACCCTCTCGGGCGTGCAGGGCCGCGAGCCGGTCAGCCTGTGGCTCGTGGGCCCGGACCAGCCGGACTGACCCCAGCCGCCAGGTCGAGCGCCCGCAGCACGCCCTCGGCCTTGGCGAGCATCTCCGCGTGCTCCTCCGCCGGGTCCGACAGGGCGGTCACCGCCCCGCCGACGCCGAAGGTCACGTCGCCGCCCGGACCGCCGCCGGCCGCCGGCACCCACGTCGCCGTCCGGATGACGATCGAGGTGTCCATCGACCCGTCCAGCCCGATCCACCCGACGGCGCCGGAGTAGATCCCCCGCGCCGCTCCCTCCAGCCGGTCGAGGATCTCCATCGTGCGCACCTTGGGCGCCCCCGTCATCGACCCGCCCGGGAAGCATGCGCGCAGGACGTCGGTGGGCCGCATACCCTCCACGAGGCGCCCCCGCACCGTGGACACGAGCTGGTGCACGGTCGCGTAGCTCTCCACCGCGAACAGCTCCGGCACGTGCACGCTGCCCGACCGGCAGACGCGGTGCAGGTCGTTGCGCAGCAGGTCGACGATCATCAGGTTCTCCGCCCGGTCCTTCACCGCGGAGGCAAGGTCGGCCGCGAGCGCCGCGTCCTCCTGCGGCGTCGCCCCGCGCGGCCGCGTCCCCTTGATCGGCCTGGTCTCGACCCGACCGTGCGCGTCGACCGACACGAAGCGCTCCGGCGAGCACCCGAGCACGCTCACCCCCGGCGACCGCAGCCACGCCCCGTGCGGCACCGGGCTCACCTCCCGCATCGCCCGGTAGAGCTCCGCCTCCTCCACCCCGGTCCCCCGCGCGGACCAGGTGGTCGTCAGGCAGATCTCGTAGGACTCGCCCCGGGCGATCTCCTCCTGGCACGCGCGCACCTTGTCCAGGTATGCCGTCTCGCCGTCCCTCGGGCGCGCCGACCGCTGACCCCGGAAGTTGGACCGTGGAAAGTCGTGCCGGGCCACGCGTTTCTGCTGTCCAACTTCCGGGGTCACCCGCTCGACCTCGTCGGCCCAGGCGCGCTGCGCCGCGACCGCGGCGGGGTCGTCGTCCGGCTCCAGCCACAGGGCCCAGACGTCACCGCTGTCGTGGTCGACGACGACGCCGCGGTCGGCGAAGGTCAGCCACGCGTCGGGCCAGGGCGATGGGTGCTCCGCGGAACCGCCCGTCTCGGCCTTGAGCTCGTAGCCCCACCACCCCACCCAGCCGGGCCGCCAGGGGAAGGGCAGGGCACGCCGCCGGTCGGCAGCATCGAGGAGCTCCCACCGGTCCAGCTCGTCGTCGAGCCGGTCCAGCAGGAGCGGCCCCTCCCCCACCCGGTGGGTCAGCTCGTGGGCCAGCGGCCCGGTGGAGTCCACGACGAGCGACCAGCCGGACCCGTCGGAGGAGTCCAGCCACACCGACGAGGGCGACTCCTCCACCAGCGCCTCGCGCAGGTCCCAGACGTCACCGGGACACCCGCGCGGGATCCGGCGCACTCCGAGCCGGACGCGGCGGCGGGCCGGTGCGCGCAGCCGCGGCACGAGGGCGTCGCCCACCCCCACCGTGCCGCCCGTCGGGCCCTCATCGCCGGCGACCCGCACCCCGGCCATCCGGAAGAAGTTGGCGAGCATCCGCCCGCCGTGCTCGGAGAGCACCGACTCGGGGTGGAACTGCACGCCCCAGCGCCGGGCCGCCAGGTCCTCCACCGCCATCACGCAGCCGTCGTCGAGCGCCCGGGCGGTGACCCGCAGACCGTCCGGGACCGGCTCGGCCACCTCGAGCGAGTGGTAGCGAACCAGCCCGACAGGCGACGGCACGCCCTCGAAGATCCCCCTCCCGTCGTGCTCGACCTCG
>CAZONQ010000147.1:0-6763 GCA_964581125.1 uncultured Ornithinimicrobium sp.
CCTTCCTCCTCTTCGGCGCGATGCTCCTCGTCCTCGTCCTGCGCCCGCAGGGCCTCTTCGCGCTGGGGCGCGCATGACCCGGCGCCCCCTCCCCGTGCGCACCGCGGCCGTCGTCGGCGTGGTCGCGCTCCTGCTCGTCCTCGTGCCGTGGGTCCTCGGCGCGTTCCAGGTCGCGACCCTCACGCGGGCGCTGATCTTCGCGGTGCTGGCGATGAGCGTCAACCTGCTCACCGGCGTCGCGGGCATGCCGACGCTGGGCCAGGCCGCCTACTTCGGCGTCGGCGCCTACGCCGGCGCCCTCGTCGCCATCCACTGGTCCGAGCTCGGCGTCGTGCAGCTCGTCGTGGCCACGCTCGCCGGCGTGGTCGCCGCCCTGGTCACCGGGCCGCTGGCGATCCGCGGCCGCGGCGTGGCCTTCCTGATGATCACGCTCGCCATCGGGGAGATCGGCTTCTCGGCAGCCGGCCGGCTCGACTCGGTGACGGGCGGGACCGACGGGCTGAGCGGCATACCTCCCGTCGTCGCCGTGCCCGGGACCGAGGGGCTGGTCAACGAGGGCCTCATCTACTACTACGTGCTCGTCGTCGCGGTCGTGGCCTACCTCGCGGTCGCGGTGCTGCTGCGCTCGCCGTTCGGGCTGACGCTGCGCGGGCTGCGCGACAACGAGGGGCGGCTGCGGGCGGTGGGCTACCGGACCGACTCCTACGCGCTGGCGGCCTACGTCTACGCCGGCGGGCTCGCCGCGCTCGCCGGGTCGCTGTGGGCGTCCTCGCAGCGGTTCGTGGCGCCGGGCGACCTGGGCTTCGAGGTGTCGGCGCTGGCGCTGCTGGCGGTCATCGTCGGCGGCGTCGGGTCGATGTGGGGAGCCTGCCTCGGCGCGCTGGTCGTGGTCTTCACCCAGGACTACCTGGGGCAGCTGTTCTCCGGGCACGCGCCGCTGCTGCTCGGCCTGCTCTTCGTGCTCGCCGTCTACCTGCTGCCCAGGGGCATCGCCGGCGGGCGCGCCCAGTGGCGGCGCCTCTTCCCGCGGGAGCGCAGCCAGGACGACGAGCAGGCGGTGACTCCGGTATGACGTCTCCCACCCCCGCGCTCCGCGTCGACGGCCTCTCGCGCCACTTCGGCAGCCTCAAGGCGGTCGAGGACGTGACCTTCGAGGTCGCGCCCGGAAGCAGGCACGCCGTGATCGGCCCCAACGGTGCCGGCAAGTCGACACTCTTCGCGCTGGTCGCCGGGGCGCTGCCCGCGACGTCGGGCAGGGTCTGGCTGCACGGCGACGACGTGACCTCGCTGACCGAGCACGGGCGGGCGCGGCGCGGCCTGGTCCGGACCTTCCAGCACTCCTCGCTCTTCCTCACCGCCACCGCGCGGGAGAACGTCCTGCTCGCCCTCCAGCGCCGCCACGGCGTCCAGGCCCGGCCGTGGGGTGCCGTCGCGCGGCGGAGGGCGCTGCTCGAGGAGGCCGACGCCGTGCTCGAGCAGCTCTTCCTGCACCACCGCTCCGGCCAGGCCGCCGGTGCCCTGTCGCACGGCGAGCGGCGCCAGCTCGAGGTGGCGGTCGCGCTCGCGACCTCGCCGTCGGTGCTGCTGCTGGACGAGCCGGCGGCGGGGATGTCGCCGGCCGACACCCAGGCCTTCCAGGAGATCGTCGTGGGGCTGCCGTCCGACGTGACGGTCCTGCTGGTGGAGCACGACCTCGACCTGGTGTTCGGTGTGGCCGACCGGGTGACCGTGATGCAGCTCGGGCGGCACCTGCTCACCGGCGACCCGGCGCAGGTGCGCGCCAGCGACGCCGTGCAGAAGGCCTACCTCGGCGCGGAGGACACCTCCGAGCTGTTCGTCGACGAGGAGGGTGCGTGATGGCCGGCGACGCAGCGACCGGCGGCGTGGCGACGACCGGCGACGTGCCGACGGCCGGTGTCGCCCCGATCCTGGCCACCCGCGGCCTCGTGTCCGGCTACGCCGGGTCGCGGGTGCTGCACGAGGTCGACGTCGAGCTGCCCGAGGGCGGGGTCCTCGCGGTGCTGGGCCGCAACGGCGTCGGCAAGTCGACCCTGGTCAGCACGATCATGGGTCTGGTCCGGCCGATGGCCGGCTCGGTGACCGTGGCCGGGCACGAGGTGGCGGGCTCCCGCCCCGACCGGATCGCCAGGCTCGGGGTGGGTCTGGTCCCGCAGGGCCGGCGGGTCTTCGCCCCGCTGACCGTGGCCGAGCACCTGGAGATCGCCGACCGGGCGGGGCGGAAGGGCGACTGGACGCGGGAGCGTGTCGTCGAGCTGCTGCCCCGCCTCGGCGAGCGCATGCGCAACCGCGGCGACCAGCTCTCCGGCGGCGAGCAGCAGATGCTGGCCATCGCCAGGGCGCTGCTCACCAACCCGACGATCCTGCTCCTCGACGAGCCCTCCGACGGACTGGCGCCGTCGGTGGTCCACCAGGTCGCCGACGTCGTGCGCGAGGTCTGCGGCGCGGGCATGTCGGTCCTGGTCGTCGAGCAGAACCTGCGCCTCGCGCTGTCCGTCGCCGACCGGGTCGTCGTCATGCAGAAGGGCTCGGTCCGCTGGGACGTCCCGGTCGAGGAGTTCCGGAGGAACCGCGGCCGGGCGGAGGAGCTGCTGGGGATCTGAAGGACCGGGACGGGCTGCCCGGGCCATCTGTCCCGGCGACACGCCCGGGCGGGGTCGGCCAGAGCGTGCACATGCACGCCCTGGCCGGTCCTGGTCGGGCGTGCCGTCAGGACGGATCCGCACCGTCAGGCCGTTGTCGGCCCTCAGCGTCCGACCCGCTGCGCGTCTTTCGTTTGCCGCAAGAGCGCCAGTTGCCTGCGAGCAACCTCCCGAACCGCTGGAAGTTCAGGATCCGTCGTCTACACCTTGCTCGCCACCACCGTGTAGTTCTCGGCTTCAAGGTCGAACGTGCTGACCTCCGTGCGGAGCCCGATCTGCCGCAGGTTGGCCTCGAGCTCGTCGTGCCGGAAGGGCCAAGACGACAACAGTTCCGACCGGACGATGACGGACCCGTCCCTGTCGAGCTGGGCGATCGTGATCTCGATGTGGTGCTCCTCCTCCCATCGCGGCGCAATCTCCCACCGGTAGATCACGACGGCGTCGCGACCGTTGCGGCGGATGAGCCGGTCCGCGATGTCCAGCCGGGAGCCCATGGCCCTGACGAGCTCCCACCTGCGTGATGTGAGCACCAGGCGCCCGTCAGGGCGCAGGAGCCGTGCCATCGACTCCAGGGCCGCAAGCCTGCCGCCCGCACCCTCTGCATGGTGCAGCGAGTTGCCGACGCAGAAGACCAGGTCGAAGGTGCCGTCATCAAAGTGGTCGGGCAACTCCTCCCACTCCGCCTGCAGCGCGCGGACAGGTGCCCCGAAGCCCTGAGCCAGCTCCTGCGTTCGACGAACCATCACCTCGCTGGCGTCGGTGGCCGCGACCTCCATGCCACGACTGGCGAGCCCGACCGCCAACTGTCCGGTGCCGCACGAACAGTCCAGGACGTGGGCGTCCGTCGACAGGGGGCCGAGGACGTCGTCGAACGACGCGGCGAAGTCCACCGGGCCGAGCTTGGCATCCGAGATGAGCCACTCGTACACCTCGCCAAGCTCGTCGTAACTCGTCACAGCCACACCTCCGGCACACGCGGACCCGATGGCGGAAGTACATCGGCAGAGCATCGTGGTCAGCAACAGGAAATCGTGACCGGACCGTCCGCCGCGCGGACGTCACGGGTGCGATGAGCCCCGTCAGCGGGGGTCGGTGAAACCTACAGGCTTGCCGGCCGCCCGGGCGTAGGCGATCTCCCTCTGCGTCGACTCGCCGATGTATCCGTCGGGAGCGACGACCAGGACCCGGTCGGCCATGTCGATCTTGCGGAGGTGGAGAGCGTCCAGGACAGCCTTCTGCTCGGGGGTGGGTGACTCCTCCGCCTCGCTCGGCGCGAGGACGATGACCCCGTCGAAGCTCAACGCGCGGTTCGCGGCGCGCATCTCGGCCATGAACCTGGCCGACCCGCAGATGCAGACGATCTCAGGGCGGTCGGACACGGGCCCGATCGTACTCGTGCACCCATGCCGCTACGGGCGCAGCGACGACTTGCGGGGTGGCGAGAGCCTGCCGCCGGACGCGCGCATCAGTCCAGTCGTGGACACTGGGGGGACACCGACCGCAGCTGCGACAAGGAGTGAGCCGTGACCGAGGGAACCGTCCGCTGGTTCGACGCCGACCGAGGGTTCGGCTTCATCGACCTGGGACCGGAGGCAGAGGACCTCTACGTGCACGCCTCCGAGATCGTCGGCCGCGACCCGGTGAAGCTGCTCCGGGAGGGGCAGGTCGTGGAGTTCGAGATCGGCGAGGGCGACCGCGGCCCGCAGGCCCGACGCGTCCGGGTCGTCGCCGACCGGGCCGCCGACGCGCCGCTCGGCCTGCTCGGCACCGTCGCCTGGTACGAGCCGGCCAAGGGCTACGGCTTCGTCGTGCCCGACGGGGGTGATGACGAGATCTTCATGCACAGCTCGGCCATCGTCGGCGGCGGTGTGGTCTCCGAAGGGCAGCGGGTCGCGTTCCTCGTCGTCGAAGGGGAGAAGGGCCCGCAGGCCGACCACCTGCTCCCCCTGGCAGACCGGGCCGCCGAGCAGGCGCTGCCGTCCGACGGGGCGGACGGCACCGTGTCCTGGTTCGACTGGGACAAGGGATTCGGCTTCATCACCCCCGACTCGGGCGGTCCCGACGTCTTCGTCCACGTCCGGGCGCTGGACGACGGGCTGCTGGAGCTGGAGGAGGGGGACCGGGTGATCTATGACGTCGTCATGGAGGAGAGAGGCCCGCAGGCCCGTGACGTCCGCCTCGCGCGCGGGCCGGCACCGCGGGGCGGCCCTGGCGCGCCGAGGAGCCGCTCCCGGTCCGCACCCCGGGGGAGGCCCGACGCCCCGGCGCGCGGCGGCGAGGGCGTCGTCGCCCGCTACGACGCGGAGCGTGGGTTCGGCTTCATCGCCCCCGACGCAGGCGGCCCCGACCTGTTCGTGCACGTGTCCGTCGTCCGGGACGAAGAGGTGCTGCAGCAGGGCGACCGGGTCAGGTTCCAGGTGCGGCAGAGCGATCGAGGGCCGCAGGCCGACCGCGTCGAGCGGGTGTGACCGGTCAGGCGGCGCGGGAACCCGGGTCGCGCCCGCGGGCACGCCAGGACGAGACCGCCAGCAGGACGGTGGTCGGCGTCCAGATCGCGCGCTCGAGCCGGGAGGGTGACGCCGCGTTGGCCACCGTCCCGAGCGTCATCACCACGGTGACCCCGGTCAGCAGACGGCGACGGACGGGGTATGGAGTTCGCGCGCTCGCGAGCGCGCACGCCATACCTGCGTAGACCAGCGCCGCACCGCCGCTGACGATGCGGAGCCGCCCGGGCAGCACACCCTCGTGGGCGCCGCCGTAGCTGGCGCGACCCCACGGAGCGCCGGCGGCCAGGCCGAGCTGGAAGCTGGCCATCCCCGCGAGTCCCACGACGGTGATCCGGCGCTCGGGCGAGCCTGACGGGCACGGCTGATGACGTCCCTCGCGCTTCACGGGCTCACTGTGGCACAGGAAGGGCTACGGTCCGGGCATGCTGCGCCCCATGCCCTCGGCCGAGATGGTCTCGCTGGCCTCCTTCCTCGCCGTCCTGCTCATCTTCTTCAGCATCGACATCCGGTCCCGGGCACCGGCGGGAGGCGACCCCTGGCACGCCGGATGTTCCACTGGACGTCCCGGGTCGGCGGCGTGTCCGCGGCCCTCGCGCTGACCCTCGGCTGGGTGGACCTCTTCCTCCCGGGCGAGGGGAGCCCGATCCACGTGGCCCTCGTCGCGGTGCCGGGCTCGGTGGCCGTGCTGTGCGCGGTGACGCTCGGGCTGGAGATGATCTGGCAGCCAGACGGGGAGGCCGACCCGGAGGCCTGAGCCGGTCAGGCTGCCGCGCGGCGCTGCGCCTCCGGCACCGTGCCCAGCGCAGGAGCGGCCGTCGTGGCACCGCGCTCGAAGGAGCTCGGCAACGGGAAGTAGCGGGAGAGGAAGGTCCGCAGCAGCCGCCCACCGTCCTCGGCCGCACCGCCCACCGCCGGGGAGTCGTTGAGGCAGAAGACGTCGAACTCCCGCCGCCTCAGCAGGCGCCGCAGCCTGCGCCCGGCCTGCGGGTGGCCGAGGTCAAGGTAGAGGTAGTCCAGCCGCCCCGGCACGGCCCTGCCCAGACCGTAGGCGTAGTAGTGGTGAAGCGCGGAGGCGACCGACAGGTCGTCGGGGTGCCGGAAGCGGGACGCCGCCACCTGCGCGACCAGCTCCGGGTGCCGCTCCTCCAGGTGCTCCAGGACCGAGCGCAGCTGCGGGTGCGGCGTGTGCTGGAAGATCGCCGTCGCCGTCCGGCCGAAGACGCTCTCGAGAAGCTCCCGGTTGTTCTTCGCGGCACGGTCCGGTTCGGCCTGCACGGGGTGGACTACGAGCTGGACGTCTCCCCGGCCGAGGCGGAGGAGTTCGCCGCGGTGCTGGAGCCCTATGTCAGCGTCGCCCGACGGGTCGGGGGTCGGCGGCGGTCCGGCACGCGCTCCCAGGGAGGGGCGGACCGCGAACGGCTGACCGCGATCCGTGCGTGGGCGCGCGAGAACGGCATGGATGTCGCGAGCCGTGGACGCATCGCCCAGCACGTCGTCGACGCCTACGAGGCGGCCCACCGGGGCACCTGAAGGGCGCCGTCCCTACTGCCGCACGCCCTCCACGAACCGGTGCGACGGCTCCTCGAGCCGCCGCTG
>CAZONQ010000148.1:0-6631 GCA_964581125.1 uncultured Ornithinimicrobium sp.
TCACGCGGCTCGCCGCCGACGGCGGCGTGCGCGAGCGCGCGGACGTCCTGGCGGGCGAGGAGCCGCTGGAGATCCGCGTCGACGGCCGGCCGCTGTCGGTGACGATGCGCACGCCCGGCAACGACTTCGACATGGTCGTCGGCTTCCTGCACGGCGAGGGCGTGGTGGCCCGCTGGGACGACGTCGCGCAGATCGACTACCGCTCCGGCATCGGCGCGGACGGGCAGCGCGACTACAACGTCGTCGACCTCACGCTTGCGGAGGGCGTCACGCCGCCGGACACCTCCCTGGAGCGGCACGTCTACACCTCCAGCTCGTGCGGCGTCTGCGGGACGTCGTCGATCGAGGCGGTGCGCCGTGTCGGCCGGCACGACCTCACGGCGGACGCCGCCTCCTACCCGCTGCCCGAGCTGCTCGCCCTGCCCGACCGGCTGCGCGCCGGGCAGGCCGTCTTCGACCGCACCGGCGGCGTGCACGCGGCCGGGCTGTTCGTGCCCGGTGCCGACGGGCTCGAGCTCGCGTGCCTGCGCGAGGACGTGGGGCGGCACAACGCCGTCGACAAGGTCGTGGGCTGGGCCCTCCGGGAGCTCGGTATGCCGTTGCGCGGCTGCGTCCTGCAGGTGTCCGGGCGGGCGTCGTTCGAGCTGGTGCAGAAGGCGGCGATGGCCGGCGTGCCGGTGCTCTCCGCGGTCTCCGCGCCCTCGGCGCTCGCGGCCGAGCTGGCCGAGGAGAGCGGGATGACGCTCGTCGGCTTCAACCGGGGCAGCAGCCTCAACGTCTACACCGGCGCCGGGCGGGTCGTCGCCGCCGACGACCGGGCGGCCGCCGGGGTGGCGCGGCAGGGGTGAGCATGCCGGCGCCGGGAGCTGGGCGCGCGGCGGTGCTGGTTGGGCTCGCCGCCGGGGCGGTCACGGTCGGGGTCGCCGAGCTGCTCGCCGGGGCCGTGCTGCGCACGCTCGGTGGCCAGGGCACGCCGTCGCCGCTGCTGGCGGTCGGCGGGGCGTTCGTCGACCGGACGCCGCACGCGCTCAAGGACTGGGCGGTCGCCACCTTCGGGACCGCCGACAAGCTGGCGCTCGCCGTCGGCATCGGCGTCGTGCTCGTCCTGCTCGCCGCCCTCGTGGGCCGGCTGGGGCTCGTCTCCCGGGCCGCGGGCGTCGCGCTGCTGGGCCTGCTCGGTCTCGTCGCGCTGTGGGCGGTCATGTCAGGGCCGTCCTCGGTCCCGTCCGACCTGGTGCCGACGCTCGTCGGGCTGGCCGTCGGCGGCGCGGTCCTGTGGGCGCTGCTCGGCCAGCTGCGGGCCGCGCCCGCCGCAGCTGAACCCGCCGCAGCTGGACCGGCCGCGGGCGAGCCCGCCGCGCGGGCGGAGCGTGCACGGCATACCCATCCGGACGCCGTCCGCGCACCGGTGACGACCCGGCCCGGGCGCCGCGCCGTGCTCGGGGCCGCGGGCGGCCTGGGGGTCCTCGGGCTGCTCGGTGTGGTGGCCGGGCAGGCGCTCGCACGGACTGGTCGGGCCGCCCGCGACGCTTTGGCGGCGCTGGGCCTGCCGACACCCACCCGCACGGCGCGGGTGCCCGCCGACGCCGTCTCCGACGTGGCCGGGCAGACCCCGTTCCTCACCCCCAACGAGGACTTCTACCGCATCGACACCGCGCTGTGGGTGCCCCGCGTCGACCTCGGCGACTGGCGGCTGCGGGTCACCGGCATGGTCGAGCGGGAGGTCGAGATGGACTGGGCCGAGCTGCTGGCCCAGGACCACGTCGAGGCGCTGGTCACCCTCGCGTGCGTGTCCAACCCGGTCGGCGGCGATCTCGTCGGCAACGCGCGCTGGACCGGCTGGCCCGTGCGCGAGCTGCTCGCGCGCGCCGGGGTGCAGCCGGGGGCCGACATGGTGCTCTCGCGCAGCGTGGACGGCTTCACCGCCGGGACGCCGCTCGAGGCCATGACGGACGACCGGGACGCGCTCGTCGCCGTCGCGATGAACGGCGAGCCGCTGCCCCCGGAGCACGGCTACCCGGTGCGGCTCGTCGTGCCGGGGCTCTACGGCTACGTCTCGGCGACCAAGTGGCTCACCGAGCTCAGGGTGACCCGCTTCGACGCCGACGAGGGCTACTGGACGCCGCGCGGCTGGTCGGCGCACGGGCCGGTCAAGACCGCCTCCCGCATCGACGTGCCGCGCGACGAGGTGGCGGCGGGGGAGGTCACGGTCGCCGGGGTCGCCTGGGCGCAGCACCGCGGCATCTCCAGGGTCGAGGTCCGCGTCGACGACGGGGTGTGGAGCGAGGCCGAGCTGCTCGCCGAGCCCACCCTGGACGCGTGGCGGCTCTGGCGGTGGACGTGGACGGCGGAGCCGGGGGTGCACACGCTCACCGTCCGCGCGACCGACGGCACCGGCGAGCTGCAGACCGAGGAGGTCGCGCCGCCGGCTCCCGACGGGGCCTCCGGCTGGCACAGCGTGCGGGTCGTCGTGCGCTGAGGCCGCCGGGCCGGCGGGTGAGGGCCTACGTCGGGCTGGTGGACCGGTCCGGGAGCCCGGACCCCGCGCCGGCGGCCCGGCGCAGGTAGTCCGCCCCGGCGACCATGTGCAGCACGGCGGCGACCGCCACCACCGTCCCTCCGAACGCCGTCACGGGGAGTGCGAGGAGGACGCCTCCGAGGAGCAGGCACAGGCCAGCCAGGAGCAGCGCGGTCCGCAGCCTGCCGAGCGCGCTGACCCGCAGGTCGCCCCGCCGGGCGGCGGGCGTGGCGGTGGCCGCGACGACCGCGTCGGTGGCGCCGAGCACGGCCACGACCCACCACGGCAGGTGGCCGGTCACGGCGAGGGACAGGCAGACCGCCAGCACGCCGGTCCGGTCGGCCACCGGGTCGAGCATCTCGCCGACGCGGGTGCGCTGGCCCAGCCGCCGGGCCAGGAACCCGTCGAGCCAGTCGCTGCCGGCCCAGAGCACGGTCGCGACCAGGACGAGGACGGGTGCGCGTCCGGACGTCCCGCCCGAGGCCAGCAGGTAGGCGCACAGCGGCACGGTGAGCAGCAGCCGGGCCAGGGTGACCGCGTTGGGCCAGGTGGCCCACCGGTGGCCGGCCGCGGCCAGCAGCCGGGTCCCCACGACGAGTCCGCCGACGAGGACGAGGGCGCCGACGAGGACCAGCGCCACGGCCGGGTCCACCGCCAGCCCGGCCCGGACCACGGCGGCGCCGCCACCCACCCACAGCCCAGACCACAGGAGCGCGGCCGTGGCGGCCGCGCAGGCGTAGCGCGGGTAGCTCATGCCCAAGGCGCCGGCCGCGGGCGCCAGCAGGGTCCGGACCCCGGGGACCAGGCGGCCGACGACGAGCGTCACGGCGCCGTACCGCTCCAGCACCTGTGTGGCGCGGTGCCAACGGTGGACCCCGATCCTGCGCACCAGGGCGCTGGCGGCGAGCGCCGGCCCGACCCGGCGACCCACGAGGTAGCCGACGTGGTCGCCCGCGAACGCGGCCACCGCGACGACGGCCCAGGCCAGCCACCGGGTGGCCCCATCCTGGAGGGCGTGGGCACCCAGGGTGACCAGCGTCTCGCCGGGGAGCAGCGTGCCCAGGCCGAGCGCGGACTCGCCGAGGGCGGCCAGGCCCATGACGAGCGTCACGAGAGCCGGCTGCTGGGCGAGCGCGGCGAGGAGCGTGGCGAGGGTGGTGACCATGACCTCGACGGTATGGAGCAGCACCCCCGCCCGATCAGTCCCGACGGGTGGTCCTGCCCCTCACTTTCGTGAGTGGGCGACGCGGCCGGCAGCGCCTACGCTCGCTGGGATGGACCACGATCCCGCCGCACCGCTGCACGCCGTCAGGACCGCGGCCCAGCTGGTGCTGGCCGCCGCGCTCGGCGTCTCGGTGGGGTTGTCCGCCGCGGGTGTTGCCTGGGCCCCGACGTGGCTCCCCGCGCTCCTGGTCCTGGCCTCGGCCGCGGCGGGGGTGCTGCGGCCGGTCGGTGGGACCGTGTGGGCCTGCGCCCTCACCGTGCTGCTGGTGGCGTCCGTCCTCGTCGGCGCGGTGGCTGGCGAGCGCCGGCTCGAGGCGGCGGTGCTCGCCGCCTCGTCCGCGCTCGTCCACGCGGCTGCGGTGGCCCTGCCGGTCGGTCTGCTGGCCCTGGCGCTGGGCCGGCGGCGGCACCGGAGGCAGGGCTGGGAGCTGGCCCGCTCGCTGGCCCGCGAGGAGCGCTCGCGCACCGAGGCCGCCCTGGTGCGGGAGCGCTCGGCGATGGCGGGGGAGATCCACGACACTCTGGGGCACCGGCTGACCCTGGTGAGCGTGCAGCTGGGCCGGCTCAGCCTGGACCCGGGGCTGCCGGCGGAGGCGCAGCAGGCCGTCGAGGAGGCGCGGCGCGGCGTGGCGGAGGCTGCGGCCGACCTGGGCGGGACGGTGCAGCTGCTCAAGGCCGGCGGTCCCTCGCGGGCCCCGGCCGACCGGCGCCTCGAAGACGTGGTCGAGGACGCGCGGGCCGCGGGGCTGGAGATCGAGGGCGACCTGCCGGCCGGGCTCGAGGACGTCTCGGCGCATGCCTACGCGGCCCTGGTGCGGGTGCTGTCCGAGGCGCTGGCGAACGCGGCCAGGCACGCCCCCGGCCGGCCGGTCCGACTGGAGGGCTCGACCAGGGACGGCGAGGCCGTCCTCACCGTCTCCAACGCCGCGGGCCCCGGGCCCTCGCCGACGCCCGGCTCCTCCGGTCACGGGCTCCCGAGCCTGCACCACCGGCTGGCGCTGCTGGGCGGGTCGCTCGAGGTCGAGCCCGGCACCGGCCCGGGCGCTGAGCACGTCGTCCGGGCCACCGTGCCGGTCGACGCCAGCCCGACCGCCGAGGGCCCGGGCCACGACACGCTCACCGGGGTGATGGAGGCCGAGCGCACCGCCGACCTGCGCACGCGCAGGGTCCGGCGGCTGACCTGGGCCGTCCCCGTCGCCCTGGCGGCGGCCGCCGTGGTCGTCACCCTCGGCGGCTTCCTCTACCTGTCCGCCGCCTCGGTGCTGCCAGCGGAGACGTTCGCCCGGATCCAGGTGGGGATGCCCGCGGACGAGGCCCAGGAGCTCCTGCCGCCGTTCGAGATGCTCGAGGCGCCCCGCGGTGCGCTGCCGGTGCCGGACGGCGCCCGCTGCTCCTACCACGAGGAGTCGCTGAGCCTCTTCTCGAGGGAGACCGTCCTCCGCGTCTGCCTCGCCGACGGAGCCGTGGTCAGCACCGACGCGGTGCCCCCGCGGTGAGGCGCGCATGATGGCGGGCGTGAGCACCGGGAGCGGGGCGGGAGGCGGCGGGCCGGCGCGCGTCCTCCTGGCCGACGACGACCCGCTGGTGCGGGCCGGGCTCGTCTCGATCCTCGCCACCGACCCGGCGCTGAGCGTGGTGGCCGAGGCCGGCGACGGCCACGAGGCGCTGGACGCCGCACGGCGGCACGCCCTCGACCTCGTCCTGCTCGACATCCGGATGCCGCGCCTGGACGGGCTGCGCACGCTGGAGCAGCTGCGCCGGGAGCTGCCCGACCTGCCGGTCGCGATGCTGACCACCTTCGCCGACGAGGACTACGTCGCCGAGGCGGCCGCCCACGGCGCCATGGGCTTCCTGCTCAAGTCGGACGCCCCGCGCGAGCTGATCACCGCCGCCCGGGCGGTCGCCGACGGCGGGGCCGCGTTCTCGCCCCGGGTCGCCAGGTGGCTGGTCCGGGCCGAGGCGACCGCACGGCTGGCCCGCAGCCGCACGGCCCGCCAGGCGGTCGCCGACCTCACGACCCGGCAGCGCCAGGTCCTCGCGGTCCTGGCCACCGGCGCCCCCAACGCGGAGATCGCCCGGCGGCTCCACCTCTCGGACGGCACCGTCAAGCAGTACCTCAAGGAGCTCTTCCCCCGCCTCGGCGTCAGCAACCGCGTCCAGGCCGCGATCCTGGCCCACGAGGCCGGGCTGGCGGAGGGCCCGGCCGACGGTCCCTGACCGGCGGGCAGGCCTCGCCCCCTGTGGACGGCCGACCGCGGACGTCAGCGGCACGGCATACCCTGAACCCCATGCCTGACGTCCCCGACCTCGACACGCTGCTGCACGCCGCGGTGACCGCGGTCGGCGGCACCGAGCGTCCGGGCCAGGTGCAGATGGCGAAGGCGGTGGAGCGGGCCGTCGAGCGCGAGGAGCACCTGCTCGTGCAGGCGGGCACGGGCACCGGCAAGTCGCTGGCCTACCTCGTGCCGGCCGTCGCCCACGCGATGCGCACCGGCAAGCCGGCCGTGGTGGCGACCGCGACGCTGGCGCTGCAGGCGCAGATCGTCGACCGCGACCTGCCCCGGATCGCCGACGCGCTCGAGCCGCTGGTCGGTCGGCGCCCGACGTTCGCGCTGGTCAAGGGCCGCTCCAACTACCTGTGCGAGCACAAGCTCGTCGGGGGCTTCCCGGACGACGACGAGGACGCGCTGCTGTCGATGGGGTCCGTCGACCGCGACCGCTCGCGCCTGGGAGAGGAGGTCACGCGGCTGCGCGAGTGGGCCGAGATCACCGAGTCCGGCGATCGCGACGAGCTCGTGCCCGGCGTCTCCCACCGCGCCTGGCGACAGGTCTCCGTCACCGCCCACGAGTGCCTCGGCAGCCGCTGCCCGGTCGTCGCGGAGTGCTTCG
>CAZONQ010000149.1:0-3184 GCA_964581125.1 uncultured Ornithinimicrobium sp.
CTTCCTGTCCGTCGACCACGACCGCGTGGTCATCGTCGCCGACAACGTCGACGCCACGTCCCTGACCTCGAGCCAGTCCGCCTGAGCCGACCATGTCGGAGAGCCTCTTCCTGGTGATCCTGGCCGCCCTCGGCGCGCTGGTGATCCTGGGGCTGGGGCTCGTCGCCTTCCGGCTCTTCGGCGACCAGGGGCTCATCTGTCCGCCGATGCCGGCGGCCTACCGCGGCGACACCACCGGCGGCGCCTGGCGCCGGGGCACGCTGCGCTTCACCGAGGACCGTCTGACCCTGCGCGGGTCGGGCGGTCTTTCCGTCGGGCCATGGCTGCGCGGCAACCTGGACCTGGGCATCGCCTCCGCGGTCAGCGGCGAGGAGGCCGCCCAGCTCGGCCGCGACGGCCTCATCGAGGTCCCGGTCACCTACGGCACGTCCTCCTTCGACCTCGCCCTCGGCGAGGAGCACTACACCGCGCTGCGCGCCTGGGTCGAGGCCGTGCCGCCCGGCTGGCGCGGCGCCCACGTCGCCTGACCCTTCCCGCGAGGGCGTCCCGTGAAAGAGCGTCCCGTGGAAATGCTGCGTGGCACGGCATTTCCACGGGACGCTCTTCCACGGGACGGCACATGCCCCGCGGAGCGCGCTCCCGGTCGCCCGAGGTGACGACCGGGAGCGCGCTGTGCTGGCGACGCGAGCCGCACCGCATACCCGGGAGCGTGCCGGTCAGCCCACCGGCAGCGGCGCGGGTGCCTCCGGACCCGTGTAGCGCGCCGAGGGGCGGAAGATGCGCGGGCTCGTCGTCTGCTCGAGGACGTGCGCGCCCCAGCCCACCACCCGCGCCGTCGCGAACGTGGGCGTGAACATCTCCCGCGGGATGCCGCACAGCTCCATGACGACGCCTGCGTAGTACTCGACGTTGGTGTGCAGCTCGCGGCCCGGCTTGAGCTCGGCGAGGGCGGCCACGACCTCCTCCTCGACCCTGACCGCGAGGTCCACCAGCGGTCCGCCGAGCTCCTGGGCGATCCCGCGGAGCATCGCCGCGCGCGGATCCGTGGTGCGGTAGACGGGGTGCCCGAAGCCCATGATCCGGTCGCCGGCGGCGACGCGCTCGCGCACCCACTCCCGGGCCCGGTCGGGGCTGCCGATCTCGTCGAGCGAGTCCAGCGCGCGGTCTGGCGCACCGCCGTGCAGCGGCCCGGCGAAGGTGCCGATCGCGGCGCTCACCGCCGAGGCGACGTCGCTGCCCGCCGAGGTCACCACCCGGGCGGTGAAGGTCGAGGCGCTGAAGCCGTGGTCGACCGTGCTCGTCAGGTATGCCGTGACGGCGTCCCGGTGCTCCGGCGCCGGTTCCTCCCCGGTGAGCATCCACAGCCAGCTGCCGGCGGCACCCAGCTCCGGGCGCGGGGGGAGCGGCTCCTCGCCGCGGCGCAGCCGGTGGAGCGCGGCCTGGATCGTCGGCACCACGCCGACGAGGCGCAGCACGTCGGCGCGCACCCGCTCCGGGTCGGCGCCCCACGTCGGCGGGAACTGCTCGAGCGCGCCCAGGTGGGAGACGGCCGTGCGCAGCCGGGCCAGCGACGCGCGGTCCGCCCCGCTGCGGGCGATCGCGGGGAGGACCTCCTCCAGCTCCGGCGGCAGCGTCGACACGGCGGCGAGGCGGGCGGCGAAGGCCGCGGACTCCTCGGCGGTCGGCAGGTGCCCCACGAGCATGAGGTGGCACACGTCCTCGAAGCTGCGGTGCCGCGCGAGCTCGACGGCGGAGTACTGCCGGAAGTGGTAGAAGCCCTCCTGGCCGCGCACGTCGCCGGTCGCGGTGTCCGCGACCACGACGCCCTTGAGACCGGCCGGGGCGATCATCGTGTCCATGGGTCGAGGGTCGCGCTAACATTGATCATGTGTCAACGTTGATCCAATCAATGTATGGGGTGGCCCCGTGGTCCCGCACGGCACCCTGACCACCGCCCAGGTGGCGGACTACCTGGGGGTCAAGGTCGAGACGGTCTACGCCTACGTGAGCCGTGGCGTGCTCACCCCCGTGCGCCGCGGGGGCCGGGGCGGGAGCCTCTTCGACGTCGAGGAGGTCCGCGGCGTGCGCGACGGGGTGAGACGTCCGGCGGCACGGGCGGGGGCCGGCGCGGCGGTGGAGGTGCGCACCCGGCTGACGCAGGTCTCGACCGGTCCGGACCGGCTGACCTACCGGGGCCGCGACGCCGTCGAGCTGTCCCGCACGGCGACCTTCGAGGAGGTGTGCGCGCTGCTCTGGGAGCGGGACGAGGTCGTGGTGCTGTCGCCGGAGGAGGGCGAGCAGGAGGCGCTGGCGCGGTTGCTGGGTGCGCTGCCACGGCATACCTCGGTGCTCGACCGCTTCAAGCACGCGGTGCTGCTCGCGGGGACGACCGACCCGGGCCGGCACGACCGGCGGCCGGAGGCGTTCGCGCGGGCGGGGGCGAGGAGCATCGGGACGCTGGTGCTGGCCCTCGGGGACGGGCCGACGGAGGGCCCGGTGGCGGCGCGGCTCTCGGCGGTGCTCGGGACGCGGCGGGACGACGTGGAGGCCGCGCTCGTGCTGCTAGCGGACCACGACATGGCGGTGTCGACGACCGCGCTTCGGGTGGCCGTGTCGGGCGGGTCGGACCTGTCCACGGCGTTGCTGGCAGCGCTCGCGGCCGCGGACAGCCCGCTGCACGTCGGCGCGCCCACCGTCGTGCACGGCTGGCTGCGCGCGGCCCTCGAGGACCCGCGGGCGGCGCTCGGGGCCGCGCTGGCCGCTGACCGGCCGCCGCCGGGCTTCGGCCACGTGGTCTACGACGAGCGCGACCCGCGGGCCGACGAGCTCCTGCGGCGGCTGCGGGGGCGGTGCTCCTCCGGGGTCGAGGAGGCTGTCGACCTGCTGGCCGGTGAGCTGCTCGAGCGACGGGGCTGGCCGATGACCGTGGACCTGCCCCTGGCGCTGTGGGCGCTCGTCGACGGGCTGCCCCGCGACACGGGGTCGGCGCTCTTCGCGGTCGCGCGGACGGCCGGGTGGACCGCGCATGCGATCGAGGAGCTGGCCGAGCCGGGGATGAGGTTCCGGCTCACCGGGCTCTACACAGGCGAGCGCTGAGCGCGTCCTGCCCACCTCCGCCGCCCCCGGCGGCCCGTAGCACCCCCGTGCAGGACCCACCCACGTGAGTGGGATGCGCACGTCCAGG
>CAZONQ010000149.1:3284-6549 GCA_964581125.1 uncultured Ornithinimicrobium sp.
CACCCACGTGAGTGGGATGCGCACGTCCAGGTCCAGGACCCACCCGCCGCAGTCGTGCCCGGACGTCCCGCGCGCCGGGCTCAGGCGTCGTCGTCGGTCGGGTCGTCGCCCGTGGCCACCCGGCGCCGACGCGAGGGAGGCGGGGTGAGGTCCGGCCGGTTGCCGCCGGGCACCCAGAGCACGTCCCCCTCGCCGGACCGGTTGGCCACCCGCGCGAGGATGAAGAGCAGGTCGGAGAGGCGGTTGAGATACTTCGCCGCCAGCGGGTTGACGCCACCGACGCCCTTCGGGTCGCCCTCGGCCGCCGGCTGGTCGCCGTGCGCCTCGAGCGCCGCCCAGGCCGAGCGCTCGGCACGCCGCGCGACCGTGCGGGCCACGTGCAGGTGCGCCGAGCCCGGCGTCCCGCCCGGCAGGATGAAGGACCGCAGCTTGTCCAGGTCGGCGTTGAAGCGGTCGCAGGCCCCCTCGAGCTCCTCGACCCACCCCGGCTGCGTCCGCAGCGGCTCCCACTCGTAGCTCGCGCGCAGCGGCATCGCCAGGTCGGCCCCCACGTCGAAGAGGTCGTTCTGGATGCGCGTCAGCGTCTCCTGCACGTCGCGGGGCAGGTTGCCGCACGCCAGCGCCACCCCGATGAACGAGTTGGTCTCGTCGGTGTCGGCGTAGGCCGTGAGCCTCGGGTCGTTCTTCGACGTCCGGCCGAGATCCCCCAGCGCGGTCGTGCCGTCGTCGCCGGTGCGGGTGTAGACGCGCGTGACATTGACCATGACGGCATCGTGCCACGGGGGCCCGTGGAGGGCCACGGCGCTCCGCGACGAGCGCCGCCGCTGCGCGTGTCTGTGCTGGTCAGGGGGTCTGTCGGTGGAGGGTGGTTGAGTTTCGGGTATGGAGTTCAGCAGGGATCGTGCGCGGGGTTCTGAGTGGTCCAGCAGAGCGGGCGCAGATCCGGACCCGGAAGCCGTCAGGTCACCAGCGTCGCCGCAGCCCGCCGCGGGTCGGCGCCGGCCTCGAGGATCCCTCCGGGGCTGAGGATGGCGCCCCCGACGCCGCCGAAGTACATCACCTGCGGCGGGTGCTCGTGCCGCGTCAGGCCGGCCGCGTCGAGGCTCGCCGCGATGGTCTCGTCCTGCTCGTGCTCGATCCGGACCGAGCCGTCCGGCATCCGCCGGGGGTGCATCCGGGGCCGGTCGATCGCGGTCTGCAGGCTCTCGTGGTGGGACGCCAGGTGGATGACGACCTGGGCCAGCGCGGTCGTGATCCGGTCCGCTCCCGGCGTCCCCAGCGCCATCACCGTCCCGTCGTCCAGGCGGGCCGTGGTCGGCGACATGTTCGAGGCCAGACGGGTGCCGGGGCGCAGCGCGTGCAGCCCTCGGCGGTTGAGCTCCAGCTCGCCGAGCGCGTTGTTGGCCATGAGGCCGGTGCCGGCGACGGTCATGCCGGACCCGTAGCCGGCCGAGGCGGTGAGGGCGCACGCCATACCGTCGGAGTCGACGACCGAGACGTGCGCGGTGGAGGCCGAGGTGGGCAGGCCCGTCATGCCGATCGACTGGAGCGTCTCCAGCAGCTCGGCGCCGGCGGCCTCGAGGTCCTCGGCGGTGTCGATCCGGTCGAGCCGGACGTCGAGGACGTCCTTCATCACCTGCGCGGCGCGGGCCGGCGTGATCTCGTCGGCCAGGGCGTGCAGGAGACGGAGCATCGCCGTCAGGACGGGCCCGCCGATGGAGGGCGGGGGGTTGCAGGCGAGGTCCCAGCCGCTGAGGTTGCTCCGCAGGGCCGGCCGAACCACGGGGGTGTAGGCCGCGAGGTCCGCGGCCGTGAGCAGCCCCCCGCGCTCCCGCATGTCGCTGTCGATCGTCCGGGCGAGGTCACCGGTGTAGACCGTCTGCCAGCCCTCGACGCCGATCTGCTCCAGCGACTCGGCCAGGTGCGGGTCGACGAGCAGGTGGCCGACCTCCGGGGCGGCGCCGTCGACCGTGAGGAGGTCGCGGGTGGCGGGGTCCCACGCGAGGATGTTGTGCGCGACGAGGACGAGGTAGGACTGGGCGGTCCGGCTCAGCGCGAACCCGCTGCGGGCCACGTCGGCCGCCGGCTGGACGAGCGAGGCCCAGGGGGCGGCGCCGTAGCGCTCGTGCGCCCAGCCCATCCCGGCGAACATGCCGGGCGTGGCGACCGACCCCGGCCCCACGTAGGTCACCATGCCGCCGCCGTAGTCGGACTGCGCCTCGATCAGCCCCTGCCCGAAGCGCTCCTCAGGCTGCCCGCGCCCCGGCATCTCCACGTTGCCGTCGACGACCACCGGCTCGCCCTCCGCGGGCCAGACGTTGACGAAGCACCCGCCCAGCGGCGCGACCACCCCCGGCTCGGTGATGGTCGAGACGATCATCGCGGCGATGGCGGCGTCGACGGCCGTGCCGCCCTCGGAGAGCGCATGCTCGGCGGCACTGGTGGCGTGCGCGTTGGGGGCGGCGATCGCGGCTCGACGGACCATGCCGACATCCTGCCGCAGGAGGGCGGGGGTGTGCAGAGCGTGCGCCCGGTCGGGGGTGGGGGTCGGGGGCGTGCAGAGCGTGCGCCCGGACGGGAGTGGGGGCGGGGGCGTGCAGAGCGTGCGCCCGGTCGGGAGTGGAGGGGCGGGGGTGTGCAGAGCGTGCGCCCGGTCGGGGAGTCAGAAGAGGCGCGACTCCGCGTCGTCGCGTCCGCGCAGCGCCTCGTAGTCCAGCGTGACGCAGCGGATGCCGCGGTCGGTCGCCAGCACGCGCGCCTGCGGCTTGATCACCTGGGCGGCGAAGACCCCCTGCACCGGGGCGAGGTGCGGGTCGCGGTTGAGCAGCTCGAGGTAGCGGGTGAGCTGCTCGACCCCGTCGATGTCGCCGCGCCGCTTGATCTCCACGGCGACGGTGCCGCCGTCGGCGTCCTTGCAGAGGATGTCGACGGGACCGATGGCGGTGGGGTACTCCCGCCGCAGCAGCGTCCAGCCGTCGCCGAGGGTGACGATGTGCTCGGCCAGGAGCGCCTGCAGCTGGGACTCGACGCCGTCCTTGACCAGGCCGGGGTCGACGCCGAGGTCGTGCGAGCTGTCGGAGAGCACCTCGTGCAGGCGGATCCGCAGGTGGTCCTCGCGCTTGGCGTGCTGGACCAGCCACACCGACGCCACACCCTCCTCCCGCTCGTCCTCGTCGGGGTCGAGCTCGGTCATCGAGCAGGGCGGGGCCATCCAGTTGAGCGGCTTGTAGGAGCCGCCGTCGGAGTGGACGAGCACCGAGCCGTC
>CAZONQ010000150.1:0-5276 GCA_964581125.1 uncultured Ornithinimicrobium sp.
TGCACGACGAGTTCACCCACCTGCACGACAGCAGCCCGATCGAGCACGTCGACGCCCGGCTCAAGAGCGTGCGCTCGATCGTGGAGAAGGTCCGCCGGCGCGGCTTCGAGCCGTCGATGGAGACGATCCGCCGCGAGGTGACCGACATCGCCGGCATCCGCGTGACCTGCGGCTTCGTCAAGGACGTCTACGCGGTCTACGAGATGATCGCCCACCAGCCGGACCTGCGCGTGCTCCAGGTCAAGGACTACATCGCCGACCCCAAGCCCAACGGCTACCGCAGCCTGCACGCCCAGCTCGAGGTGCCGGTGCACCTCTCCGACCGGATCGTCCCGGTCGTCGTCGAGCTCCAGCTGCGCACGGTCGCGATGGACTTCTGGGCCGCGCTGGAGCACAAGATCTACTACAAGTACGACAAGGACGTCCCGGGCGACATCCTGGCCGACCTGCGCGAGGCCGCCGTCGCCTCGGCCAACCTCGACGCCCAGATGGAGTCGCTGCACGACCGGGTGCACGGCGACGGCCGCAGCTAGCCAGCGTCCTCCTCGCGGCGCACGACCACGCAGCACCGGCCCTCGGCCGGCTCCAGGCACGCGCGGACCCCGCGGCAGCCCAGACCGTCGGCCACGCCCTGGACGACGTGCTGGTTGAGCCCGCAGACCAGCTCGGTGTGCTCCTGCGCCAGCGCGTGGAAGGGGCAGTTGGACAGCACCGTCGCACCGCCCTCGTCGCGCGGCTCGTAGCCCAGCCCGGTCAGCGTCGCCGCCAGGTCCTCGGACGTCGCGCCCTCCCGCCGCGCCGTCCCCGCGGCCGCCTCGCCCGCCTCCCGGGCGGCCCGGACGACCGAGTCCGCGAGCTCCATACCTCCCAGCGCGAGGGTGACCGCGGCGGCGAGGACGTCGCCGACGAGGTCGTAGCGGCGCGGCGGCAGGGACACGGCGAACTCGCGGTCGGCGCGGCGGTAGAGCTTGGCCGGCCGCCCCGACCCCGGTCCGGTCCGGTCGGTGAGGCGGCGGAACTCGACGTCGAGCAGGCCCTCCTCGGCCAGCCGGTCCAGGTGGAAGTTGACGGTATGGGGTGCCAGGCCCAGCGCGCGCGCCGCCTCCTCGCGCCCGACCGGGCCGGGCTGGGCGACGACGTAGGCGTAGAGGCGCCGCCGCGTGCCCTCCGCGAGGGCGCCGATCCCGGCGGCCTGCGATCCCAGGTCCATGGGGACATTCTAAAACAGAATCTTGTTGACACAAGAGACGCGGCGGGACTACGGTCGAGAGCGTCCGGTCGAGGAAGGAGCCACCCGTTGAGCGCCACCGCAGTCGCCGCAGAGCCGGCCGCCGAGCTCCTCCCGGAGCACACCGCATACCGACGCCCCCGGATCGTCCCCGACCGCCCGGCGGTCGACCCCGCGGCCGCCGAGCGCGCCGCCGCCGACCTGCTGACCGCGCTGGGGATGGACCTGACGCAGGTGCACCTGGCCGACACGCCGGGGCGGATGGCGCGGGCGCTGCTCGAGCTGACCCGGCCCGAGGAGTTCGACCTGACGACCTTCCCCAACGAGGAGGGCTACGACGAGCTGGTGCTGGTCAGCGACATCCCGGTCCGCAGCCTGTGCGAGCACCACATGCTGCCGTTCGTCGGGGTGGCGCACGTGGGCTACCTGCCGGGCGACCGGATCCTCGGGCTGTCCAAGTTCGCCCGGATGGTCGACCTGCACGCGCGCCGCCCGCAGACCCAGGAGCGGCTGACCAAGAGCGTCGCCGACCACCTGCAGGAGACGCTGCAGCCCCGGGGCGTCGGCGTCGTCGTCGAGGCCGAGCACACCTGCATGACCCTGCGCGGCGCCCGCGTCCCGGGCACGCGCACCCTCACGTCCACGGTGCTCGGCCGGCTCCGGGAGGACCCGAGCAGCCGCGCCGAGTTCCTCGCACTCACCAGGAGGACCGCATGACCGAGCAGAGCACGCACCCCGGGCGCATCGTCGTCGTCGGCGGGGGCCTCGCCGCGGCGAAGGCCGTCGAGGGGCTGCGCGAGCGCGGCTACGCCGGCACGCTGACGCTGATCGGCGCCGAGGACCACCTGCCCTACGAGCGACCGCCCTTCTCCAAGGGCGTGCTGCTCGGCCAGGAGGAGCCGGAGTCGGCGCTCGTGCACGGCCAGGACTGGTATGCCGAGCACGACGTCGAGCTCCTCACCGGCACCACCGCCACCGCGCTCGACCTGCAGGCCCGGACGGTCACGGCCGGGGACCGGACGATCCCCTACGACGCGCTGCTCCTCGCGACCGGCTCGCGGCCGCGGCACCTGGCGACGGTCGACGCGTCGGGTGCGCCCACGGCATACCTGCGCACGATGGACGACTCGCTGGCCCTGCGCCCGCAGCTGCACGAGGGCGTCTCCGTGCTCGTCGTCGGCGCCGGGTGGATCGGGCTCGAGGTGGCCTCGGCCGCGCGCCAGGCCGGTGCCGACGTGACCGTCGTCGAGCCGGAGGACGTGCCGCTGGCCAAGGCCCTGGGGCCGGAGATCGGCGCGCGCTTCGCCGCGCTGCACCGGGCGCACGGCGTGGACCTGCGCCTGGGCACCGGCGTCGAGGCCGTCGAGCACGGCGAGGGCGGGACCGACGTGACGCTCTCCGACGGCTCGCACCTGCACCCGGACCTCGTCGTCGTCGGCGTCGGCGTGGAGCCCGAGGTCGAGCTGGCCGAGCGGGCGGGGCTGCAGGTGGACGACGGGATCCTCGTCGACGCCACCCTGCGCACCAGCGACCCCCACGTGTGGGCCGCCGGCGACGTCGCCAACCACGACCACCCCGGGCTCGGCCGGCGCCTGCGCGTCGAGCACTGGGACACCGCGCTCAACCACGGCACCCACGTGGCCGGGGCGATGCTCGGCTCCGACGAGCCCTACACGGCGCAGCCCTACTTCTTCACCGACCAGTACGACTGGGGCATGGAGTACGTCGGCCACGTCGGCCCCGAGGGCCACGACGAGGTCGTCACCCGCGGCGAGCCCGCCGACGGGATGACCGCGTTCTGGCTGCGGGGCGGCACGGTGCTCGCCGCCATGCAGATCAACGACTGGGACGCCACCGACCACCTGCGCGCCCTCGTCGGCCGGTCCGCCCCGGAGATGCTGGGTGACCCGTCCGTGGCGCTGGAGGACCTGCACTGACGCTCGCCCCCTCCGACCCGTTCCTCGACCGGGCGCGCGCTCTGCACGGGGGCGGCGGGCCTAGGCTCTGGCCATGAGCCGCTTCCTGGTCGTGTGCGCGCTGCGGTCGGAGGCCGCCCACGTCCCGCCGGACCTTCCGCTCGTCATCACGGGCCTGGGCAAGACCGCGGCGGCCGTGGCCACGACGCGCGCCCTGCTCGGCACCGAGCGGGACGGCCTGACCGTCCTCAACGTCGGCACGGCCGGCGCTCTCCGCCCCGACCGCGAGGGGATCTTCCTGCCCAGCCGGGTCCTCAACCACGACCTCAACGCCGACGTCCTCCGCGCCCTCGGCGTCGACCCGCGGGAGGAGCTCGAGATCCCCGACGGCGACGGCAGCGTGCTCGCCACCGGGGACGTCTTCGTCACCGACCCGGCCGTGCGCGACCGGCTCGCCGCCCGCGCCGACCTGGTCGACATGGAGGGGTATGCCGTGGCCCTCGCCTGCGCGGAGCTCGGCGTCCCGGTGCGTCTCGTCAAGCACGTGTCCGACTCCGCCGACGCCGGCGCGATGGACTGGCCCGACCTCGTCGACGCCAGCGCCCGGGCCCTGGGGGCGTGGCTGGAGGAGCACGCGGGCGGCTGAGGCCGTGGTGACCCGGTGCCCCTGTGGTGACCTGGTGCTGCCGGGGGTCCGCCTCAGACCTAGATACGTGCCATACTTAGATCTGTGACCGACACCTCCCGCTGGCCCGCGCCCTGGGTCCGCGCCGCGCTCGAGCTGGCCATCCTGGGCAGCCTGCGCGAGGGGCCGCTGCACGGGTACGCCCTCGCCCAGTCTCTCCAGGCCAGGGGCTTCGGACGCCTGCGCGGCGGGTCGCTCTATCCCGTGCTCGCCCGCCTCGAGCAGGACGGCCACGTGCGGGCCGCCTGGGTCGAGGGCGACGGAGGCCCCGGGCGCAAGGACTACACGCTGACCCCCGACGGGCGGGCGCACCTGGGGCGCCAGCTGACCGCGTGGGGCGACCTGACGGACGAGCTGCGAGCGGACGGGGAGTGACATGGGCAGGCAAGGTGACCTGACCGGGGTGCTGACGGCATACCGGAGCGAGCGCGACAGCACCGAGGACGAGGGGTGGGCGCAGGAGGCGGCGGCCACGCTGGCGCTCGAGGGCGTCGGCGGCCCCGCGATCCGGCGCGAGCTCGAGGACGCGCTGGCGCTGGTGCGAGAGACGGGCGAGGGGCCGGCCGAGCTCTACGGCGACGCGCGCGCCTGGGCGCGGACCCGCCTGCGCGAGGCCCCGGAGGAGGGACGCGTCCTCGTCGACGAGACGCCCGACACGTCCTGGCGCGACGCCCTCGTGGTCGGGTGCGTCACCGCGGCGGTCCTGACCCTGATGCTCATGCTCGTCGTGCTGGTCAAGGACGGCTTGACGACGGACTACACCTGGGGCTGGGTGCTCTTCCCGCTGGCCTCCGGCCTGATGTGCACGCTCGCCCTGGCGGTGTGGGAGCGCGTCCTCCTGCGCCGGGCGCGGTGGGTGGCGGTGGCCGCCGCCGGTGCCGTGGGCCTGGTCGGCGTCGCCGGCCTCACCTGGCTCGTCATGGGCGCGGACCGCGTCGTCGCCACCACCAGCACGTTCGCCTGGGGAGCGCTCGTCGTCGGGTATGGCGTGCTCGCCGCCCTCCTCGACCGCCTCCTTCCCGAGGGGCCGGGTCGGGCACCCGGGCGGCCGCTGGACGACGAGGAGTGGGAGCGGCGCCTCGCCGGCACCCTGCGCCTGCGGATGGACCTGGACGAGGCGAGGGTGCGCGACGTCGTCCGTGAGGCCAAGGCGCACGCCGCCGAGTCGGGCCGCGGGCTGGCCGCGGAGTTCGGCGACCCCGCGGCCTACGCCGCGCGCTTCCAGCCCGACCGTCCGGCACGGCTGCGCCGGACCGCCTGGTTCAGGACCTCGCTCGTGCCGCTCGCGCTCCTCGTGGCCTTCGTCGGCGTGGTCGAGCAGCCGTCGGCCGGCTGGTCCGGCGTCAGCTGGGCGGGGGTCATCATGCTGGTGCTGGCGTCCTGGACGACGTACGACGCGTGGCGGGACGTGCGGCGCGAGCGCGGCTGAGCCTTCCCGGCGCCCCGC
>CAZONQ010000150.1:5376-6520 GCA_964581125.1 uncultured Ornithinimicrobium sp.
CCAAGGATGAGGCCAAGGCACACCCTCCCCCCGAAAGGTCGACGATGACCAACCTCGCGCACAACCTCGTCCGCACCGCCGAGCAGCACCCGGACCGCCCGGCGATCATCCTCGACGACTTCCGGCTGAGCTACGAGGAGTTCGAGTTCTCCGCGCGCCAGCTCGCCGGCTGGCTCCGCTCGCAGGGGATCGGCGAGGGCGACCGGATCGCGCTCATGCTGCCCAACCTGCCGAGCTTCCCGGTCATCTACTACGCCGCGCTGCGCCTCGGCGCCGTCGTCGTGCCGATGAACCCGCTCTTCCGGCGCCGCGAGATCCAGTTCTACCTCGAGGACTCCGGCGCCGAGCTGCTCGTCGCCATGCCGGGCGAGGAGGCGCAGGCCGCGGCGGAGGCGGCCGGCGTGCAGCTCATGGCGATCGGGCCGGAGGGGCTCAGCTCCTGGGTCCACGGCCCCGACGCGACCGACCCGGTCACCGAGGTCGTCGAGCGCGACGGCGGCGACACGGCCGTCATCCTCTACACCTCCGGCACGACCGGCCGGCCCAAGGGCGCCGAGCTCACGCACGACAACCTGCAGCTCAACCAGCTCACCACCACCGAGACGCTCCTCCACCTCGACGAGACGGACGTGGTCATGGGGTGCCTGCCGCTCTTCCACGTCTTCGGTATGACGTGCGGGCTCAACACCGCGGTCGACACCGGGGCGGCGCTGACCCTCGTCCCGCGCTTCGACCCGGTCAAGGCGCTCGAGGTGATCGAGCGCGACCGCGTCACGGTCTTCGAGGGCGTGCCCACGATGTACGGCGCCCTCCTCGCCGCCGCGGCGCAGGCCGAGCAGGTGCCCGACCTGTCCAGCCTGCGCCTCGCGGTCTCCGGCGGCGCGAGCCTCCCGCTGGAGGTGATGCGCCGCTTCGAGGAGACCTTCGGCGCGGCGATCCTCGAGGGCTACGGCCTGTCCGAGACGAGCCCGGTCGCCTCCTTCAACCACCCGGACCGGGAGCGCAAGGCCGGGTCGATCGGCACCCCGATCCGCGGCGTGGAGATGAAGCTGGCCGGGCCCGACGGCGGCGACGTGGACGCCTCCGACCCCGAGGCGATCGGCGAGATCTGCATCCGCGGCGAGAACATCATGAAGGGCTACTG
>CAZONQ010000151.1:0-6494 GCA_964581125.1 uncultured Ornithinimicrobium sp.
GCACTTGACCAGCCCCGTGCAGACCGTGCGCCCGGTCGCCCCAGGACCGGACCGGCCCACACCCCGAGGCGTGCAGACCGCGCGCCCGGTCGCCCCAGGACCGGACCGGGCCACACCCCAACGCGTGCAGACCGTGCGCCCGGTCACCTGAGGATCGACCGAGCGCACGCTCTGCACGCTGGTGCGGCAGCGGTCGGCGCCGGGGTGGGCAGGTCAGCTCAGCGGGCCGGTGTGCTCCTCGGCGGCGGCGCGGACGCGGCCGTCGCGGACCAGGTCGACGGTCGTCTCGACCTCCGGGGAGAGCCAGCGGTCGGGGCCGGGGCCGCCGACGCCGGCCCCGCGCAGCAGCGCGACCACGGCCCCCGTGGCCGGCGCCGGCGCGAGCGGGGCGCGCAGGTCGATCGCGCGGGCGGCCGTGAGCACCTCGACGGCCAGCACGCGGGCCAGGCCCTCCACGCTGCGGCGCAGCTTGCGCGCGGCGCCCCAGCCCATCGAGACGTGGTCCTCCTGCATCGCCGAGGACGGGATCGAGTCGACGCTGGCGGGAGTGGCCAGGCGCTTGAGCTCGGAGACGACGGCTGCCTGGGTGTACTGCGCGATCATCAGGCCCGAGTCGGTGCCCGGGTCGTCGGCGAGGAACGGCGGCAGGCCGTGGTTGCGGGCCACGTCGAGGAAGCGGTCGGTCCGGCGCTCGGAGATGCTCGCGACGTCCGCAGCCACGACGGCAAGGAAGTCGAGCACGTGCGCCACCGGTGCGCCGTGGAAGTTGCCGTTGGACTCGACCCGGCCGTCGAGGGTCACGACCGGGTTGTCCACGGCCGCGGCCAGCTCGCGGCCGGCGACGACGCGGGCGTGGTCGCAGGTGTCGCGGGCCGAGCCGTGGACCTGCGGGGAGCAGCGCAGCGAGTAGGCGTCCTGGACCCGGGTGCACGCCTCGGTGCGGTGGCTCTCGCGGATCGCGCTGCCGGCCATGACGGCGCGGAGGTTGTCCGCGGAGGCGGCCTGGCCGGGGTGGGGGCGCAGCGCCTGCAGGTCGGCGGCGAAGACGTCGTCGGTGCCGAGCTGGCCCTCCACGCTCATCGCCGCGGCCACGTCGGCGGTGGTGAGCAGGGTGCCGAGGTCGTGCAGGGCCAGGACGAGCATGCCCAGCATGCCGTCGGTGCCGTTGATGAGGGCCAGGCCCTCCTTCTCCTCCAGCTCGACCGGGCTGATCCCGGCGGCCGCCAGGGCCTCCGCGGCGGGGGTCAGCTCCCCGACGACCCCGTGCGCCTGGCCCGGCTGGTCCGGAGCCTCCGCCCACCCGGGCGACCCGGCCGCGGGGCCGACGCGCACCATACCCTCGCCCATGACGGCGAGCGCGCAGTGCGCGAGGGGCGCGAGGTCGCCGGAGCAGCCGAGCGAGCCGTGCTCGCGGACGACGGGGGTGATGCCCGCGTTGAGCAGCGCGGCGTAGGCCTGCGCCGTCTCCACCCGCACGCCGGTGCGGCCGGTCGCCAGGGTGGACAGGCGCAGGAGCATGGTCGCGCGGACGACCTCCCGCTCGACCTCCGGGCCCGAGCCGGCGGCGTGGCTGCGGACGAGGGAGCGCTGGAGCTGCGCGCGCTTCTCCGGCGGGATGCTCGTGGTCGCCAGCGCGCCGAAGCCGGTCGAGATGCCGTAGTGCGGCTGGGTGTCGCTGGCCAGGCCCTCGATGATGCGACGGGTCGCGCCGATCGCCTCGAGCGCGGCGTCGGAGATCGTCACGCGGGCGCCGTGCCGGGCGACGGCGACGACGTCCTCGTGGCTGAGCGGGCCGACGTCGACGGTGACGTCGGTGGGGGTGGCGGTGCCGGGCAGACGGGTCATGGCACTACTCCACACCCCCGCCCGGGCGTCGCAGGGTCGGTCGGGCCACGATCCGTCTCGGATGCCAGACGCGACGCCGGAGACGGGCGCACGGTGCGGGCCCTCGCCCCCGCACCCTCTAGGTTGGTCGTCATGGACGAGGCCCGGATCAGCGCCTTCTGGGCGGACGCGCGGCTGCGCGGCGGCATCAACCCCGTCGCGGGGTATCTCGGTGCGACCGCCGCCGACACCCTGCCGCCCCCGGCCTGGTCGTTCGGGACCACGCCCCAGGAGGCCGACCGGCTGCTCGAGCTCGTGCTCGAGGGTCGCAAGACGGCGACGGCGACGGCGCTGTGGGACTACGAGGAGGAGGCCCGCGCCCGGGCGGCCTCGGAGGAGGCGGACGACCCGGGGCCGGGCGACGCCGGGGCCGGCGACGCAGGGGCCAGCGGGGCCGGCGGGGGCGGCGACGTCCTCGTCACGACCGACCTCGACCTCGCGCTGCCGGCCCCGGGCGCCCTGTCGATCGTGCTCGACGGCGACCACGTGCCGCGCGCGCTCGTCCGGACCACGCACGTCGACGTCGTCCGGTTCGGCGAGGTCGACGAGGCGCACGCCCGCCGCGAGGGCGAGGACAGCCTCGAGCACTGGCGCGCGCGCAACCGTCGCGAGCTCGCCGAGCACGCGCCCACCGGGACCACGGTCGACGACGGCACGCAGGTCGTCCTCGAGCGCTTCGTCGTGCTCGTGCCGGCCACCGCCCGCCGGGCCGCCAAGCGCGCCGGTCTGCTCTGACGCGCGACGGCATACTGGCCGGATGGTCAACGCACCCGCCGCGGCGCACGCGCTCGACGTGCTCATGCTGCTGGCGCGGCACGCGACGCCGCTGCCGGCGGCGCGGATCGCGCGCGAGCTGGGACTGCCCCGGTCGACGACCTACCACCTGCTCTCGGTGCTCACCGGGCGCGGCTTCGTGCTGCACCTGCCGGAGGAGCGGCGCTACGGGCTCGGGGTCGCGGCCTTCGAGCTGGGCTCGGCCTACACCCGGCACGCGCCGCTGCAGCGCCTCGCCCGACCGGTGCTGACGCGCCTCGCGGACACCACCGGCCAGAACGCGCACCTCGGGGTGCTGCACGGCAACGACGTCGTCTACGTCATCGAGGAGCGCGTCGCCGGCCGGCCCTCGCTCGTCTCCGACGTGGGGGTGCGGCTGCCCGCGTCCCTCACCGCGACCGGGCTGGCGATCCTCGCGGCGCTGCCGGCCGCCCAGGTGCGCGCGCTCTTCCCCTCGGTCGACGCGTTCGTGCAGCGGCACGGCGTCGGGCCGACGTCGCTCTCGACCCTGCGCCCGCTCCTCTCCCAGACCCGCACGCGCGGGTATGCCGTGGAGGAGGGGTTCGTCACGCCCGGGATGGACTCGGTCGCCACGGCGGTCCTCGACCACTCCGGGCACCCGGTCGCGGCGGTCGCGGTCACCGCCGAGAGCGACCGCCTCGGGCCGGAGGAGCGCGAGCAGCTGGCCGGTCACGTGCGGCTCGCCGCCGAGGAGATCTCGCGCCGCGTCGGCCGCCGGGAGAGGTCCGCCGCGGCGGAGCACTAGGGTCTCGCCATGACGAGCATCCCGGTGCGCGGCTCGCGGGTCCCCCGCCGCGCGGTCGTCGGCTACGCCGCGGGCAGCGTCGGCACGGGCGGGTTCGGCACGCTGCCGGGCCTGGTGCTCGCCTACTACCTCACCGACACCCTGGCCGTGCCGGCCCTGCTCGCCTCGGTCGTGGTCGTGGTGCCCAAGGTGTGGGACGTGGTGATCGACCCGGCCGTGGGTGCGTGGTCGGACCGCGAGGCCCGACGCCGGTCGACCCGGACGCGGCTCATGGCGCTCGGCGCGCTCACCCTGCCGGTGGGCTTCGTCGCGACGTTCGCGGCCCCGGCGGCCCTGGGCCCGCAGGCCGCGGCGCTCTGGGTGGTCGTGGCGTTCCTGCTGGCCACGAGCTCGTTCAGCCTCTTCCAGGTCCCCTACATCGCGCTGCCCGCCGACCTCACCGACGGCTACCGCGAGCGGACCCGGCTCCTGAGCTGGCGCATCGCCGCGCTCGCCCTGACGATCCTCCTCGTCGGCGCCGGCGGGCCGGCGGTCCGCGACGCTGCCGGCGGCGGCCACCGCGGCTATCTCGTCATGGGCGTCGTCGTCGCGGCCGTCCTGCTGGCCGGCATGCTCACGACCGTGGTCGGCGTGCGGGGCCCGCGGGCGCTGCCGGACGGCGGCGGCTCCGCGCCCGCGGCGTCCACCGGCTACCGGGAGGGCCTGCGCGCCCTGCGCGAGCACACGGCATACCGCGTGCTCCTCGGTGTCTTCGTCCTCCAGGCGGTGGCGACCGGCGTCATGCTCGCCGCCGCGCAGTACGTCGCCACCTACACGCTCGGGTCGCAGGCCGCGCTCACCTTCCTCTTCGTGGCGCTCGTGGGGCCGGCGCTGCTGGTCATGCCGCTGTGGACCTGGTATGCCGCGCGCCACGGCAAGGCGCGCTCGCTCGCCTCCGCGTCGGGCCTCTTCGTGCTCGCGGCGCTGGCGCTGCTGGCCGTGCCGTTCGCACCCGCGTGGTGGGCCTACGCGTGCGTCGCGGTCGCCGGGGTCGCCTATGCCGGCATGCAGCTCTTCCCGCTCGCGATGCTGCCCGACGTCATCGCGCGGGCCGGCCGGGAGCGGGGCGGGGCGATGAGCGGGCTGTGGACCGCCGGCGAGACGGCCGGGCTGGCGTCCGGGCCGGTGGTCGTGCTGCTCATGCTCGCGGCGGGCGGGTTCGTCTCCAGCGGCGCGGGGCAGACGGCGGCGCAGCCCGCCTCCGCGCAGACGGCGATCGTCCTCGCGTTCTCGGCCGTGCCCGCCCTGCTCGTCCTCGCCAGTCTCGTCCTGCTGCGCCGCTACCAGGAGCCGGAGGTGGCCCCGTGACCCGACCCGACCAGCACCCCGCGGAGGCCGAGCTGCTCGGCCGGCTGACGGCATACCGCGAGCACGACGCGCCCACCCACGGCGGGCGGGTGCTCTCCTACGTCTACGACAGCGGGCGCCGCGACCTGGACGGTCTGGCCGAGGAGGCGGCGCGGCGGATGCTGTGGGTCAACGGGCTCGACCCGACGACGTTCCCGTCCGTGGCGCTGCTCGAGGGCGACCTCGTGGCCTTCGCGCGGGAGATGCTGCACGGGCCGGAGGTCACCGGGTCGGTCACCTCAGGCGGCACGGAGAGCTGCCTGCTGGCGGTGCTCGCGGCGCGGGAGCTGTGGCGGCGGCGACGAGCGGCGGGCGCGGGTCGCGCCCCCGGTCGGCCCCGCATGGTGCTGCCCTCGTCGGCGCACGCGGCCTTCCACAAGGCCGCCCACCTCTTCGGCCTCGCGCCCGTCGTCGTGCCCGTCGATCCGGGGACCGGGCTCCCGCCGGCGGCAGCGATGGTCGAGGCGCTCGACCACGAGGACGTCGCGCTCGTGGTCGTGTCGGCGCCGTCCTACCCGCACGGGGTCGTGGACCCGGTCGCCCAGGTCGCCGGGGCGGCGGCGGACCGTGGCGTGCCGTGCCACGTCGACGCGTGCATCGGCGGCCTCGTCCTGCCGTGGTGGGAGGCGGCCGGCGGAGGACCCGTGCCCGCGTGGGACTTCGCTGTCCGGGGGGTCACGAGCGTGAGCGCGGACCTCCACAAGTACGGCTTCGCCCCGAAGGGCGCCTCCCTCCTCCTCTTCGCCGACGCCGAGCTGGACCGGGCGAGATACTTCGCCCTGACCGCGTGGCCCGGCTATCCCGTGGTCAACCCGACCCTGCTCGGCACCCGGTCGGCCACCTCGCTGGCCGCTGCCTGGGCCGTGGTCGGGGCGCTGGGTGCCGAGGGTTACGTCGATCTGGCGCGCCGGACCGTCCGCGCGACCGCCGCCGTGCGGGACGCGGTCGAGGGCACCGAGGGGCTGCGGGTCGTGGGCGCCCCGGTCGGTCCGCTGCTCGCGGCGTCGACCGACGAGGGGCTGCCGCAGGACCGACGGGTCGACCCGCACGCCTGGGCGGGTGCCGTCGGACGCAGGGGCTTCGTGCTGCAGGGCCAGCCCGCGATCGCGCAGACCGACGGGGTCGTCCTGCCGCGATCGACGCACCTGACGATCACGCCGGCCACCGAGGACGTGCTCGACGAGCTGCTCGAGGCGCTGCGCGACGCGGCCGACGAGGTGCGCGGGCTCTCTGCGTCGGCTGCGGGAGATGCGGGGCGGGCAGGGGAAGCGGGGCGGGCAGGAGATGCGGGGCCGGCAGGGGAAGCGGGGCCGGCAGGAGAAGCGGTTCCGGCCACGGGCACCGGAGCAGGAGGGCCGGAGACCGCAGGGGTCGGGGCGGGCGTCCCCGATCCTGAGGCTCTCGCCGAGAGTGCCCGCACCGGCGGCGACCTCGACCTGGCTCAGGTGCTCGCGCTGATCGAGGCGCTGCCGAGGGACCAGTCCGCCGAGCTGCTGCGGCGGTTCCTCGCGGCCTTCACGAAGCCACGGTGAGCGGGGTCGGGGCACCGGTCTAGAAGGGGGGTGGTTCGTCGGTGGGGCGGTCGTGGTTCTGCTGGGCCCAGCTGGTCGTGCCGTCGGCGCCGGTGCTGGTGCTGGTGGTGCCGGGTGCGTGGTGGTGGGGGGTGAGGTCGAGGAGCTGTTCG
>CAZONQ010000152.1:0-6364 GCA_964581125.1 uncultured Ornithinimicrobium sp.
ACGCCATCGCCGACTGGCCGCTGCTCAACGCGCTGGTCAACACCGCCTCCGGCGCCTCCTGGGTGTCGCTGCACCACGGCGGCGGCGTCGGCATCGGCCGCTCGATGCACGCCGGCCAGGTGTCCGTGGCCGACGGCACCGACCTGGCCCGCCAGAAGCTCGAGCGCGTCCTCACCAACGACCCGGGCATGGGCGTCATCCGGCACGTCGACGCCGGCTACCCCGAGGCCGAGCAGGTCGCGCAGGAGCGCAGCGTGCGCGTGCCGATGCGCGAGGGCGGCGCGGGATGAGCGACGGCTACGACGACGACGCTCGCGGCCTGGAGCACACGGCCGGGTCGGTCGCCGACGCGGTCGCCGGCCGCGGGCCGCAGAGCGGCCGCGAGCCGCAGATGTGGAAGTTCTTCGTGCTCTCCGCCGTCGGCATCTTCATGTTCTTCGTGCCGGTCACGATCGGGGAGAGGAGCACCATCCCGCTGGACCACATGGTCAGCTGGCTGCGGGAGAACGTCCCCTCCGTGCTGCCCTACTACGCCCTCCTGCTGCTGGCGGGCGGAGCTGCATACCCCTTCGTGACGAAGACGTGGCGGCGCGACACCACGACGACGGTGTTCTCGGTCTTCCGCGTCGTCGGGCTGCTCGTCGGCGTCCTGCTCATCTTCGAGGTCGGCCCGGCCTGGCTCTTCGAGGACGACATGGGGCCCTTCCTGCTCAACGCGCTGGTCATCCCGGTGGGCCTGCTCGTGCCGATCGGCGCGGTCTTCCTGGCGCTGCTCGTCGGCTACGGGCTCATGGAGTGGGTCGGGGTCATGGTGCGCAAGTTCATGGTCCCCGTCTTCCGGACGCCCGGGCGCTCCGCGGTGGACGCCGTCGCCAGCTTCGTCGGCTCCTACTCCCTCGCGCTGCTCATCACCAACCGGGTCTACCTCGAGGGGAAGTACAACCGGCGCGAGGCGCTCACCATCGCCACCGGCTTCTCCACGGTGTCGGCGACGTTCATGATCGTCGTGGCCGGCGCGCTGGACCTCATGGAGCACTGGAGCCTCTACTTCTGGTCGACGCTGGTCATCACCTTCCTCGTCACAGCCGTGTCGGTGCGGGTCTGGCCGCTGCGCCACGAGCCGGCCGAGTATGCGCCCGGCGCCACGCCGCAGCCGGAGGTCGACCACGAGGGCAACATCTTCGCCGCCGCCTGGCGCGCGGCGAAGGGCACCGTCGCCGACGACCCCGGCGTCCCGCAGACGATCTGGGCCAACTTCAAGGACGGTGTCGCGATGGCGATGGCGATCCTGCCCTCGATCCTGTCGGTGGGGCTGCTGGGGCTCGTGCTCGCCGAGTACACCCCGGTGTTCGACCTGCTCGGCTATCTCTTCTACCCGATCACCTGGGTCATGCAGATCCCCGAGCCGCTCCTCGTGGCCAAGGCCGCCGCGCTCGGCGTCTCGGAGATGTTCCTGCCGGCGGCGCTGGTGACCGGGTCGGCGATGTCGGTCAAGTTCGTCGTCGCGGTCGTCTGCGTCTCGCAGGTGATCTTCTTCTCCGCGATGGTGCCGAGCCTGCTGGGCACCCAGATCCCGATCTCGATCCCGCGCCTGCTCGTCATCTGGTTCGTCCGGGTGGCGCTGAGCCTGGTCATCACGATCCCGCTGGCGCTCTGGCTGTTCTAGCTGTGGACAACGTCTGAGGTGGCCGTCCCCCCTCGTCCATGCTGGACGACATGGACGAGGAGGGGCAGCATGAGAGACATGAGCAGCATGACCGAGGTCGGCGTCTACACGGTCGAGGACCTGAACGCCTGTCGCGAGCGCCACGGCGACGGGTGGGCCGCCCAGCTCATCCAGGGTGAGCTGATCGTGTCGCCGAGCCCGGGCTTCGAGCACCAGGTCGTCAGCGGTGCCCTCTTCTCGGTCCTCGACCGCGCGCTGCCCGTGCCACTGAGGCTGCTGTCGGCCCCGCTGGACGTGCAGGTGGACGAGCGCACCGTGGTCCAGCCGGACCTTCTCGTCCTGCCGCGGGCGTTCCGCACGGAGGACGTCATCGCCATCCCTCCCGTGCTCGTGGTCGAGATCCTCTCCCCGTCCAGCCGGGGCGCAGACCTGGTCCGCAAGCCCGAGGTGCTCGCCCGCTTCGGCGTCGAGCACTACTGGGTGGTCGACCCGGTCGACCCCGCGATCCGGGTCTTCCGCCTCGTGGACGGCACCTACGAGTCAGGCCTGGTCGTGTCGGGCGACGAGCTCTTCGAGACCGGGGCGCCCTTCCCCGTCAGCTTCCGCCCGGCCGACCTGGCGCGCTGACGCGGTCCCTCCGGGACCTGCGCCGGCGGGCCAGGAGCAGGAGCGCGCCGGAGAGGATCAGCAGCCCGACGCCGGCGAGCAGCCAGGGCACGGGGTCGAGCAGCTCGGAGCCGCCACCGCCTGTGTCGGTCTCGTAGGTCACCCATCCCGGGCCGCGCCGGTGGAGCCAGGCGACCCAGAGCAGCGGCAGCGAGACTCCCGCGAGCAGACCGGGCAGGGCCGTGCGCCAGCTCCACCAGGTCGCGACCCCGGCCGCCAGCAGCAGCACGGGCAGGCCGGCCGCGGGCATCGACAGGCCCAAGAAGGTGATGACCGCGCCCGCCAGCAGCGCGCAGCAGAAGCTGACGAACCCGCCACGCTCCAGGCTCATCGCACAGCCCCCGTGATCGGACCGACGACGCGCCCGACCCGCTCGAGGTCGGCGAGCACGTCCGCCGTGCCGGCGCCGTCGCCGCGCAGGTCGCGCAGCAGCTCCAGGCCCAGGAAGCCCGCCACCACGGCGTGGGCGACCACCGCCGGACGGAGGGTCCTGCGCAGCGGACGAGGTATGAAGCGCTCCGCCACCTCCGCGACCAGCTCCTCCCAGCGCCCGATCCGCTCGGCGACGCGGGGCTTGAGGTCGGGGACGGCCTGGGCGCCGGCCACGATCTCGACGAGCACCCGCAGGTCGCCGGAGCGCACGTCCTCGGCGGCGATCGTGCGGCCCAGGCGGGCGAGCTGCGCCGGCGTCCGCGCCGCCAGGAGCGGGTCGCGGTAGGCCGCCATCCGCCGGTCGCTCACCTCGTCGAGCACCGCGAGCAGCAGCTCCGGGACGCCCTCGAAGTGGTAGAAGAGGCTGGCCTGCGAGCACCCGGCCCGGCGCGCGACCGACCGGGCGCTGGTCCGGGCGAAGCCCTCCTCGACCAGCGTCTGCCGCGCGGCGGCCACGAGCGCCTCCCGCGTGGCCGCGCCGGACCGGTTGGGCCTGCGCGCCGCTGCCGTCGTCATCGCTCCTCCTCGGGTGGCTCCTGCCCAGGCTAGCGCACTTCCTGAGCGACTGCTCAAGAACGAGGCGGCCAGAGCCCACCGGGCGCGGAGGCGCGCGGCACGGCATACCCTCCCCCCTATGCCGCCCGTCCTCCTGCTCGCGCTCGCGACGCTCTTCTGGGCGGGCAACTTCACGGTCGGCGAGCAGGCGGTGCGCGCGGTCGACCCGTTGTCGCTGACCTGGCTGCGCTGGGTGCTGGCCGCGCTGCCGCTCCTCGTCGTGGCGCACCTGGTCGAGCGTCCCGACTGGCGCGCGGTCGCTCGCCGCTGGCCGGCCCTGCTCGTGCTCGGCGTGGTCGGGATGACCGGCTACCCGATGCTGCTCTACGCCTCGCTGGAGCGCACGTCCGCGGTCAGCTCGTCGGTCATCAACGCGATCAACCCTGCCGTCATGGTCGTCATGGCCGTGCTGGTCGGTCAGGCCCGCGCGGGGCGGCGGACGTGGGCGGGCGTGGCGCTCGGCCTGCTCGGCGTGCTGCTCGTCCTCTCCCGCGGCGACCTGTCGGTGCTGCTGGCGCTGCGCCTCAACAGCGGCGACCTCATCATGCTCGTCGCGGTCGTGGTGTGGTCGGCCTACACCCTCGGCAGCCAGCGGCTGGGGCTGCCCGCGCTGAGCGCCACCGCGCTGCAGGTCGTGCTGGCGGCCGTCGCGCTGACGCCCTTCGCGCTGGTCGCGGGGGTGCAGGCGCCGCCCGACGCGCCGAACTGGTGGGCGGTGGCGTTCATCGTGGTCTTCCCCTCGATCGGCGCCTACCTCTGCTGGAACCACGCCGTGCCGAAGGTCTCCCCGGGCACCGCGGGCACGTCGATGAACCTCATCACCGTCTTCGTCATGGTCATGGCCGCGCTCCTCGGCCGGCCCCCGACCGTTGTCCAGGTGCTCGGCGCGGCGCTCGTCGTCGGCGGCGTGCTGCTCACCACCGGTGCACGCGCACGGCATACCCCCGAGCGGGTGGCAGCATGAGCCGCGTGGCGGGCACCCGGGGCCTCTACCAGCGGCTGGTGCGCGCGGACCGCTCCGACCAGGACCGCGAGGAGCAGCGGCGCGTCAGCCGCAACGGGCTGGTGCAGATGGCCGCCTCCGCACTGCAGTCGACCGGTGACCAGGTCGTCAACGCCAAGACCGTGCTGCCGTGGGCGCTCGCGGCGGTCGGCGCGCCGTCGGCGACGCTCGCGCTGCTCGTGCCGGTGCGCGAGTCGGGCTCGATGCTGCCGCAGGCGGCGTTCTCGCCGGTGCTGCAGCGGGCGCGGCTGCGTCGTCGGTTCTGGCTGTGGGGCGCCGCCGGTCAGGCGCTCGCGACGGCAGGTATGGCGTTCGCCGTCGCCGTGCTCGAGGGCTGGGCGGCGGGCGTGGCGGTCGTCGTGCTGCTGGCCCTCTTCGCGTTGGCGCGGTCGCTGAACTCGCTGGCCGGCAAGGACGTGCTCGGGCGGACGGTGCCCAAGGGGGAGCGGGGGCAGATCAGCGGGATCACCACGGCGCTGTCCGGGGCGGCGGCGGTGACGCTCGGCCTGGCGATCCGGGTCTTCGGCGGCGACGACGTCTCGGCGCACGTGCTGGCCTGGCTGCTGGCCGCGGCGGCGCTGGCGTGGGTGCTGGCCCTGGTGGTCTTCGCCGGGGTCCGCGAGCCGGAGGCCGAGGTGGTGCACGACGACGAGGGCTGGGTGCGGGCGTCGTGGGAGCTGCTGCGGGACGACGCGCCGTTCCGGAGGTTCGTGCTGGCGCGGGGGCTGCTGCTCGTGTCCGCGCTGTCGCCGCCCTTCGTGGTCGCGCTGGCGGCGCAGGAGGGGGACAGCAGCCTGCAGGGGCTGGGGCCCTTCGTCATCGCGCAGGGCGTGGCGGCGCTCGTCGGCGGGCGGTGGTTCGGGCGGCTCGCCGACCGCTCCTCGCAGCGGCTGATGAGCTGGGCGGCGGCGGTGGCCAGCGTCGCCGTGCTGGTCTTCCTCGGGCTGCACCTGCTGCCCGCCACCCGTGGGCAGTGGTGGCTCTACCCGACGACCTTCCTGCTGCTGTCGCTGGCGCACACCGCGGTGCGGGTCGCGCGCAAGACCTACGTCGTCGACATGGCGGGCGAGGAGCGGCGCACGAGCTATGTCGCGGTGTCCAACACGGCGATGGGCGTGCTCCTGCTGGTCGTCGGCGCCGTCTCCGCGGGGCTCGCGGTGCTGGGCGCGGTCGTGGCGCTGGCCTTCCTGGCGGTGCTGGGGCTGGTGGGGGTGGTCGTCTCGCGCACCCTGCCGGAGGTGAGCAAGGGCGCGACCGGGTGACCGTGCGGGGGCGGGTGGCCGTGCGGGGCCGTCCTCGCCACGCCTCTCGCCTCTCCGTCGGCCCGCTCGTCGCACGCATGTGCCGGAACGGTGTGCCACATCCGTCGCTGCAGGCACGGATGTGGCACACCGTTCCTGCACAAGGGTGGTGGAGGGTGGGGCGGAGGCTCTCGTGGTCGGCGCAGCTGCCCTGGTGGAGGTGCGTGACCGAGCGGGCGCCGGGGTGGCGGGTGGGTGGCGCAGGCCTACGTCGCGAGCTCGGTGACGTCGGCGACCGTGGCGTCCCAGTGGGCGAGCGCGGCCTCGGCGTCGACGGTGACGGAGACGCCGTGCGCCCCGGCCCCGAGCGAGACCCTGCGGCCCGGCTCGCCGACCAGCGAGGCGTCGGCGACGACCGGCCAGGCGGTGGTGGACCCGAACGGCGTGATCGTCCCGCGCTCGTAGCCCGTCGCCTCCCTGGCCACCGTCGCGTCGGGCATCGACAGCCGGCTCACGCCGAGCAGGGCGCGGAGCTTGGGCCAGGCGATCTCCCGGTCGCCGGGCACCAGCACGAAGAGGAAGTCGCCGTCACCCCTCCGCACCACCAGCGTCTTGACGATGTCGCGCGGCTCGACCCCGCGCGCCGCGGCGGCCTCCGCCAGGCTGCGGACCGGGCCGTGCCGGGTCACGGTGTGCTCCAGGCCGCTGGCCTGCACCGCCTCCAGGGCGCGCTGCTCGCTCATGGGCTCACGCTATGCCCACCCGACCCCGACCGGGCGCACGGTCTGCACCCGCCGGGGC
>CAZONQ010000153.1:0-6332 GCA_964581125.1 uncultured Ornithinimicrobium sp.
GGCCCGCGCTCGCGTCACACCGGTCCCACCCGCCCGTCCCTCCCCGCGGCGCATGGGTCGGCTGTGACGAGCGGAACTGATGTGAAATGACCACAAACTCGCAGGTCAGCGAGTTACACCGGTGTGATATCCGCGCTGACCTGCGAACTTGCTGAGAGCCTGTGAGCAACATCACATAATTACATGCTTGTCGTTCCCGCGTGAAACGTACTCACGCAGGTCAGCAGGGGTTGACCGGACCCGAAAAGCCGGATTCACTGCTGCTGGCTCGCCCCTGCGAGCGGTCCCGTCCCCGACCCTGATGGATGCCTCAATGTCGCGCTCGCGCAGCCTGTCCCGCACGCTGATCGCCGTCACCGCCGCCACGGCACCGGTCCTCACCCTGGCACCGTCGGCCCACGCCGCCCCGCAGCCGCAGGCGCCGCGCACGCCGCTCGGGCTCCGCCCCACGACGCCCGCGCTGCCGGCCGCGCCGGCCGCGTCGACCGCGCTGCCGACCACCCGGCTGCTGCCGACCGTCGACCAGGGCGTCACCCGCTGGGTCAGCGTCGACGTCGCCAACGTGCGGTCCGGCCCGAGCACGTCCTACCGGGTCGTGGGGACCAAGACCCTCGGGACCAAGGTGCAGGGGACGGTCACCTCCAACGGCTGGATCAAGATCTCCTCGAGCCAGTACATGGCGCCCTCCGTGGTCAGCTCCTCCCGGCCGGGCACGAGCACGAGCGCCGAGACGATGTGGCTCGACGTCGCGGTCGGCAACGTCCGCTCCGGCCCCGGCCTGGGCTACCGCGTCGTGGACACGATGACGCGTGGGCAGAAGGTCCTGGGGACGTGGGTGAACGGCTGGCTCAAGGTCGGCGACGGGCGCTACATCAGCGGCACGATCCTCACCTCGACCAACCCCGGTGGCGGCGGCTCGTCGACGGCCCAGACCGTGGACCGCTGGGTGAGCGTCCCGGTGGCCAACGTGCGGCGCGGCCCCTCCACCTCCTACGCGGTCGTCGGCACCAAGACCGAGGGCACCCGGGTGCGCGGCACCGTCAGCAGCAACGGCTGGCTGAAGATCTCCGACACGCAGTACATGGCTCCCTCCGTGCTGACCGCGACCAACCCCGGCGGCGGCTCCTCGGGCGGCGGCACCGAGACCGTCACCCAGTACCTCACGCCCGCCGTCGGCAACGTCCGCTCCGGCCCCGGCCTGGGCTACCGGGTCGTCGGCACCAGGACCTACGGGACCGAGGTCCGCGGCACCTGGACGAGCAACGGCTGGCTCAAGATCGCCGACGGCCAGTTCATCAGCGGCACCATCCTCAGCTCGACCGACCCCGACGGCGGAAGCAACGGCGGCGGCGGTGGCGGCGCCACGACGGTCGACCGCTGGGTGAGCGTCCCGGTGGCCAACGTGCGCTCGGGGCCCTCCACGGCATACCGGGTGGTCGGGACCAAGACCCAGGGGACCGCGGTGAGCGGCACGCTGAGCACCAACGGCTGGCTGAAGATCTCGTCCAACCAGTACATGGCGCCGAGCGTCCTCACCTCGACCGCCCCGGCGCCGGCGCCCGCCCCGCCGCCGACCCCGGACCCGCCCGCGTCGTCGCCGCTGCGCGACGCGCTCATCGCGACCGCGGCGCAGTACGTCGGCTACCCCTACCAGCTCTACGGGACGCCGCCGAACGCCTTCGACTGCTCGGCCTACACGTGGTGGGTCTACCAGCAGAACGGCATCAACATCCCGCGCACCGTCCGGGACCAGCGCACCTTCGTGACGCCCGTGAGCGAGCCGCAGCCCGGCGACCTGGTGTTCTACAAGAAGTGGTACCACGTGGCCATCTACGCCGGCAACGGCATGGTCTACGACGCGCGCAACCCCAGCACGGGTGTCATGTACGGCCCGATGCTGCAGGACCCCGACCTCTGGTACGGCCGGGTCCCGGGCGTCTGACGCCCCCCTTGCCCGGCAGGGCCCCCGCACCCGGGGAAGGTGCGGGGGCCCTGCTGCGTCCGCGCAGGGTCTGGGTCCCGGGGGGGGTATGGAGTCGCTCAGGCCAGCCCGAGGTCGGCGAGGGAGTAGGCGGCCCGGTAGTCGACGCCCTCGGCGCGCACCTTCTCCTCGGCACCGCTGGCCCGGTCGGCGATCACGGCGACCGCGACCACCTCGGCGCCCGCGTCGCGGCAGGCCTGCACGGCCGTGAGGGGCGAGCCGCCGGTCGTGGAGGTGTCCTCGACGACGAGCACGCGCCGGCCCTCGACGTCGGGGCCCTCGATGCGGCGCTGGAGGCCGTGGGCCTTCTCGGCCTTGCGGACGACGAAGGCGTCCAGCCGCAGCCCGCGCCGGTGCGCGGCGTGCAGCATGGCGGTCGCCACCGGGTCGGCCCCCATGGTGAGCCCGCCCACGGCGTCGATCTCGAGGTCGGCGACGAGGTCCAGCATGACGTCGCCGACGAGCGGCGCAGCCTCCCCGTCGAGCGTGATCCGGCGCAGGTCGACGTAGTAGTCGGCCTCCTTGCCGGAGGAGAGCGTGACCCGGCCGTGCACCACGGCCTTGTCCTTGACGAGCTCGAGCAGGCGGTCGCGGGCGGCAGTCATGGCAGCGAGGGTAACGGGCGGCTCAGGCGCTCCTGTCCTGCGGGCGGCGCCGGGTGGCCAGCGACCCGCTGACCCGGCGGGTGATCGCGCGCGGGAGGACCTTCATGAGGCCGACGAGGCCCTTGTAGGTCGCCGACGGCACCGACACGACCCTGCCGGCCGACACCGCCGCGAGCGCCTCGCGCACCACGGCGGGCGCGTCGAGCCACAGCGGCTCGGGCAGCCGGGACATGTCCATCTGGGCGCGCTGGTGGAACTCGGTGTGCACGAAGCCCGGGCAGACCGCCGTGACCGTGACGCCGTGCGGCGCGAGCTCGGTCGCGAGCGCCTCGGAGAGCACCGTGACGTAGGCCTTGATCGCCGAGTAGTGCCCCATCACCGCGAACGAGGCGACCGACGAGACGTTGAGGATGGCGCCGCGTCCCCGTGCCCGCATCGCTCCCGCCGCCGCGTGGCTGAGCACCATGACCGCCCGGACCATGAGGTCGACGGCGGCCTCCTCCTCGGCCAGGTCGTTGCGCACGAAGCCGCGCCCCGAGCCGAAGCCGGCGTTGTTGACCAGCAGGTCCACCGGCCGGTCCGGGTCCGCGACGCGGTCGGCCACGCGCTGCTGCTCGGCACGGTCGCGCAGGTCCGCGACGAGCGTCTCCACCGCCACCCCGTGCGCGGCACGCAGCGCCGAGGCGGCCTCCTCCAGCCGTCCGCGGTGCCGGGCGACCAGCACCAGGTCGTGCCCGCGCGCGGCGAGCTGCTCGGCGAACTCCCGGCCCAGGCCGGTCGACGCCCCCGTCACCAGTGCGACACCCATGGTCGACAGCCTAGGGCGCAGCCGCACCGGCGGTCCGACTTGACGATCCATCATCATCTGTTATTGGATACCCAACATGTTGACGCCTGGGCCCGCGCTGATGCTCGTCATGCGCCGCCACGTCGACCACATGCGCCAGGCGACGGCGCTCTGTCTGCGCTGAGCCCCGTCGCCGCCCACCCTCCCTGCCCGCAGACCCGGCCGGCGCGCGCCCGCGCGCCCGGCACCACCCCATACCTCTCCCCCACGTGGGACGCCCCTGCGTCCCCTCCTCCCCTAGGAGCTGTGCCCATGGTCCTCACCGGACTCCTCCTCGGCGTCGCGTTCGGCTTCGTGCTGCAGCGCGGCCGCTTCTGCGTCACCGGCGCCCTGCGCGACGTCTGGATCGCCAGGCAGAGCCGCTGGCTCGTCGCCTTCCTCATCGTCATCGCCGTCCAGGCCGCCGGCGTCTTCGCCCTCCAGTCGGCCGGGGTGCTCACCCTGCCGACCAAGGACGTCGCGCTCACCGCGGTCGTCGTCGGCTCGCTGCTCTTCGGCATCGGCATCGTGCTGGCCGGCGGGTGCGCGACCGGCACCTACTACCGCGCCGGCGAGGGTCTCGTCGGCTCCTGGCTCGCGCTGGGGATGTATGCCCTCTTCGCCGCCGTGATGAAGAACGGCGCGCTCACGCCCGTCAACGACGCCGTGCGCTCCGAGACCGTCCCCGCGCAGACCCTGCACGACACCCTCGGCATCAGCCCGTGGTGGCTGGTCGGCCTGCTCGGCGCGGGCGTCGGGTATGCCGCGTGGCGCCAGCTGCGTCGGCCCACCCGGGCTCCGGTCGCCACGCTCCCCCCGCGGTGGACCGGGCTGCGGCACCTGCTGCTGGAGAAGCCCTGGCACCCCTTCGCCACCGCGCTCGTCATCGCGGTGATCGCGGTCCTGGCCTACCCGCTGAGCTTCGCCGCCGGGCGGCAGTCGGGCCTCGGCATCACGACGCCGTCGGCCGACCTGACCACCTTCCTGGTCACCGGTGATGCCTCGCTGGTGTGGAACTGGGGCGTGATGCTCGTCCTGGGCATCCTGCTCGGCTCCTACCTCGCGGCGAGGGCGTCCGGCGAGTTCAAGATCCGCGTGCCCGGCCCGCGCACGACCGTGCACAGCCTGGGCGGCGGCGCGCTCATGGGGATCGGCGCCTCGCTGGCCGGCGGCTGCACGATCGGCAACTCGATGGTGCAGACCGCGCAGTTCAGCTATCAGGGGTGGGTGGCGCTGCTGTTCACCTTCCTCGGCGTCGGCCTCGCCTCCCGGCTGTTCATCACCACCCACCGCCGGGCCGGCGCGCTGTCCGCCGCGCCGGTCCCGGCCGCCGCGCCGGCCGGGCGCTGACCGCCCACCTCCCCTTCGAGAGCTCGGACAAAGGAGACCCACGATGAAGCACGTGCTGGAGACCGAGGGCCAGGTGTGCCCGTTCCCGCTCGTCGAGGCCAAGCAGGCGATGGCCGGCCTCGCGGCCGGCGACGAGCTGGTCATCAACTTCGACTGCACCCAGGCCACCGACTCGATCCCGCAGTGGGCGGCCGAGGCCGGCTACCCGGTGACGCACTTCGACCGCACCGGCGACGCCAGCTGGACGATCACGGTGCAGAAGGCCTGACCCCTACGCTGGCGGCATGCCGCGACCGACGTTCTCCCTCGAGCTCGCGGTCGCGGCGCCGCCGGACGTGGTCTGGGACCGGCTCTGGGACCTCGACCGGCACACCGCCGCCGTCCCGCTCACGACGGTCACCGGGGACCTGCCCGGTCCGGGCGCGCGCTTCACCGGCCGCACCGCGTTCGGACCGCTGCACCTCGACGACCACATGGTCGTGCGCGTCTGGGAGCCGCCGCGCCGGGCCGTGGTCGAGAAGGTCGGCCGGGTGCTCCGGGGAGAGGTCGAGGTCCTGCTGGAGACCGACCCGGCCGGGACCCGCGTCAGCTGGCGCCAGTCCTACGGCGCCGCCAGGGTGCCCGACCGCCTGGCCGCGCTCGCCCGCCCGGCGGTGCGCACGGCATACCTGCTGGCCCTCCGGAGGATCACGGCGGCCTAGTCTGAGGCGCGTGCGCATCGCGACCTGGAACTGCAACAGCATCCGCTCCCGCGTCGACCGGGCGGTGGCCTTCCTCGAGCGGCACGACGTCGACGTGCTGGCGCTGCAGGAGACCAAGTGCCGCGACGACCAGTTCCCGCTGCTGCCGTTCGAGGCGGCGGGCTACCAGGTGGCGCACGTCGGTCACAACCAGTGGAACGGCGTGGCCGTCGTGAGCCGGGTCGGGATCGAGGACGTCGAGATCGGCTTCCCCGGGCAGCCGGGGTGGGGCGATCCGGTCGCCGCCGAGGCGCGGGCGCTCGGCGCGACCTGCGGCGGGGTGCGGGTGTGGTCGCTCTACGTGCCCAACGGGCGGGCGCTGGAGGACCCGCACCTGCTCTACAAGCTGGACTGGCTCGCCGCGCTGCGCGACGCGGGCTCGTCGTGGCTGGACCAGGACCCGGACGCGGCGGTCGCGCTCATGGGCGACTGGAACATCGCGCCCCTGGACGAGGACGTGTGGTCGGTGGAGTACTACGAGGGCAAGACGCACACCTCGCCGCAGGAGCGCGCGGCCTTCCAGGGCGTGGTCGACGCCGGCTTCAGCGACGTGACGCGCGAGCACACGCCCGGGCCGGGGACCTACACCTACTGGGACTACACGCGTCTGGCGTTCCCCAAGCGGAGGGGCATGCGGATCGACTTCTGCCTCGGCAGCCCCGCTCTCGCACGACGGGTCGAGGGCGCGTTCATCGACCGCGAGGAGCGCAAGGGCAAGGGCGCGAGCGACCACGCGCCGGTCGTCGTCGACCTGACAGCCGGGTGTCAGCCGACACGGGAGTAGCCGTAGAGGTCCGTCTGCCGCTCGTTGATCCAGATCTCCTTGACGC
>CAZONQ010000154.1:0-6209 GCA_964581125.1 uncultured Ornithinimicrobium sp.
CTTCCCCGACCGGGCGCGCGGTCTGCACACTTCCCCGACCGAGCGCACGGTCTGCACACATCCCCGACCGAGCGCACGGTCTGCACGCCCGACGGCCGGGTCGGCCACACTGGTGGCATGCGCTTCCTGCTCAACGTCATCTGGTTCGTGCTCGGCGGGCTGTGGCTTGCGCTGGCGTACTTCTTCTTCGGCGTCCTCGCCTGCATCCTGGTCGTGACGATCCCGTTCGGCATCGCGTCCTTCCGGATCGGTGTCTACGCCCTGTGGCCCTTCGGGAGGACGATCGTGGAGTCGCCCCGCAGCGGGGCCATGTCCATGCTGGGCAACGTGGTGTGGTTCCTCTGCGCGGGGCTGTGGCTGGCGATCGGCCATGTCGTGACTGCCGCGGCCCAGGCGGTGACGATCATCGGCCTCCCCCTGGCGCTGGCCAACCTCAAGATGATCCCCGTGTCCCTGGCTCCGCTCGGCAAGGTCATCGTGGACGTCGACGACCTGCTGCCCTCCGACCACCGGCTGGTCGGGATGCCGGGGGAGCGCTGACGCCGCGGCGTGCAGAGCGTGCGCCCGGTCGGGGTGGGGGTGTGCAGAGCGTGCGTCCGGTCGGGTATGGAGTGTGCCTCGGGGGTGTGCAGAGCGTGCGCCCGGTCGGGGGTGTGCAGAGCGTGCGCTCGGTCGGGGTGGGGGTGTGCAGAGCGTGCGCTCGGTCTGTGTCTCGGATGACAGACGTCCGCCCGCGCTCCGCCGCCCCCGTCCCCGGCGGGACTGCCTAGAGTCGTGGGCGTGAGCACTGCAGCCGGGAGCACGAGCATCGCCGCCTTCGACCAGATGTGGGCCGAGATCGAGCCCGTGGGCAGGGTGGGCAGCGGGGGCTACCGGCGGTTCGCGTGGACCGCGGAGGACCACACGCTGCGGGAGTGGTTCGCCGCCGAGTGCGCCCGCCGGGGCCTGGACCTGACGACCGACCGCGTCGGCAACCAGTGGGCGTGGTGGTGGGACGGCCCCGGGACGGTGGACGAGGCCGTCGCGGCGGGTCGCAAGGGCGTCGTCATGGGCTCGCACCTGGACTCGGTCCCGGACGGCGGCGCCTTCGACGGACCGCTCGGCGTCGTCTCCGCGCTCGCCGCCGTCGACCACCTCCGCGCCGCCGGCGTGCGGCCGCAGGTGCCGGTCGCCGTGGTCAACTTCGTCGACGAGGAGGGCGCCCGCTTCGGCATCGCCTGCGCCGGCTCGCGCGTCCTCACCGGCCAGCTGACGGCCGACCGTGCGCTCGCGCTCACCGACGCCGACAGCACGACCTACGCCGAGGCCCTGCGCGCCGCCGGCCGCGACCCGGACCACCTGGGAGCCGACCGGGAGACCCTCGCCCGCGTCGGCGCGTTCGTCGAGCTGCACGTCGAGCAGGGCCGCGCGATGGTCGACATCGGCGCGCCCGTCGGCGTCGCCAGCGACATCTGGCCGCACGGCCGCTGGCGCTTCGACTTCCCCGGCGAGGCCAACCACGCCGGCACGACCCGCCTCGTCGACCGCCGCGACGCGATGCTCGGCTACGCCGACCTCGTCCTCGGCGCCCGCCACGTCGCCACCCAGCGCGGCTGCGTGGCCACCGTCGGGAAGGTGCGCGTGGAGCCCGGCGGCGTGAACGCCATACCCTCCCACGTCACCGGCTGGCTCGACGCGCGGGGCGCCGACGAGGACCAGGTGGTCGCGATGGTGGAGGAGCTCGCGGCGCGCGGGCAGGAGCACGGGGCGACGGTGACGCGCGAGAGCTGGACGCCGACGACCCGCTTCGACGCCGGGCTCAGCGACCGGCTGCGGCACGTGCTGCAGACCGACGACGAGCTGTCCGTGCCGGTGCTGGGCACGGGTGCCGGGCACGACGCCGGCATCCTCGCGACCGCCGGGGTCCCGAGCGCGATGCTCTTCGTGCGCAACCCGACGGGCGTCTCGCACAGCCCCGAGGAGCTCGCCGAGCGCGACGACTGCCACGCCGGCGTCGGGGCGCTCGCCGCGTGCGTCGCCGACCTCGTCCGCCCCGAGGAGGAGGCATGACCAAGGTCCTGCTCACCGGCATGTCGGGCGTCGGCAAGTCGACCGTCCTCGAGCAGCTGCGCGAGCGGGGCTGGCGGACCGTGGACGCCGACGACGACGGCCTCGTCGACGAGTACCCCGACCGCACCGACCTCCGCCTCGCCGACCTCGAGGCCATCCTGCGCCAGCCCCGCCACGACCGCCCGCTCGTCGTCGCCGCGACCGGCGAGGGGCAGCAGGAGCTCTATCCCCTCGTCGACCACGTCGTCGCCCTCACCGCGCCGTGGCCGGTCATCGAGCAGCGCCTCGCGACCCGCACGACCAACGCCTTCGGCAGCGACCCGTCCGAGCGCGAGCGGGTCCACGCCGACCTCGAGGCCTACGAGCCGCTCATCCTGCGCGGCGCCGACCTCGTCCTGGACACCTCCGAGGGCACGGTCGAGGACGTCGTCGACCGGCTCGACGCGCTCGGCCGCCCGGCGACCACGGACGAGGAGGGTCGATGACCACCTTCCACGCGGCATACGCCCACCTGCCGACCGGCGTCGCGACCGACGTGCGGCTCACCGTCGCGGACGGCCGCTTCACCGCGGTCGAGACCGGCGCGCCCGCGCAGCCCGGCGACCGGCGGCTGCCCGGCGTCGTGCTCCCCGGCCTCGCCAACGCGCACAGCCACGCCTTCCACCGGGCTCTGCGCGGGCGCACCCACGCGGGCGGCGGCACCTTCTGGACCTGGCGGGAGGGCATGTATGCCGTCGCGGCGCGCCTCGACCCCCTCGCCTACCTCACCCTCGCGCGGGCGGCCTACGCGGAGATGGCGCTCGCGGGGGTCACGGCGGTGGGGGAGTTCCACTACCTGCACCACGGGCCGGGCGGCGCGCGCTACATGGACCCCAACACGATGGGCCACGCGCTCGTGCAGGCGGCCGCCGACGCGGGCGTCCGGCTGACGCTGCTCGACACGTGCTACCTCGCCGGCGGGCTCGGGCCCGACGGCCACCGGCCGCTGGAGGGGACCCAGCTGCGCTTCGGCGACGGCAACGCCGACACCTGGGCGCTGCGCGTCGACGACCTGCGCGACCACCTCGACGGCGGCCCGGCGCACGTGCGCGTCGGCGGGGCGATCCACTCCGTGCGCGCCGTGCCGCGCGACCAGCTCGCCGTCGTCGCCGACGCGGTGCGGGCCAGGCCGCGGCCGCCGGAGCGCTTCGGCGCGGGCGACGCCTACACCGGGCCGGTGCCGCTCGTCCCGCCGCGCGGCGTCAACCGCTCCGGCACGCCGCTGCACATCCACCTCTCCGAGCAACCTGCCGAGAACGACGCCTGCCTCGCCGCCCACGGCCGCACGCCGACCGGCCTGCTGGAGGACGAGGGCGTGCTCGGCCCCGACCTGTCCGCCGTCCACGCCACCCACCTCACCGACGAGGACGTCGCGCTGCTCGGCGGCCACCGGGCGTGGGCCTGCTTCTGCCCGACGACCGAGCGCGACCTGGCCGACGGGATCGGGCCCGCCGTCGCCCTGCGCGACGCCGGCGCCCGGCTCTCGCTCGGGTCCGACCAGCACGCGGTGGTCGACCTCGTCGAGGAGGCCAGGGCGCTGGAGATGCACGAGCGGCTCGCCAGCCTCGAGCGCGGCCGGCTCGCGCCCGCCGAGCTGCTCGACGCCGCCACCGCGCACGAGAGCATCGGCTGGCCAGACGCGGGCCGGATCGAGGTCGGCGCCCGGGCCGACCTCGTCGCCGTCCGCGACGACAGCGTCCGCACGGCCGGCGCCGACCCCGCGCAGGTCCTGCTCTGCGCCACCGCCGCCGACGTCGACACCGTGATCGTCGACGGGGAGCACGTCGTCGAGGGCGGGCACCACCGGCTCGGCGACGTCGGCCGGCTGCTGCACGAGGCGATCACCCCCCTGTGGAAGGAAGACTGAGACGTGAGCATGCTCATCACCGGCATCAAGGAGCTCGTCACCTGCGACGAGACCGTCGAGGGTGCCGTCGACGACCCGCTGCACGCGGGTCTGGGCGTCCTGCGCGACGCCGCCGTCGTCATCGGCGGCGGGGGCGAGGACAGCGCTCCGACCGTGCAGTGGCTCGGCCCCGCGGCCGACGCGCCGCAGGCCGACTGGGCCATCGACCTCGAGGGGCGCTCGGTCGTCCCCGGGCTCGTCGACTCGCACAGCCACCTCGTCTTCGCCGGCGACCGCTCGGCGGAGTTCGCGGCGCGGATGTCCGGCACGCCCTACGACGGCGGCGGCATCGCGGTCACGGTCGCCGCCACCCGGGAGGCCTCCGACGCCGAGCTGCGCCGGCTCCTGCAGCAGCGCGTCCAGGAGATGCGCTCGCAGGGGACGACGACGGTCGAGGTCAAGAGCGGCTACGGCCTCACCGTCGAGGACGAGGTGCGCGCGCTCCGGCTCGCCAGGGAGGTCACGCCGGAGGTCACCTACCTGGGTGCCCACGTGGTCCCCCCGGAGCGGCGGGACGGGGGCGGCCGCACGGCATACGTCGACCTCGTGTGCGGCGAGATGCTCCAGGCGTGCGCGCCGCACGCGCGGTGGATCGACGTCTTCTGCGAGCCGGCGAGCCCGCACGCCTTCGACGGCGAGGAGTCGCGGCGGATCCTCGAGGCCGGCCGCGACGCCGGCCTCGAGCTGCGCGTCCACGGCAACCAGCTCAGCGAGGGCCCCGGCGTCCGGCTCGCCGTCGAGCTCGGCGCCGCCAGCGTCGACCACTGCACCTTCCTCTCCGACGCGGACGTCGACGCCCTCGCCGGGAGCGGGACGGTCGCCACGCTCCTGCCGGGCGTGGAGTTCTCCACCCGCCAGCCCTATCCCGACGCGCGGCGCCTCCTCGACGCGGGCGCGACCGTGGCGATCGCGAGCGACTGCAACCCGGGCACCTGCTACTCCTCCTCGATGCCGCTGATGATCGCGCTCGCCGTGCGCGAGATGGGCATGACCCCCGCCGAGGCGCTCCGCGCCGCGACCGTCGGCGCCGCCACCGCGCTGCGCCGCGACGACGTCGGCCGGATCGCGGTCGGCCAGCGCGCCGACTTCGCGCTCGTCGACGCGCCCAGCTGGCTGCACATCCCCTACCGCGTCGGGGTGCCCATCGTGCGTGCCCTGGAGGTATGACGTCGCGCTCCTCCGCGCGCCCGACGCCCGGGCGGTGCGTCTCGGTGATCCGGCGATCGCCGGTCAGCCGGGCGTCCGGTCCGACAGAGGCGTGAGGACCGTGACCCTCCACGGCCTACCCTGAGAGCCATGCAGACGCGCACGCTCGGGCCGTTCACCGTCTCCGCGATCGGGCTGGGCGCGATGCCGCTGTCGCTGGCCTACGGGTCCATCCCCGACCGGGACCGCGCCCTGGCCACCGTGCACGCGGCGCTCGACGCGGGCATCACGCTGATCGACACCGCCGACATCTACGCGCCGACGTGGGACACGATGGGCCACAACGAGGAGCTCGTGGCCGAGGCGCTCGCCACCTACCCGGGCGACACCGCCCGCGTCGTGGTCGCGACCAAGGGCGGCATCACGCGCGGCCCGGGGGAGACGTGGGGGCGCGACGGCTCGGAGACCTACCTGCGGGGACGGCTCGAGGCGTCGCTGCGCGCGCTCGGGCGGGACGTCGTCGACCTCTACCAGTGGCACCGGCCCGACCTGTGGCAGCCGTTCGGCGAGGTCGTGCGCACGCTCGGCCGGCTCCGCGACGAGGGCCTCGTCCGCGCGGTCGGCCTGTCCAACGTCAACACCGAGCAGATCGAGCTGGCGGCGGAGGTCCTGGGCCCCGGCGGCCTGGCGAGCGTGCAGAACCAGTTCTCACCCCGCTTCCGCAGCAGCCGCGAGGAGCTCGAGCTGTGCGGGCGGCTGGGCGTGGCGTTCCTGCCCTACAGCCCGCTCGGCGGGGAGGGCCGCGTGGGCCTGGTCGCCAGCAGCTTCCCGGTCTTCGCCGAGATCGGCCTGGAGCGCGACGTCAGCCCGCAGCAGGTCGTGCTGGCCTGGGAGCTGGCGCTCGGCGACCACGTGGTCCCGATCCCGGGCTCGTCCCGGCCCGAGACGGTGGCCGACTCCGCCCGGGCCGCCGACCTGCGGCTCACCGACGAGGAGGTCGGGCGGATCGAGGCGCAGTTCACCTGAGGCGTGCAGAGCGCGCGCCCGGTCGGTGCGTGCAGAGCGCGCG
>CAZONQ010000155.1:0-6192 GCA_964581125.1 uncultured Ornithinimicrobium sp.
CCCTTGCCGCCACGTCGGGTCCGTGGCTTCGCCCCGGTCGTCTCCGTCATGAGCTGCTCTCCTTCGGTGTGTGGGTGATCTGGTCGGTATGTGGTGCTGGTGGTCGGGTGTCCTCGTCGCCTGGGATCAGTGCATCACTCGGCACCGACAGACCCGGCGTCGACGGACGCGGCGTCGTGCTCGCTGCGCAGCAGCGTGATCGCCTGCTCGAAGTCCTCGAGGTTGTCGAACGCCTGGTAGACGCTCGCGAAGCGCAGGTAGGCCACCTCGTCCAGGTGCCGCAGCGGCTCCAGGATCGCCAGGCCGACCTCGTGCGCGTCGACCTCGGCCTGCCCCATGGCCCGGATGGACTCCTCCACCTGCTGGGCCAGCAGCTGCAGCTGGTCGTCGGTGACCGGTCGCCCCTGGCACGCCTTGCGCGCGCCGGTGATGACCTTGTCGCGGCTGAAGGGCTCGGTCGCGCCGGAGCGCTTGATGACCGACAGGGTCGCGGTCTCCACGGTGCCGAAGCGGCGCCCGCACTCGGGGCACTGCCGGCGCCGGCGGATGACCGTGCCCTCCTCCTGGACCCGGCTGTCCACGACCCGCGAGTCGGTGTGACGGCAGAACGGACAGTGCATCGCGGCCTCCTCGGCTGTGGGTCGGGCTGGGGACGAGCTGTGGATGACGTGTGGGTACAGGCCACCCCCTGTGCACAACATGTGGACGAACCACAGTGCTGTAACTACTAGATATAGGGATCTTAGGTCGCCCGGCTACCAGATGCAAGAGGCGGCGTGTCGGCCAGCAACGGCGCGGAGAACCGGTTGCGGGGACCCGTGGACGTGCAGTTAGACTGCACCCGCCGCCCGGTCCAGCCCGCCGTCCACTGGAGCAGATCACGATCGCCGAGAAGCAGCCGTGGGAGTGACGCACCTCCCCGAGCCGGGCGGCCCCGCGCGGGTGGCCGACTCCTACGTCGACGGGCTCGCCCGCCTCGACCCGCGCGCGGCCCAGGCGCTCGGCCGCCGAGACGACCGGCTCTGGGCCGCCCCCGGGCCGGCCGAGGTCGCGGCCCGCGCGGACCTGGCCCGCACCGCCCTGGACGCCCTGCGCACGGCCGCCCCGGCCTCCTCCCCCGCCGAGGAGGTCCTGCGCCGCGCCCTGTCCGAGCGCCTCGGCAGCGACCTCGCCCTGCACGACAGCGGCTTCCTCCCCGGGCTCGTCGCCCCGCTCGCCTCCCCCGCGCACGAGGTCCTCTCGGGCCTGGAGTCCGCCGCCGGCGACCCCGACGCCGTGCTCGAGGGCCTCGCCGCGGTGCCCGCGGCGCTCCGCGCCTACCGCGAGCGCCTCGACGCCACCGCGGCCGACGGGTATGTCGTGCCCGCCCGCCAGTCCCGCACGCTCGCCGCCCAGCTCCTCCGGTGGGCCGACCCCCAGGCGGACGACCGCCTGGGTGCGCTCGTCGCCGGGGGCGCCGCACCCCATACCCCCGAGGTCCTGGACGGGGCGCGCGGGGCGTGCCGGGAGCTGGCCGCCTGGCTGACCGACGTGCACGCCGCCCGCGGGAGCGAGGTCGACGCGGTGGGGGCCGACCTCTACCGGACCACGTCCAGCGCCTTCCTCGGGACGCCGGTCGACCTCGAGCAGACCTACGCCTACGGCTGGGACCTGCTCGCCGAGCTCACCGCGCGCGGCGAGGCGCTCGCCGCCGAGCTCGGCTGCGGCAGCGTCCCCGAGGCCGAGTCGATGCTCGACGCCCGCGCCGGCGGGCAGGTCGCCGTGGGGCCCGACCTCGTCGCCTGGGTCGAGGGGCGGATGGAGCGCGCCCGCGAGCTCCTCGACGGCCGCGTCGTCGACGTGCCGCCCGGCAGCCCGTGCGAGGCGGTCCTGGCCGCGCCGGGGTCGGGCTCGATCTACTACTCCCCGCCGGACGCCGCCGGCACCCGCCCCGGCCGGGTGGTCTGGTCGACCCCGACCGGCGTCGGGCGCGTGCCGGTGTGGCGCGAGGTCAGCACCGTCCACCACGAGGGCCTGCCCGGCCACCACCTGCAGCACGTCGTCACCGCGGCGACCGACACGCTGCACCCGTGGCAGCGCCACCTGTGCCACGTGCACGGCTACGCCGAGGGCTGGGCGCACTACACCGAGGGCCGCGCGCACGGGTGGGGGCTCGTCGACGACCCGGGCGAGCGGCTCGGCGTCGTGCTCGCCCAGCGCTGGCGCGCCGCCCGCATCGTCGTCGACCTGGGCCTGCACCTGGGCTGCCCCGTCCCGGCCAACGCCTTCACGACCGCGACCCGCTGGGACGAGCACGTCGGCGTCGAGGTGCTGACGCAGGCCGCCGGGTGCGACGAGGAGACCGCACGCTTCGAGGTGGTCCGCTACCTCGGCTGGCCCGGCCAGGCGCTGGCCTTCTCGACCGGCGCGCGCCTGTGGGAGGAGGCGCGCGAGGCCGCCCTCGCCACCGGGCGCTTCGACGAGCGCACCTTCCACACCGAGGCGCTGCGCCTCGGGCCGATGGGCATGGGACCCCTGCGAGCGACCCTGGAGGAGATGGCCCGTGCATGACCTCGCCGCCGCCCTGGTGGCCGCCGACCCCGTGACCGCGCGGGCGGTCGGGGCGGACGACCCCGCGACCGGCGCGCCGACGCTGCGGCTGCCGTCGACCGACCCCGCGGCGCTCGCCGGGCTGGAGGCGACGCTCGTCGCGGCCGCGACCGCGCCGACCGCCCCGGCCGGGAGCGTGGCGTGGCTCGAGCAGCGCTGCGTGCAGGCCGAGGTCGCGCTGCGGCTCGTCGAGCTGCGCGTCGGCCGGCCGTGGGAGCGCGCCCCCTACTGGCACGCCGAGGTCCTCGGCGACGCCCTCACCGCCGTCGACCCCGGCCGGCTGGGCGACGGCGGCTACGCAGCGGCCTACCTCGACCTGCTCGCCTCCGCCTCCGCCTTCCTCTCCGCGGGTATGGAGCAGCTCTCCCCCGCCGCGGTCCCCCGCCTCTGGGCGCGGATGGCCGTGCCCGCCGCGGAGGGCCTGCGCCGCCTCGTCACCCAGGACCTCGCAGGTCTGGACGCGCACCTGCCCGAGTCGCTGCATACCCCTGCGGCGGAGGGGCGCGCGGCGCTCGCGGCGACCATCGACGCCTTCGTCGACCGGTGCCGGACCCTCGCCGGGACCGGCGGGGGCGACTGGGCCGCCGGCGAGGAGGTCTTCACCGGGCTGCTGCGCGACTACCACTGCCTGGACCTGACCGTCGACCAGGTGTGGGAGCACGGCTGGGCCGCGGTGCGCGCCGACGAGGAGGCGCTCGCGGCGCTGGCGGCCGAGCTCGACCCGGCGCGGACGTGGCAGGAGCAGGTGGAGGAGCTCAAGGCCGAGCGCACGCCCGGCGAGGAGTTCCTCGCGGCCTACCGCGACGGGACGGCCGACACGCTGCGGATCACCCTCGAGCACGACCTGCTCACCGTCCCGGCCGGCCAGGACTGCGTGGTCGAGCCGCTGCCGGAGTTCCGCCGCGCGGGGCTGCCGCTGGGCGAGATGCGGACCGTGCCGCCCTACGCGCGCGAGCTGGTCAGCCGCTTCCTCATCACGCCGGTCGACCCGGACGCGACGCCGGAGCGGCGCGCCGGGCACGAGCGGGACAACTGCCCGTCCTTCGTCCGCTCGATCGTCGGGCACGAGACCTACCCGGGCCACCACCTGCAGGCGGTGCACCACGTGCTCGGCACCGACGAGGGGTCGTTCCTGCGGTTCTTCCGCACGCCGCTGTTCGTCGAGGGGTGGGGGCTCTACGTCGAGGACCTGCTGCGCGAGGAGGTCTTCGGGCGGAGCCCGCAGTCGCTCTTCGCGCTGCGCAACCGGCTGTGGCGCTCGCTGCGGCTCGTCATCGACACGGGGCTGCACACGGGCCGGCTGACCCACGAGGAGGCGGTCGGGCTGCTCATGGGGCGGACCGGGATGGACCGTCACATGGCCGCCGGCGAGGTCGACCGCTACACGCGGCACGACAACCCCACCTACCCCTCGACCTACGTCCTCGGCCGCGACCTCTTCCACCACCTGCGCGAGCGCTTCGGCGCAGGCCGGCCGCTCGGGCGGGTGCACGACGCGCTCCTGGCGCACGGGTCTCCCCCGCTGCCGCTGCTGGAGCAGGTCCTCGGGGCGGGCGCGTGAGAGCCCCTGACCGGCGGCCGCCGCGACCGGTGCGGGCGCGGCGCGCGGTCGACGCGGGGGTCCGGATCGTGATGGGCTCGGGCCTGCCGCCGTACGCTGGTCTCGACGGCACCACCGCGACCGTGCGGGAGATGGAGCTGAGGCAGGAGGCAGGGATGGGCGCCCGAGACGTGCTCGCGGCCGCGACGGGCCGCGCCGCCTGGGCAGGCGTGCGATGACCTCGACCGACACCCCCTCCGTGGCGCCGCCCTCACCCGGGCCGGGCGGGCGCACGACCTACCTCAACAGCCGGTTCGCCCGGATGCAGGGCGGCCTCTTCGCCGAGGTGACCAAGGCCGACGTCGGCGACGGGGTCGCGCGGCTGCGCGAGCAGGGCTGCCGGATCCTGTCGTGGGCGGACCCGTGGTTCCCCGACCCGGCGCTGTCGCGGACGGTGCGGCAGGCGCTGCGCGAGAGCCTGGAGGCCCCGGGGACGGCGCACTACACGCTGCCGATCGGGCGGCTGGCCACGCGCGAGGCGATGGCCGCCAAGCTGTGGCGCACCAACGGGCTGCGCGTCGACCCGCGCCGCAACGTGCTCGTCACGCCGGGGTCGGACGCCGGGCTGTGGTTCGCGATGGCGGCGCTGCTCGAGCCTGGCGACGAGGTGGTCGTGCCGGACCCGTCCTATCCGTCCAACGCGGTCAACTGCCGGCTGCTCGGTGCCGAGCCCGTCCTCGTGCCGCTCGACCCGGACGACGGGTGGCAGCTCGACGTCGACGCGGTGCGGGCGGTGCTGACCCCGCGGACGCGGATGGTCCTGCTCACGCACCCCAACAACCCCACCGGCACCGTCCTGCGCCGCGACCGGCTCGAGGCGCTGCGCGACCTGGTCGTCGAGCACGACCTCGTCGTCGTCTGCGACCAGGCCTTCGAGGACTTCGTCTTCGACGGGATCGAGCTGGTCACGCCCGCCGGGCTGCCGGGGATGTGGGAGCGGACGCTCACCGTCTTCTCGCTGTCCAAGGGGCACGGGCTCAGCGGCCTGCGTGTCGGCTACCTCGTGGGGCCGGACGCCCTCATGGACGCCCTCTACGGGTCGGCGGTCAACGTCGTGGGCGCGACGAGCACCTCGGCGCAGGCGGCGGCCGTCGCCTCGCTCGGCGACGAGCTGACGATGGCCGAGCGCCACCAGGACTTCGAGGCACGGCGGCACGACGTGGCGCGGGTCTTCCACGACCTGCCCGGCGTGCACGTCAGCCCGGTGGAGAGCGGCTACCTGTCGTGGGTCGACGTCAGCGCGCTCGGGACCGGCGACGAGGTGGCGGCGCACCTGCTCGCCGACGCGCGCGTGTCGGTCAACAGCGGCACGCCCTACGGCCCGTCGGGGCGCGGCCACGTCCGGATCGTGCACGGGTGCTACCGCGACCGGGGGCGCATGGTCGCCGCGCTCTACGAGGTGGCGGCGTCGCTGCGCCGGCTCGCGGCCGAGCGGGGCGTGGCCTGAGGGCCCCCGGCGCCGCTAGGGCGTCGGCGGGGTGACCGAGACGAGGTAGTCGGTGGCCTGCTCGCCGGCGTTGACGTAGCGGTGCGGGCGGCGCGAGCACAGCGTGATCGCCTCCCCGGCGCCGAGGACGAAGCTCTCCCCGTCCACCTCGACCGTCAGCTCGCCGCCGAGGACGTAGGTGCACTCCACCGCCTCGTGGCCCCACGCCTCCTCGCTCGAGGCCTCCCCCGGGCCGAGCGTGCCGTGCAGCACCTCGAGCTGGCCGTTGCCGTGGGTGACGCGCCGGTAGTGCACCTGCCCGTCGGCCGCGCCGATCGTCATCCGCTCGTCGGGCCGGGTGACGTGCGCGGCGTCCATGCTCGGCGGGCCCTGGAAGAGCATCGCGATGGACTGCCCGAAGTGGTCGGCCAGCAGCCGCAGCGTCTTCAGGCTCGGGTCGGTCACCCCGCGCTCGATCTGGCTGAGCAGCGTCGCCGACAGGCCGGTGGCCTTCCCGAGCTCGCGCAGCGACATCTGTCGAGAGGTGCGCAGTTCCTTCAGCCGCGGCCCGATCATG
>CAZONQ010000156.1:0-6171 GCA_964581125.1 uncultured Ornithinimicrobium sp.
GTGCGGGAACGGTGTGTCACATCCGCCGCCGCGACGACGGATGTGACACACCGTTCCCGCACAGGCGTGGAGCGGGTCCCGAGGGACGCGCTAGACGGCCGCGCCGAGCCCCCACGCCAGCAGCGCCGCGACCACGGCGGTCGCCGGCACGGTCAGCAGCCAGGCGGCGACGATGTCGTTGAAGACCCGCCAGCGCACCGCGTGACCGCCGCGCACCACGCCGACGCCGGTCAGCGCCGCCGCGACGGTGTGGGTGGTCGACAGCGGCATCGCGAACCCGAGGCCCCCGACGTAGAGCACGGCGGCCGCGGTCGACTCCGCGGCGAACCCGCGCGGCGGATCGACCCGGACGAGACCCTTGCCGAGCGTGCGCACGATCCGCCAGCCGCCCATCGCCGTGCCCGCCGCCAGCGCCACCGCGGCCGAGGCGGCCACCCAGAACGGCACCGACTCCCCGGTGTGCCGGCCCGCGGCGTTGAGCGCCAGCACCATGAAGGCCATCGCCTTCGGGGCGTCCTGCAGGCCGTGCCCGAGGGCCAGGGTCGCAGCCGAGCCGGTCTGCAGCACCCGGAAGGCCCGGTCCACCCGGTCCGGGCGGCGGTCCCGGCACCAGCGCAGGACGGCGTGCATCACCGCGTAGGCCAGCAGCGCCCCGACGACCGGCGAGAGGAGCAGCGGCAGGATGACGGACAGCGTGAACCGGTCCCAGAGCACGGTCCCGCCCCCGACGACCGCGGCCCCGATGAGGCCGCCGATCATCGCGTGCGTGGAGCTGGTCGGCAGGCCCTGCCACCAGGTGAGGAGGTTCCACAGGATCGCCGAGCCGAGGGCGGCGGCGAGCACGACCAGGCCGTCGGCGCCGGAGGGCGGGGCCACCACGTCGTCGCTGAGGACCTCCACGATGCCCAGCCCCAGGAACGCGCCGACGAGGTTGGCGACCGTCGCGGTCCGCACCGCCACCACCGGCGTGAGGGCCCGGCTGGCGACCGAGGTCGCGATCGCGTTGCCCGTGTCCTTGACGCCGTTGGTCACGGCGAACGCCAGCGCCAGGGCGACGACGAGACCGAGCCAGCCCAGCTCCATACCCCCGGACCTCAGAACCCCGTGCGGGCCGCGGCCTCGAGGACGGCGGCGAGCCGGCCGTAGCCCTCGACGGCGCCCCCGAGCCGGTCCAGCACGACCGTGAGCGCGAGGGCGTCGGGCGCCTGCCCGGTGAGCAGCGGCGTGACGACCTCGCGGTAGCGGCGGTCGGCGACGGCCTCGAGGCGGTGGATCTCCGCGGTGAGCGCCCCGCTGTCCTGCGGGCGCAGGAGCAGGCCGGTGTCGGTCGCCACCCGGTCGCCCAGCAGGACGAGCACGTCGACGTGGCCGACGAGCGCCTCGGGACCCTGGGGGAGGGCGGTCCGGGCGACGAGGTCGCCGGCGAGCTCGGTGCGGTCGAGGCAGCGGTGGAGGGCGGCGACGACCCCGACGAGGTCGCGCCGGTCGATCGGGGTGACGAAGGTGTCGTCGACGAGCGCCAGCAGCCGGCGGCGCAGGTCGGAGCCGTCGCGCTCGAGCTCCTGCAGGCGGCGCAGCGGTCCCGTCCGCTCGTCCGGGGGCAGCCCGACGACGTCGCGGAGCGCGTGGGCGGCGGCGGCGCAGGTGGTGGCCAGCGCGTGCAGCGGCTCGGCGAAGGCGGGGCTGCGCGGCGTGAGGCGCCAGGGCACGGTGCGTGGATCCTTCGGCTCGGTGATGGGGACCGGGTGGGGACCCGGGTGCCAGACAGGATACGCAGAGGATGGTTGCGCGCCGGACCGGGAGCGCCTCTCGGCGCGTGGCCGCTCGTAGCGGCGAGTGTTGGAGCCCGGGGCTGCCGCGGCCCGGCGCGCAGTGAGGTCCAACGAGGACCTCCGGGACATTGTTCCACGACGCGGCGTGACCCGCGTCACGTCCCGTCGGGGTCGTCGGGATCGGCCGGCCGGTGGCGCTCCGCGGCCACCACCCGGGCGTCGTCGCCCGCGCCGACCATCGTGCAGGCGAGCACCTCGCCCTTGTCCATGGGCACGTCGACCAGGCGCCGGAGCATGTGCCGGGTGCCCCGCGGGACGTCCTTGCCGGCGCGGCGCCACACCTCCTCGAGGACCACGGGCAGCAGCGGCCGGTGGGTGCACACGGCCGCCGGCTCGGCGGCGGCGAGGAGACGCCGGAGGTGCTTGCGGACCTTGCCCGGGTCGGCCTCGAAGCCCTCCTCCGACAGGCCCTTCCTGGTCACGAGCCGCACGCCGTGCTCCTCGGCGAAGGGCCGCACCGTCTCGGCGCACCGCGTCGACGGGCTCGACAGCACCCGCTCCGGGGCGTAGGCCCCCAGCAGCGCCGCGATCCTGGGCAGCTGCTCCCGCCCGGCCGCGGACAGCGGACGCCGGGCGTCCGGCCCGTCCCAGGAGCCCCGGGACCGGGCGTGCGCGTGCCGCACCACGAGCAGCGGCCAGGTCTGCAACCGCCCGGAGGTATGCAGCCCGCTCACCACGTCCAGCTGCTCCCGGTCGCGCGGGTAGCTGAGCCGGCGGGCGGCCTCCTTGGGCCCCAGCCAGGCGACCTCGTCCACCTCGTGCTCGAGGTCGCCGTCGCCGCCGACGACCTCGCCGACCCAGTAGCGCACCTGCTTGAGCGCGCCGCTGCCCCCGTTGTTGAGGTAGCGGGCCTCCGGCAGCGGGGCACCGAGGCGGACGCGCAGCCCCGTCTCCTCGAGGGTCTCGCGGACCGCCGCGGGCGCCCAGTCCTCGCCGGGGTCGAGCTTGCCCTTGGGCCAGGACCAGTCGTCGTAGTGCGGCCGGTGCACCAGGCCCACGCGCAGCTTGCCGTCCCGCACGCGGTAGGGCACCACCCCGGCCGCCCGCACGAGGCGCCGGCTCACGAGCGGCCGGCTCCTGCGGCATACATGACGTCGACGGCGGACCGCTCGAAGCCGAGGTGGGAGTAGGTGGCGATCGCGGCCGCGTTGTCGCCGTCGACGTAGAGCGTCGCGACGTCCGCGCCCACGGCCCGCAGGTGCTGGAGCCCGAGGAGCGTCACCGCGCGGCCGAGCCCGCGGCCCTGGTAGTCGGGGTCCACGCCGACGACGTAGACCTCGCCGGTCACCGTGCCCCCGGCCTGCGGCGGCTCCACCTTGGTCCAGTGGAAGGCGGCCAGCCTCGGGTCGCCGTCGGCGTCGGGGTGCTCGCGGTCCTCGACGAGGAGGAAGCCGTGCGGGTCGAACCACGGCTCCTGCTGGCGGTCGCGCAGGTCGGCCAGGCTGGTGCGGCCCTGCTCCGGGTGGTGGGCGAAGGCCCGCGCGTTGACCGCGAGCCACGCCTCCTCGTCCTGCCCCACGCGGAAGGTGCGCACCGCGAAGCCCTCGGGCAGCGTGACGTGGTCGGGCAGCTCGGCCCACTCGCCGTTGAGCGGCCGGCTCATCTGCCACAGCTCGCGCACCACGTGGAGGCGGCGCGAGGTGTAGAGGCGGCGGGCGTCCTGCAGGTCGCCGTGGGCCCACAGCCGCACCGTCGGCCAGCCCGCGAGGACGTGGTCCAGGAGCATCCCGCCGATGCCCCGGCGGCGGTGCTCGGGGTCGACGACGAGCTCGCCGGCGGGAGCCTCGGGGTCGGCGTGGTCGACGTGGCCGTAGGCCAGCACCCGCGCGCCCGGCTCCCCGGGCCGGTCGAGCACGACGAGGTGGGTGGAGGTGGGGACGGAGTCCTCGGCCGGCAGACGGCGCGCCTGCAGCACGGTCTGCTCCGACAGGGGCCGCACGCCGTCGTGCTGCGCGGCGCGCACCGCGAGGGCGAGCACGTCGCCGGAGAGACGGGGCGGGAGGGCGGGCAGCTCCTCGACGGTGGGGCTCTGGCCAGGCATGGGCCTAGTCTGGCACGTCGTTCAGACCCCGCCCCCGCGCGGCCCGCTGAACCGGTAGCCCACCCCGCGGATCGTGTGGATGAGCGACTCCCGCTCCGGCCCGAGCTTGGCCCGCAGCCGCCGGACGTGCACGTCCACGGTCCGCGTGCCGCCGTAGTAGTCCCGCCCCCACACCTCCTGCAGCAGCTGGTCGCGGGTGACGACCCGGCCGGGGTGCTGCACGAGGTAGCGCAGCAGCTCGAACTCCTTGAACGTCAGGTCCAGCGGCGTGCCGCCGGCCCGGACCGTCCACGCGGCCTCGTCCACGACCACGTCGGCGACCCGGATCTCCCCGGCCTCCTCCTCGGGGTATGCGGTGTGCTCGCCCCGCGCGGCACCCGCCGCGGCGCCCCCTCGGGCGAGCAGGCGGCGGACGCGGGCGGCGAGCTCGGCCGGGCCGGCCGAGCTGGCGACGATGTCGTCCGTGGGCCACTGGCCGTCGACGACGGAGAGCCCGTCGACGTCGAGGACGGTGAGCACGGGCCAGCCGGTCCCGGCGGCAGCGAGGGTGCGGAGCAGGACGCGGGCCGCGGCCAGGTCGGTGACGGCGTCGACGACGACGAGGTCGGGCTCCTCGGCGAGCAGCGCGCCGAGGTCCGGCCCGAGCACCCGCACCGGGTGGGGGAGCAGGGCCAGCGCGGGCGCGACCGCAGGCGCCGCGGCGTCGACCGGGGCGCGGTGGGTGAGCAGGACCAGGTCGGCCACCGGCACAGGATATTGGTCCTGGGGATAATGGGTCCATGTCCGTGCCGTCGTCCGCACCGCCGCGAGCAGGTCGCCCCCGGCTCCCGCGGCTGTCGCCGGCGGTCCATGTGGCCGCATTCGTGCTGGTGACGGCCGTCGTGCTGGCCGCGGCGGTCCTGACGCACCCGCTCGTGCTGTCCTTCGCCGTCGCCGCGTGCGCCGTGGTCCTGGCCTGGGGGTGGGCCGGGGCCCTCGGCCTCCCGGCGCCCCGCGGCTCGCTCGTCGTGGTGCTCCTCGGCTCGCTGGCCATCGTCGCGGCCGTGGCCGCCCGCGACGAGGCGCCCTGGCTGATGTGGGTGCCGGCGGCGCTGTCCATCGCGATGATCGTCGCCTTCGGCCACCAGCTGGTGCGGGTCGACGGGCGGCCGCGCCTCACCGAGTCGGTCAGCTCGGTGGTGCTCGCCCTCGCGCTCGTCGCCTGCGGCGCCCTCCTCGTGCCCGTGGCGCACACGGGGGAGGGCCGGGCCCTCGTCGTCGCCGCCGTCGCGGCCGCGGCGGCCTCCGCGCTGACCGACCTGCTGGGGCGCCGCCCGGAGATGCACCCGTGGCTCACCGCGCTGGCGATGGGCGCGGGCGGGGCCGTCGCGGTGGTCGTGGCGCTCGTCATGCAGGTGCCCTGGACGACCTGGCTGCTCGTGGGCGTCCTGGCCGGTGCGCTGAGCCACGCCGTGCGCACAGTCATGTCGCCGCTGCCCACGCTCGCCCTGACCCGCCCGCGGCTCGTCGCGGCGGTCGCCTCGGTGCTCGTCGTCGGCGCCGTCCCCTACCTGGTGGGGCTGGTCTTCGTCCGGGAGGCCCTGGGCGGCTGACCCGGCCCCTACGATGGGTCCGTGCCCATCGAGATCGACCCCACCATGCACCCGCAGTGCGCCCCCCTGGCCTGGATGATCGGCTCGTGGGCCGGCGCCGGCGTCGTCGGCTACCCCTCCATGGAGTCGCGCCACTTCGGCCAGGAGGTGGACGTCACCCACGACGGCCGTCCCTTCCTGATATGGACCTCCCGGGCCTGGCTGCTCGACGCCGACGGCAACAAGGAGCGGCCCGCGGCCGTGGAGACCGGCTTCTGGCGGCCGCAGGAGGACGGCAAGGAGGTCGAGCTGCTCCTCGCCCACCCGACCGGCATCGTGGAGATGTACGCCGGCGAGATGTCCCCGGCCAAGGTCGAGCTGCAGACCGACGGCGTCATGCGCAGCCCGCACGCCAAGGACTACTCCGCGGCCCACCGCCTCTACGGCTACGTGGGCGGCAACATGATGTGGGTGATGGACATGGCCGCGACCGGCCACGCCCTCCAGTCGCACGTCTCCGCCGAGCTCAAGCGGGTCTGAGGCACAGCCCCTCCCGCCCGACCGAGCGCACGCTCTGCACACCCGTCCCGACCGGGCGCACGCTCTGCACACCCTTCCCGACCGAGCGCACGCTCTGCACGGTCCGGCCGCCTGTCCTGACCGGGCGCGCGTTCTGCACACCCTTCCCGACCGAGCGCACGCTCTGCACGGTCCGGCCGCCTGTCCT
>CAZONQ010000157.1:0-6073 GCA_964581125.1 uncultured Ornithinimicrobium sp.
CGTCGGACCGCCGTCGTCACCGACACCGGGACCACCGTCGGCGCCGAGGCCGGGCGCGGGGTTGACGACGGGCCCGTGCAGCGCGGCCGTGCCGGTGAGCACGTCCCAGGGCACGACGACCTGGAGCTCGTGGGCCGGGAGACCGGCCAGGACGTCCGCCAGCTTCTCGACGTCGTGCGGGGTGATCAGCGCAGTCTCGTCGCCGAGGTCGGGCAGCCGCGGCACTCCGTGGAGGAGGAGCATCCGCGCCAGGTCGGAGCGCAGCTGGGCCTCGGTGCGCTGGTCGCCCGCCTTGCGCGCCCTGTCCGCCATCCCGGCGATCCGCTCCATCGCGGCGGTGATCGACAGGGCGTCGCCGGTCACCACCATCCGTGCGCTGCCGTCGTCGTCGAGCTCGGCCCAGGCGTCCCGGCGCTCGTGCCGGGCCTGGCGGTCGCGCTCCTGGGCCTCCGGGTCGGTGCCCTCCTGGGCGAGCGCCTCGCGCTCCAGCGCCCGGTAGAACTCCTTCTTCGCCCACGGCGCCGTCGACACCTCGCCCTCGGGCGTCAGCCGCTCCACCGCGACCTCCTCCGGCGGCGCGTCGGTGGCGAACAGCGCCCTGGCCACGGCGTCGCCCTGCTCGTGCGGCATCCGGGCACACCGGCGCCACCAGGCGGCGACCAGGTCCATCCGGGCGATGCCCGCGGTCAGCGCCTGGTCGACGGCCCGCCGGGACACCTCCGGTGCCAGAGCGATCGCGACCCGCTCCCTCGCGGTGCCGCTCCCCGCGCCGGTCAGCGCGGAGATCTCGACGGCCGGCAGGGTCTTGCACCGGCCCCGCCAGCGCTCCCGCGCCGTGCGCGACAGCTCGGCCGGGTCGGCGACGTCCTTGAGCTTCAGCTGCTCCTCGCCCGTGCGCGCGGCCAGCTCCCGTGCCGCGTGCAGCTCCGCAGCCTCGGCGAGAGCGCCGAGCCGGTGCGCCGCCTCGATCGCCGTCACGGCCTCGGCCCCGGCCATCTCCTGGCGGGCGAGCGCCGCAGCGATCGGCTCGAGCGCACCGGTCACCTCGTCGGGGAGCGGGGTCCCGGCCGTCGGCATGCTGGTGCGGAGCACACCGTCCAGCCCGACCGACGTGCGCGACACCCACTCGGCCGGGACGAACTCACGCAGCGTCGCCAGGTCCGGCACCCCCGCCGCACCCAGCCCCTCGGCCAGCACGCGCGCCCGCCGCGCGTCCCTGACCTCGTGCTGCTCGTCGTCCATGTCCGCCCCTGGACCCTCACGGCGACCTCCCCTCGAGGTCGACCTCTTCCCTCCACTCTAGAACACCCGTCCGACACACCCCCACATCCTCCTCGGCGTGTCGTAACTGTGTCCAACCTCACCGGCGTGCGACCCGGCCCGCACCCAGGGCGACGTGCCCGGAATGCCGGCAGCACCGCATACCGTTGACCCCACGATGAACGGCCCCCTGATCGTCCAGTCCGACAAGACCCTGCTGCTCGAGGTCGACCACCCGCACGCCGAGGCGGCGCGGCGCGACATCGCGCCCTTCGCCGAGCTCGAGCGCGCCCCCGAGCACATCCACACCTACCGCGTGACCCCGCTGGGCCTGTGGAACGCCCGCGCCGCCGGCCACGACGCCGAGCAGGTCGTCCACGCGCTCATCACCCACAGCCGCTACCCCGTGCCGCAGGCGCTGCTCGTCGACGTCGCCGAGACGATGGACCGCTACGGGCGGCTGACCCTCCTCAAGGAGCCGGTCGACGGGCAGGACGACCCGGAGACCGGGCTGCCGGTCACCCGGCTGGTGCTGCGCACGACCGACCGCGCCGTGCTCGCCGAGGTGCTCCGGCACAAGAAGATCAAGCCGCTCGTCGGCGAGCGCGTCGACGACGACACCGTCGTGGTGCACGCCAGCGAGCGCGGCCACCTCAAGCAGGAGCTGCTCAAGGTCGGCTGGCCGGCGGAGGACCTGGCCGGCTACGTCGACGGCGAGAAGCACCCGATCGCGCTGGAGACCGGCGGCGACCCGGACGCCGGCGTCGCACCGTGGCAGCTGCGCCCCTACCAGCAGCAGGCGGTCGACGGCTTCTGGGACGGCGGCTCGGGCGTCGTGGTCCTGCCCTGCGGCGCCGGCAAGACCCTCGTCGGCGCGGGGGCGATGGCCCGCTCCGGCACGACGACGCTCATCCTCGTCACCAACACGGTCAGCGCCCGCCAGTGGCGCGACGAGCTGCTCCACCGCACGAGCCTGACCGAGGACGAGATCGGCGAGTACTCCGGCTCGCGCAAGGAGATCCGCCCGGTCACCATCGCGACCTACCAGGTGCTCACCACCAGGCGCAAGGGCGTCTACCCGCACCTCGACCTGCTCGACGCACGCGACTGGGGCCTGGTCGTCTACGACGAGGTGCACCTGCTGCCCGCCCCGATCTTCCGGATGACCGCCGACCTGCAGGCGCGCCGCCGGCTCGGACTCACCGCCACCCTCGTGCGCGAGGACGGCCGCGAGTCCGACGTCTTCTCCCTCATCGGACCCAAGCGCTACGACGCCCCGTGGAAGGACATCGAGGCGCAGGGCTGGATCGCCCCCGCCGACTGCGTCGAGGTCCGTGTCACGCTCCCGGAGCCGATGCGGATGGCGTACGCCGTGGCGGAGCCCGACGAGCGTTACCGCTTCGCCGCGTGCGCGCCCGCCAAGGACGACGTCGTGCGCCGGCTGGTCGAGCGGCACCGCGGCGAGCCGACGCTCGTCATCGGGCAGTACCTCGACCAGCTCGAGCAGCTCGCCGACAGCCTCGACGCGCCGCTCATCACCGGCGAGACGACGGTCAGGCAGCGCCAGGAGCTCTTCCGGCAGTTCCGCGAGGGCGAGATCGACCTGCTCGTCGTGAGCAAGGTCGCCAACTTCTCGATCGACCTGCCCGAGGCCTCGGTGGCGATCCAGGTGTCCGGCACCTTCGGCTCCCGGCAGGAGGAGGCCCAGCGCCTCGGCCGGGTGCTGCGCCCCAAGGGCGACGGCCGCACCGCGCACTTCTACACCACGGTGGCCCGCGACACGGTCGACGCGGAGTTCGCCGCGCACCGGCAGCGCTTCCTGGCCGAGCAGGGCTACGCCTACCGCATCGTCGACGCCGAGGAGCTCGACACCCTCGACCCCTCCCCCACCTCCTAGGAGCCGCTCCGTGCCCTGGCCCGTCGAGTCGTCGCAGACCGTCTACGACAACCCCTGGATCCGGGTCCGCGAGGACCGCGTCGTGCGCCCCGACCAGGCCCGGGGGATCTACGGCGTGGTCGAGGTCAAGCGGCCCGCCGTCTTCGTCGTCGCCCTCACCGAGGACGACCACGTCTGGCTGGTCACGGTCGACCGCCACACCACGGGCCCGTCGGTCGAGGTCCCGGCCGGCGGCTGCGAGGAGGGCGACGCGCCCCTCGACGCCGCGCGGCGCGAGCTGGCCGAGGAGGTCGGCCTGGCCGCCCAGGACTGGGCCGAGCTCGGCACGATCGACGCGCTCAACGGGGTATGCCGTGCGCCCGGGACGGTCTTCCTCGCCCGTTCGCTCTCGGCCGCCCCGGGCCGCGGCGCAGCCGCGCTCACCGCGAGCGAGCAGCACCGGGAGGGGATCTCGCAGGCGCGGCCGGTGCCGGTGGCCGAGGTGCTGGGCCTGGTCGCCCGCGGCGAGGTCAGCGACGCCGAGAGCCTCGCCGCCCTGCTGCTCGCGCTGAACCACCTGGGACGGGTGGGCTGACCGCCCGGGCGGGCGCACGCCATACCCCTCAGCCGACACCCAGGAGTCTCCCAGGGAAGGGGAGGACGATGGGTGCATGGCTACCCCCGCCACCGAACCCGAGGCCACCCTGCTGGTGGTCGAGGACGAGACCAACATCCGCGAGCTGCTCACCACGAGCCTGAGGTTCGCCGGCTTCGAGGTGCACGCCGCCCCCGACGGCCGGACCGCCCTCGAGCTCGCCGCCCGGCACGACATCGACCTGGCCGTCCTGGACATCATGCTGCCGGACATCGACGGCTTCCAGATCACCCGCACGCTGCGCGACAGCGGGCAGGACATGCCGATCCTCTTCCTCACCGCCCGCGACTCCCTCGACGACAAGATCAAGGGGCTCACGGTCGGCGGCGACGACTACGTCACCAAGCCGTTCAGCCTCGAGGAGGTCGTGGCCCGCATCCGCGCCGTGCTGCGGCGCACCCGGGTGCTCGACGAGGAGGACGACCACGTGCTGCGCGTCGCGGACCTCGAGCTGGACGACGACAGCCACGAGGTCCGCCGCGGCGGCAAGGTCATCGAGGTCTCCCCCACCGAGTTCAAGCTGCTGCGCTACCTCATGCTCAACCCCGGACGCGTGCTGTCCAAGAGCCAGATCCTCGACCACGTGTGGGACTACGACTTCCGCGGCGAGATGAACATCGTCGAGTCCTACATCTCCTACCTGCGCCGCAAGATCGACGTCGTCGGCGAGCCGCTGATCCACACCAAGCGCGGCGTGGGCTACGTGCTCCGCGCCCCGCGCGACTGAGCCAGGAGCCCCGTGGCGTCGGGCGGGCTGCGCGCCCGGATCTACCAGCGGCTGCACAACCTGTCGCTCACCCGGCGGCTGGTCACCGTCGTGGTCCTGCTCGTGCTCGCCGCCTACGTGCTCACGACGACGGCGACGATCACCATGCTCCGGGGCTACCTCGTCGAGCGGGCCGACGACGACCTCCGGGCCTACATCGCGCCGCTGGCGCAGCGCACGGTGAGCCAGATCATCCAGGGCACGGACGCCACGCTCGAGCAGCAGGTCTTCGTGCCGCCCAACCCCTACTACGTCATCTTCACCGACGCCAACCCGGCGCTCCCGGCGCGCGACCTCGTCTTCCAGCAGCTCGAGGTCAGCCGTCCCGACCTGGACCGCATCGAGGTCGACGACCCGCGCCTGGGCCGGGCCTTCACCGTCGAGGGTGAGGACGGCAACGGGTCCTGGCGGGTGCTCGCCGCCGTCATCACCACCACGGACGGCCACGTCGGCGGGACGATCGCGGTGGCGCTCCCGCTCACCCAGGTGGACAAGACGGTCCACCAGCTCGTCGTCCTCACCGTGGTCATCGGGCTGACGACGCTGGTGCTGGTATGGGTGCTCGGCTGGTTCGCCGTGCGGCGCGCCTTCCGGCCGCTCACCCGGATCGAGGACACCGCCGCGGCGATCGCCGACGGCGACCTGACCCGGCGGGTCCCGCCCCGGGCCGCCCGCGACGAGGTCGGCTCGCTCGCGGACTCCATCAACCGGATGCTCGCCCAGATCGAGCAGTCCTTCGCGGCCCGCGAGGCCTCGGAGCAGCGTGTGCGGGACTTCGTCGCGGACGCCTCCCACGAGCTGCGGACGCCGCTGGCCACGGTCAAGGGCTACGCCGAGCTCTACCGGGTCGGCGCCGTCGACCCCGACGACGTGGCGGGCGCGATGCGCCGGATCGAGGACGAGGCCACCCGCATGACCAAGCTGGTCGAGGACCTGCTCACCCTGACGCGCCTCGACTCGCACGTGCCGATGTCGCCCACGCGCGTCGACCTGACCGTCCTGGCCAGCGACGTGGTGCAGGACGCCCAGGTCCGCGCGCCGCAGCGGCAGGTCCGGCTGCTCACCCTGGACGGCTCCGAGCGCGGGAGCCCGCCGGTCGTGGTCGGCGAGGACGGCGCGCTGCGCCAGGTCCTCACCAACCTGCTCGCCAACGCCCTCACCCACACCCCGGAGGACACGCCCGTGGAGGTGGCGCTGGGCAGGATCGACGGGACGACCGTCGTCGAGGTCCGCGACCACGGCCCGGGGCTGGACCCGCGGTCGGCCGACCGCGTCTTCGAGCGCTTCTACCGCGCCGACAAGTCGCGCAGCCGCGCCTCCGGAGGCACCGGTCTGGGCCTGGCGATCGTCGCCGGCATCGTGGCCCGGCACGGCGGCACGGTGCGCCACCGGCCGACGCCCGGCGGCGGCGCGACCTTCAGGCTCGAGCTGCCGGCGGCGCCCGCCACCGCGGGGGACGAGGCCTGAGGGAAGCCCGGGGCGACGGCGGTCAGACGACCGCCTCGAGGAACTTCTG
>CAZONQ010000158.1:0-5951 GCA_964581125.1 uncultured Ornithinimicrobium sp.
GCGGCGGGGCGAGGAGGTCGTCTACGGGCCGATGAGCCTCAGCCCGGCGGACTGACCCGCAGAGCACGCTCTCGGTCGGGGTGGGGCTGCGCGGAGCGCGCTCCCGGTCGGGGTGGGTGTGCGCAGAGCGCGCTCCCGGTCGGTCAGCGGCGGGTGAGGGCGTCGCCGCGCGCGACGGCGGGGCGCGGCACGCGCGACATCCGCATCTGGAACGAGCGCAGCATCACGTACCAGGCCGACCCACGCCCCGGCTCCTTGCCGAACGCCTCGACGAAGCGGGTCCGCGTCCGGCGCCAGAGCAGCCAGGCGTCGAGGATGCCGAAGAGCATCACGGCGTAGGCGAGCAGGAAGAGCTGGCGGGTCCAGTCGAACGGCAGCAGCGAGATCGCCAGGATGACGATCATGGCGGGGAGCAGGATCTCCCCGATGTTCCACCGGACGTCGACCGCGTCGCGCAGGAAGCGGCGCTCGGGGCCGCGGTCGCGCTCCATGAGGTACTTCTCCTCGCCGCGCATCATGCCCTCGCGGGCACGGGCGCGCTCGGCGCGGATCTTGGCCTTCTGCTCCGGCGACTTGCCCTTGGTGTCCTGGACGAGCGGGCGCCGGTTGGCGGCCTCCGCCTCGCGGCGCTTCGGGGTCGGCCGGCCCTTCCCCTGCGGACGCTTGGGGTCGACCTGGGGCTCCGCCGCGGCGGAGTTGGCGGCCGTCAGCTCGGCCGGCTCGTTCTTCTTCCCGAAAAGCACGCCCCCAGTGTAGGTGGCCGCTGCCGGGCCCCTGGCCGAGCACTAAGGTCGGGACCGTGAGCGACCAGACCCAGCCCAGCCCTGCCGAGAGCGGCGCCGACCTCGCCGCCCGCGTGCGCGACCTCATGCCCGGCGTGCGCGCCGACCTGGAGGCGCTCTCGCGCATCCCGTCGGTGTCGCTGTCCTCCTTCGACCAGCAGCACGTCGAGGACAGCGCGCGCACCGTCGCCGAGCTGCTCCAGGCCGAGGGCCTGCAGGTCGAGATCGTGCGCGAGGGCGGACGGCCCGCGGTCATCGGCCACCTGCCCGCGCCGGAGGGTGCGCCGACCGTCCTGCTCTACGCCCACCACGACGTGCAGCCGCCCGGCGAGGTCGGCTGGGACACCGACCCGTTCGAGCCGACGCTCGTGGGGGAGCGGCTCTACGGCCGCGGGGTCGCCGACGACAAGGCCGGCGTCATGGCCCACGTCGCGGCGCTGCGCGCCCACGGCGGCCGGCCGCCGGTCGGCGTCACCGTCTTCGTCGAGGGCGAGGAGGAGGTCGGCTCGGAGAGCCTGCCGCGCATCCTGGAGAAGCACGGCGACAAGCTCCGCTGCGACGCGATCGTCCTGGCCGACTCGCACAACTGGAAGATCGGCGTCCCCGCCCTGACGACGACCCTGCGCGGCATGGTGCGCGTCATCGTCGAGGTCACCGCGCTGGACCACGGCGTGCACTCCGGGCTCTACGGCGGCGCGGTCCCGGACGGGCTCACCGCACTCTGCCGGCTGCTCGCCACCCTCCACGACGACGCCGGCGACGTGGCCGTGCCGGGGCTGATGACCTCCGAGGCGGCCGAGCTGGACTACACCGAGGAGGACCTGCGCGCCGACTCCGGCCTGGCCGAGGGCGTCTCGCCGATCGGCACCGGCTCCTTCCTGACCCGCATGTGGACTAAGCCCTCCATGACCGTCATCGGCATCGACGCCCCGAGCGTGGACAAGGCGGCGAACCTGCTCACGCCCACCGGGCGGGCCAAGCTCTCGATGCGCATCCACCCTGCCGAGTCCCCGCGCACGGCATACCTCGCCCTCAAGGAGCACCTGGTGAGCAACGCGCCCTGGGGGTGCAGGGTGACCGTCGACCTCGAGGACGAGGGCAGCGGCTTCGCCGCGGACGCGCAGGGGCCGGTCTACGACGCGGCACGCGCCGCCTTCCGCGACGCGTGGGACGGCGTGGAGCCGGTCGACATCGGCGTCGGCGGGTCGATCCCCTTCGTGGCGGCCTTCGCCGAGAAGTTCCCGCAGGCCGCGATCCTGGTGACTGGCGTCGAGGACCCCGACACCCGCGCGCACGCGGCCAACGAGAGCCTGCACCTGGGCGAGTTCGAGCGGGTCTGCGCCGCCGAGGCGCTCCTGCTGGACCGGCTCGGGCGGCATGGACAACGAGAGGATGAGGCATGACCCAGGAGAAGGAGCACGGATCGTACGTCAGCGGCGGCGAGTACGAGCGCAAGGCTCGCTACATCGAGACGCGCATCACCAGGGACGGCAGGGACGGGTATGCCGTGGAGCCCGGACGCTACCGGCTCGCCGTCTCGCGGGCGTGCCCGTGGGCGCATCGCACTATCCTGACGCGCAAGCTGCTGGGGCTGGAGGACGTGCTGTCGATGGCGGTCGCCGGGCCGGTGCACGACGCGGACAGCTGGACCTTCGACCTCGATCCCGGCGGCGTCGACCCCGTGCTGGGCATCCCGAAGCTCAAGGACGCCTACGACAAGCGGCCGGACGGCTACCCGGAGTCGGGCATCACCGTGCCGGCGGTCGTGGACACCACGACCGGGATGGTGGTGACCAACGACTTCGAGCAGATCGTCAAGGACCTGGTCACCGAGTGGACCGACTACCAGCGCGAGGACGCCCCGGACCTGTGGCCGGTGGAGCTGCGTGACGAGATCGAGGAGATCTCGCGGCGCAACTACACCGAGGTCAACAACGGCGTCTACCGGTGCGGGTTCGCCGGGAGCCAGGAGGCCTACGAGGCGGCGTACGACCGGCTCTGGACGCAGCTGGACTGGCTCGAGGAGCACCTGTCGACGCGGCGCTACCTGGTGGGGGAGCGACTCACCCTCGCCGACGTCCGGCTGTGGCCGACGCTGGTGCGCTTCGACGCGGCCTACCACGGCCACTTCAAGTGCAACCGCAACAAGCTGACGGAGATGCCGGTGCTGTGGGCCTATGCGCGTGACCTGTGGTCGACGTGGGACTTCGGCTCGACGGTGAACTTCGAGCACATCAAGGAGCACTACTACGGGGTGCACCTCGACATCAACCCGACCGGCATCGTGCCCAAGGGGCCGGACACGTCGGGGTGGGACGTGCCGGCCGGGCGCGAGGCGCTCAGCTGAGGCGTCCGGTGGGAGTCGTCACGTAGGAGTCGGGGACGGTCCCGAGTCCTACGTGACCATAATCGCGGGACGCCGGCATCTCTTCACGGGACGGCATGCAGGGAGTTTGGCGAAGGAGGCCGACGCCGGGCCGGCTCGAGGAGCACCTGTCGGCGCAGCGGCTACTCGGGGGGGAGGGATTCACCCTCGCGGACGTCCGGCTGTGGCCGACGCTGCTGCGCTTGGACGCGGCTACCACGGGCATTTCAAGTGCAACCGGAGCAAGCTGACCGAGATGTCGGTGCTACACGCGCATGCGCGTGACCTGTGGTCGACGGGTGACTTCGGCTCGACGGTGAACCTCGAGCACGTCAGGGCGCACTACCTCGGGGTGCACCTGGACATCAACCCGACCGGCATCGTGCCCAAGGGGCCGGACACGGCGCGGGGTGAGAGGTGCCGGCCGGGCGCGAGGCGCTCAGCTGAGGCCTCCCGCGGGTATCGTCACGTAGGAGTCGGGGACGGTCCCGAGTCCTACGTGACGATACCCGCGGGACGGGGCTTCGTCCTCCTTTCACGGGACGGCGTGGCCGTCGGTGAGTCTCCTGACGCGCCAGCATGATTGCGGCCCTGGAGACGAGCGAGGGCCCGGTCCAAACGGACCGGGCCCTGACGTTGGTGGGGCTATTCACTCCTGCATGCTCGGCGGATAGATCGGACACGCGACGCTGTTCGTGACGTTGTCCGCCTTCATGTAAGCGTACTGGATCGGGCCATCGTCGATAGTGAATCCGACCACGAGGTTCACCGTGCAGTTGCTGACGTTGTAGAGGTAGGCCGTGATCATACCGTCCTCTGGCGTGCAGTTGTCCGGCACAAACTCCGTCACTTCAACAGTCGGGTTACCACCCGTGTCAGGCAGGATCGACTGGATGCAGATCGACGCCCCAGCTGCGACGCAACCGCTCGTGTCGGTGACGATGATGTCGAGCTTGTACGACTTCACCTTTCCCGAGCAGCACTTGACCGACGTGGGGGCGAGGGTGAAGGTCGGGAGGCACGAAGCAGCCATCGCCGGTGCTGCCCCCGCCACGGCCACGACGGGCACGCTCCACGCGGCACCCTTGACCAGCGTTCGACGGCTCGGCTTCAGCCCCCCAGTCTGCTGAGTACTCATCAAAACTCCCCTTGATCACAGTGACATGGAGCGCGAACGCTGGGGCTCACTCTAGCGTGCGACCCGTCCACGTCAAGCCGATGGCAACCTGACACGGCGCGTCGCGCTGAGAGATCGGCCACAGTGCCACGCGCATCACCCGGCGGGGGCCCTGAGCCAACGAGCAGTACAGCGGGGACTATACCCTCGAACCCGCGCGCGCATCCACTGATCGGGTCAGGCGCCCGGCCGTCCTACGGCGTGCGACGCGCCGGCCGTAGTCGTCCACCGTCTAGCTAGGCGTCAGGGCCACCCTCGGCGGTCGGCGACGGTCACGCGCATCATCCAGGCCGGTTGTGGCTAGATCTGAGCGGTATAGGTGATGCCCTCGGCCTTGGGCTGATCGCCCTCAGGGTCCTCCTGGGCCGCGTCGGCCTGCTCACCCGCCGCGGACCCCTCCACAGGCTGGAGCTCGCCCGGCTCCTCTACGGAAGCGGCCTCCTCCTGTGTGCCAGGGTCGGTGACCTCCTCGGTCGCCACCGGGTCGACGTCATCTTGGGACGTGGTGTTGTCAGTCATGTTCGTTCGACTCCATACGGTCTGTTCGAGCGGGTGTTGGTCGCGGACGAGGTGCGGTTCAGACACAAACCGGACCGCGCGTGAAAGCAATCGTCTCGCCGTTGACCGTCAGGCTGCGTCGAGCGTAAGCGCATATGGTGGAGCAGGTCCAAGGAGCGAGGTCGCTTCTCCAGTAGGGGTCTGAGTCGGCCACCCACGCTTCGTGCGCTGGGACGTAGGTCCACGACCCGTTGTAGGTCGTGGTGTAGGCGTAGTAGCCGGAGTTCGGGCTCGTGCCGTCCAGCTGCGGTGCCCGCTCGAGGTTGCTCCAGCCAAGACCAGACTGATTGTCGAACGACAGATCAGGCCGGTCGAAGAAGAAGACGATCGACGCGTTGGTGATGTTTGCGTTCGGATCGGGGACGAACGTCCAGATGCCGCGGTCGTTGTTCCCGCCGCCTGTGAAGGTGCCACGGCCGTCGATCTGGAACTCGTAGGTGCGACCGCAGTTGCGGCTCAGCTCTACCCAGCCGTTCAGGCCGTTCGGCGGGATGGGCGAGCTGGCCATCGCTGGAGCGTTCCCCGCCACGACGGCAACGGGCACCGACCAGGCGGCTCCCTTGACCAGCGTTCTACGGGTCGTCGAACGACCGTGTCCCTGCTGAGAGGTCATGTTCTTCCTTTGTGTCACGGACTTGCTGAGCGCAATGCCGGCAACCATGCTGGCGCAGCCTCGAGCGCGAACGCGATCAACATACCTCAACAGTGCCGAACGTGCTTGAGATGTGGATCACAGTCCGCGGTCGCCGCTCCGGCGACCCCAGGCGCACCTGCGCCGGTCCCGTAGCATCCACTGACGTGACCACGACCTCCGACGCACCCCTGGACGACAGCTCCGACGCCCTCGCCGACAGCACCTCCGACGCCTCGCTGGCGCGCAGCCTCGCGCGCTCGGCGCAGATCGAGAAGGACCTGGAGACGGACCCGGGCCAGTTCCGGATGCTGACCGGCGACCGGCCGACCGGGCACCTGCACCTGGGCCACTACTTCGGCAGCCTGCGCAACCGGGTGGCCCTGCAGGACAAGGGCGTCGACACCTTCGTCCTCATCGCCGACTACCAGGTCATCA
>CAZONQ010000159.1:0-5929 GCA_964581125.1 uncultured Ornithinimicrobium sp.
TCGACAAGATCGCCCGCAAGAGCGAGAACCCGTCGATCACCCGCGACGTCTCCGGCGAGGGCGTGCAGCAGGCGCTGCTGAAGATCCTCGAGGGCACGGTGGCCTCGGTCCCGCCGCAGGGCGGGCGCAAGCACCCGCACCAGGAGTTCATCCAGATCGACACCGGCAACGTGCTCTTCATCGTGGGCGGCGCCTTCGCCGGCATGGAGAAGATCATCGAGGCCCGCACCGGCAAGCAGGGCCTGGGCTTCGGGGCCGAGCTGCGCTCGGCCAAGGACGCCAACGAGCAGTTCGCCGACGTGCTGCCCGAGGACCTGATGAAGTTCGGCCTCATCCCCGAGTTCATCGGTCGCCTGCCCGTCATCACCAACGTCTCGCCGCTCGACCGCGACGCCCTCGTCAACATCCTCACCGAGCCGCGCAACGCCCTCGTCAAGCAGTACAAGCGCATGTTCGAGATCGACGGCGTGGAGCTGGAGTTCGACCACGAGGCGCTCGAGGCGATCGCCGACCAGGCCCTGCTGCGCGGCACCGGAGCCCGCGGCCTGCGGGCCATCCTCGAGGAGGTGCTGCTGCCGGTGATGTTCGACGTCCCCTCCGACGACGAGATCGCCAAGGTCGTCATCACCCGCGAGGTCGTCCTGGAGAACGTCAACCCCACGATCGTGCGCCGCGACGTCACCCCGCGCAAGCGTCAGCAGCGCAAGGAGAGCGCCTGACCCGCGCGGTCGCTCAGGACGTGCGGCCCGCGCCCCTCAGGTAGACCACCAGGCACGCCGCAGCGAGCGCCAGCCCCACGATCCCCGGCAGCGCCCCGCCCGCCCCGGAGGCGAGGGCGACGAGGACGCCGGCGGCACCCCATACCCCGGTCGTGACGGCAGCGACCAGGCCGGTGCGCAGCGACCAGCGGCGCAGCACCGACGCCGGCAGCGGTGCCTGGGCGGGCACCGACGCCGCGAGCGCCGTGCCGACGTGCACGAGCAGCAGGCCGAGCGCGGCGGGCAGCAGCGCCCAGTGCCAGCGCTCGTCCACCCCGACCCACCAGGACGCGACCGCGAAGACCAGGAAGAGCGCGGGGGCGACGTTGTGCGGCTGCACCACCACGAGCAGGCCGAGCAGCACGAGGCCGACCCACGACACCGGCCCGCCCCCGCCGGCCAGCACGAAGGCCACGGTGAAGAGCAGCGCCCCGGCGAGCGCGGCGAGCCGCACGAGGAGCTGGCCGCGGCTGGCGGAGCGCAGGTCGGTCCACAGGTCCCTCACGACGACAGCCTCCCCGCACGCCCGCGCTGGCCGAGCTGCAGCAGCACGAGGTCGAGGCTGCCCGGCCCCAGCCACGGCACCACGGGCACGCCCTGCGCCTGCACCGCCCGGATCTCGCGGTCGCGCTCCAGCATCCTGATCCGCCAGGCGGCGCGGGCGAGGGCGTCGCGCTCGGTGCTCTCGACGACCGTCCCCTCCGCCGGGTCCACGAGCGCGTCGACGATGACGACCGACAGCCCGCGCCGGGCCAGCATCGCGGCCTGCATGACCGCGTCGGGGGAGACGAGCGCCGAGATCATCACGACGAGGGTCCCGCCGGTCAGGCCGAGGTGCACGCGGCGCGGGTCCACCTGGTCGACGACGCCCGGGACGACGCGGCACAGCGTGTCGAGGATGCGCACGCCGTGGCGCCTGCCGGTGCCGGTCGGCACGGTGAGCGGGGTGCGGGCCGAGAGCACCCGCAGGCTCACCCGGTCGCCCTGCTGGAGGAAGTGCTCGGCGATCGCGCCCGCCGCCCGCACCGAGCGGTCCAGCGAGCTGGCCCGGCCCTCCACGCCGCCGGAGCGGCCGAGGTCGTAGTGCGCGTCGACGAGCAGCGCGACGTGGGTGTCCTGGTCGGCGTAGCTCGACGTGACGTAGAGCTCGCCGTCGCCGCGCGTCGACCGCGGCCAGTGGATCCGCCGCAGCCGGTCGCCCACCTGGAAGGGCCGCAGCGTCGCGAACTCGGTGCCGTCGCCCGGCCGCGCCGAGCGGTGCGCGCCGACCAGGCCGCGGGGCCGCGGCGCGGGGGCGTCGGAGTCGAAGACCGTCGGCTGGGGCAGCACCCGCAGGCCCAGCGGCTCCTGCCGCAGCGGCCCCCACCGGTAGGAGCCCCACGGGCTCACCGCGGCCACCTGCGCCGGCCCGATGCGGCGCACGCCCCACCGCGTCACCCGCACGCCGACGAGCAGCCGCCGCAGCCCGCCCACGAGCGGGCCGTCGGCGTCCGCGACGGCGCTGGCGTGCAGGACCGGCAGCCCGTCGGCGTCCTCGACCCGCGCGTGCCTCTCGACGGCCACGCCCTCGACGAAGGGCGCGGGGGAGAGCGCGGTGGCCACCAGGTCGGTGCCCTCGACCGGCTCCACGTCGACGAGCGCCAGCACCTGCTCGCCCTCGCGCACCTGCCCGTGCGACAGCGCGAACCGCCGTCGCGGCACGGCCCTCGGCCGGGTCACGACGCTCCACGCGAGCACCACCGCGCACGGGGCCGCGAGCACGAGCAGGTCGGGCCGGCGCCACAGCAGCGCGACCGGCACCGTCAGCACGACGAGCGCGACCGCGCGCACGAGGGCCGGGGTGGGGCGCCACCGGTCGTCGAAGGGACTGCTCATGAGGAGGTATGCCGTGCGCCGGCGCTCAGGCGTCCGTCGCCACGGTGGTCGGTGGGGTGGACGCGGTCGAGGCACCCGTGCGCGCGCCCGGCACCGGCACCTGCCCCAGCGCGGCCTCGACGACGGCGGCGCCGCCGGTGTCGGACATCCACAGCTCGGGCTTGATCGAGATCCGGTGGTCGAGGACGGCGTGGGCGACGGCCTTGACGTCCTCGGGGGCGACGTAGTCGCGGCCGTGCACCACGGCATACGCCCTCGCGGTGAGCATGAGGGCGAGCGAGCCGCGCGGGGAGGCGCCGACCATGACCGCGCGGTGGCGCCGGGTCGCGGAGGCGAGCTCGACGCAGTAGCGGGAGATGTCGTCCTCCACCGGGACGGTCTCGACCGAGCGCTGCATGACTGCCAGCCCCTCCGCGTCGGTGACGGCCTCGAGGTGCTGGTCCTCCTGCTGCCGGCCGAGGCGGCGCCGCAGGACGTCCCACTCCTCCTCGGGCGAGGGGTAGCCGAAGGACACCCGCATGAGGAAGCGGTCGAGCTGGGCCTCGGGCAGGGGGTAGGTGCCCTCGTGCTCGACCGGGTTGGCGGTGGCGAGCACGTGGAAGGGCTGCGGGAGCGCGAAGGTCTGGCCCTCGACCGTGACCTGGTGCTCCTGCATGGCCTCCAGCAGCGCCGACTGGGTCTTGGGCGGTGTCCGGTTGATCTCGTCGGCGAGCAGGAGCCCGGTGAACAGCGGCCCGGGGCGGAAGACGAACTCGGCCTGCTTCTGGTCGAAGACGAACGACCCCGTCAGGTCCGAGGGCAGCAGGTCGGGGGTGAACTGCGCGCGGGTGAAGTCCAGGCCGAGGGTCTGGGCGAAGGAACGGGCCGCGAGCGTCTTGCCCAGGCCGGGGAGATCCTCGAGGAGGACGTGGCCGCCGGACAGGATCGCGGTGAGCACGAGGGTCAGGGACTCGCGCTTGCCGACGACGGCCCGTTCGACCCGGTCGAGGACCTCGGCGGCGCGGCGCGAGACCTCCTCCAGGCTCAGGGGCGGCGCGGAGGTCGGTGCGTCCTGGGGCTGCGTCATCAGAGCTTCTCGATCCCTTCGATGGCGGTGCGCAGAGCGGTGCGGCTGCGCTTGCGGGTGTCCACGGGCGGGGCGGTCAGGTAGCGCCACAGGTGGGCGTCGACGACGGCCCTGGCGCGCTCGGGCTCGGTGTCGAGGTCGACGCCGTGGTGGGTGCGCAGGCGCTCGGCGGCGAGCTCGCGCAGCACGGGGTAGATCTCGTCGGTGCGGTCGTCGCGCTCGACCGCGTCGCGCAGGTCCCGCCGCAGCCGGACGAGGCGGTAGTCGAGGGCGTCCGGCGGCGCCGCCTCCTGCCGGGTGGTGGAGACCCAGTAGGCGCGCTCGGCGTAGCGGCCGGTCAGGCCGATGACCCAGGGCGCGAGCGCGACGGTGACGGCGCCGAGCAGGACGACGGCGACCGCCTCGGGCAGGGAGTAGCGCAGCGACCCGACGTAGAAGGCCACGGCGCCGGCCACGAGCACGAGCACGGCGAGGGGCAGGGCGCTGGCGCGGGGGTGGCCGGGGGAGCGCGGCTGGCCCTGGAGCGGCAGGGCGGTGCGACGCCGGACGCGGCGGCGGGGCAGGACGCTCACGGGGCCCGTCCCTCGGTCGTGACGGGCCGGTCCGGCTGCCGGGCGTGCGCCGCGGCACGGCGGCGCAGGTCGACGTGGATGCGCTCGAGGGCGTCGACCGCGAGGGTGCGCTGCTCCTCGGTGACCGGGTGCCGGGAGAAGCGGGCCTCGCGGTAGGCCTCCGACAGCGTGGTGATCGCCAGCTGGTCGACGTCCCAGCGGCCCAGCACCCGGCGGGTGAGCTCGGTCGCGGTCTCCGAGCGGTCCTGCTTCAGACCGGAGCGGTGCACGGCGTCCTCGAGCGCGACCCAGCAGGCGACGACGGCGTTGCGGGGATCGCCCTCGGAGAGCGCCTGGTAGCGGACCTCGTCGCTCGTCGCGTCGAGCAGCGCCGCGAGCTCCTCCTCCTCGACGAGGGCCTTGCGGTCCAGGCCCTCGACGCGCTGACGGGCCAGCCACCTGACCAGGAGCGCGACGGTGGTGACGACGACCAGCAGCCACAGCACCATGGCGAAGGTGAAGGACCAGTCGGTGACAGGACCCCTGCCGTCCTCGCCGTCCTGCGGCGAGGCCGTCTCGACCTGCGTCGTCAGGCTGGGCGCGTCCTCTGCGCTCGGCAGGGGGCCCCACGTGCCCTCGGGCGCGCTGACCAGGGGGGTGCCGTTGCCGGCGCTCCAAACGAGCAGCAGCAGGAGCACCGCCGTCGTGACGACGGCGACGACGACCGTCGACCGGGTGCCCCTGTGCATGGGGCCAACCCTATGCGCCGGCCGGCTCCGTCACGAGCGCCACGTCGCGGACGGCGAGGTCGTCGGCGTCCTCGAAGGCGATCTCACCGGTGACCTTGCCGGCCGCCCGGAGGTCGTCCAGCGCGGCGCGCACCTGCTCGACGCGGGCGGCGGGCCCGGCCACGACGGCGGCGGAGATCTCGGTGCGCATCTTGACCTTGGCCTCGGACTTGGCCTTGCGCAGGCCGCTGAGCGCCTCGCCGACCGTGCCGAGCAGCGCCGCGTCCGCACCGTCGGCCGCGACGGCCAGCTCCTCGACCGCGGGCCAGGGCTGGGTGTGCACCGAGGAGCCCTCCTCGTGCCACCAGCTCCACACCTCCTCGGCCGCGAAGGCCAGGACCGGGGCGAGCAGGCGCAGCTGGACCGACAGGGCCAGGCGCAGGGCCGCCCGGGCCGAGAGCGTCTGCGGGGTCGGGTCGGTCACCGGGCCCTGGTCGGAGAAGGGGCCGCCGTAGGCGCGCTCCTTGACCAGCTCGAGGTAGTCGTCGCAGAAGCTCCAGAAGAAGGCCTCGGTGACGTCGAGCGCGGTCGAGTAGTCGAAGGCCTCGTAGGAGGCGGTCGCCCGCTCGACGACGGCGGCCAGCCCGGCCAGCATCGAGCGGTCCACCGGCTCGGTGACCAGGCTCGCCGCGTCGGCCGGGGTGCCGTCGTCACCGGCGGGCAGCTCGCCGAAGCTGAGCGCGAACCTGCTCGCGTTGAGCAGCTTGATCGCCAGCCGGCGGCCGACCTTGACCTGGCCCGGGTCGTCGATCGTGTCCACGCCCGGCCGCGCCGCGGCCGCCCAGTAGCGGACCGCGTCGGTGCCGTGCTGCTCCAGCATGCCCATCGGCGTGGTCGCGTTGCCCTTGGACTTGGACATCTTCTTGCGGTCCGGGTCCAGGATCCAGCCGT
>CAZONQ010000160.1:0-5860 GCA_964581125.1 uncultured Ornithinimicrobium sp.
GGTCCCGGGCCCGGGGCCCAGCTGGCTACTTACACCACTCGGGGGGACTTACCCGTACCCACAGGCCGAGCACTCCTTCCACGACATCAGTTGCTCGTTGTCCCAGTCTGAGGTGGGCCCGAATCGCCGAGAATCGCATCGGGGGCAGGTCTCTGCTTCCTCACGGCTGTCGCGCACCTTCATGTACATGAAGGTTTCTAGCGCATGGTTGACAGCGTTCACTGCGATCTCAGCGTCCCACGGTACTGCATTGGAATCGTGCTGCAGGTGCACCGCGAGGTCCCACGCTTTATCCCACACTGCTCGTAGGTACGCTCGTTGTCGGCGCTTGACGGTCATCCTTGTGGCGAAGATCTCAAGCCATCCCTTGACGTTGCCCACCTGCGGTGGAGTCTCGACGTCGCTCACCCATGGATCCGCAGCCTGATCGCTCACGAGGGCGAGCATTGCCTCCCTTAGGACCACACCCACGGCTTGATAATCCTCGGTGTCATTTGCTTCACCGAGTGCTGCGACAGCATCTTCATACTTGCGCCAGGCGCGGTCACTGACTTCTCGCGCATCATCGTCAACAGTTACGCGATCCCGCTCCCACAGTCGGAGCATCAGTCCCAGATGAAACGAGAACGCATAGTCCGCCGTCTTGAAGTCCTCCTGGCTGTAGAGGTTCGTCATGTTTGTGATGACCCACCAACGCGAGCGTTTGCAGCGAACATCGAACACTTCGTGCGCCTGGCCCATCACCCGATGTCGTTTCACCAGTTCGACGGACTCCACGGGGTCGTCCCACGCCTCTTGGTTCTGGCCTTCGACGTATTGCCTGATACTGCGCTCTTCAGCGGTTTCGACCCGCCCGTGTCGACGGTTCGCCGATTCGGTGAGTGGGGGGTCACCCCATGCCAGCAAACGTGAACCGATCCGTGCGACAGGTGGTCCAATACGGGCTGCAACTTTGGATCGCCAGCCATGATTCATTCGCCAGTTCATCGGACCTAGAGCCTTCCTGTATTGTCGCGCCCCCAACACTAACGCGACGAGAACCCCCTTGCGCGCGCCACTGCCTAGCGTCCGTCGACCACTGGGGATAGCGGTTCATCGGGCTGCGCAACCGGCCGGTACGGTCCTCGCCCGACGCCCTGTACTCGGCGGATCCGGTCTGTCACGCACCTCGGCGAGAGAAGGGGGTATCGACCTCAAGCCCGCGGCACCTCGACCATGACCGCCGTCCCCTGGCCGACCCCGATGCACGCCGCCGCGACACCGATGCCACCGCCGCGCCGCTTCAGCTCCCGCGCCAGGTCCACCACGACCCGCGGGGCGCTGGCACCCAGCGGGTGGCCGATCGCGATCGCGCCGCCGTTGACGTTGACGATGGAGGGGTCGAGCTCGGGCAGGTCGTGCAGCACCGAGAGGACCATCGCCGCGAAGGCCTCGTTGACCTCCCACAGGTCCACGTCGTCGAAGCCCACCCCGGTCCGCTCCAGCAGCTGCCGGACGGCAGGCACCGGGGCGACGGCGAAGAGCTCGGGCGACAGCGCGACCGTCCGGGACCCGACGATCCGAGCGACCGGCTCCACGCCCAGCTCCTCGGCCACCTCGGCCGTGCCGATCAGCGCGGCCAGCGCGCCGTCGTTGATCGGCGAGGAGTTGCCTGCGGTCACCGTGCCGTCCTTGGTGAACGCCGGCCGCAGCGCTCCCAGGGTCTGCATCGAGGCCTCCGGGCGCAGCGACTCGTCCCGCTCCACGCCCTCCAGCGGCACCACGAAGCCGTCGTGGTGCCCGGCCTCGAAGGCGGCCTGGACGAGGTGGTGGGAGCGGACGGCACACTCGTCCATCTCCTCCCGGCCGATGCCGCGCGCGGCGGCGACCGCCTCCGCGCTGGCGCCCAGCGACGCCGTCCACTCGTCGGGGAAGGCGGGGTTGACCATCCGCCAGCCGACCGTCGTCTGGTGCAGCTCCATCCGTCGGGGGAGCGCCTCGTCGGGCTTGGGCAGGACGTAGGGCGCCCGGCTCATGCCCTCCACCCCGCCGGCGACGACGAGCCGGGCGTCGCCGACCGCGACCGCGCGCGCCGCCTGGACCAGCGCCTCCGAGCCCGACGCGCACAGCCGGTTGGTCGTCGCGCCCGGCACGGTGACGGGCAGGCCGGCGAGGAGCGCGGCCATCCGGGCCACGTTGCGGTTCTCCTCCCCGGCGCCGTTGGTGTTGCCGTAGTAGACGTCCTCGACGCTCGCCGGGTCCAGCCCCGGGTGGCGCGCCATCAGCTCCCGCAGCGGCGTCGCCGCCAGGTCGTCGGTGCGCACGTGGGACAGGCCGCCGCGCAGCTTGCCGAACGGCGTGCGCACGGCGTCGAGCAGGAACACCTCTTGTCCGAGCATGGGTCCATCTTGCCGTGCACACTGGTCGGATGACTCAGGTGCTCCGGTATGGCGTGCACCCGGACCAGGTGCTCGAGCTGCACGAGCCGGACCCCGGCGTGCGCGACGACGGGCCGGCCGGGGTAGCGGTGCTCGTCCACGGCGGCTACTGGCGGGCGGGGTTCACCCGGGAGCTGATGGCGCCGATGGCGGCCGATCTGGTGCGCCGGGGCTGGGCGGTGGTCAACGTGGAGTACCGCCGCGTCGGGGCCGGCGGCAGCTGGCCGGCCATCCTCGACGACGCGAGCGCCGCCGTCGACCTCGCGCTCACCACGGCCCGCGGGCGCGGCTGGCCCGGGCCCGTCGTCACCGTCGGCCACTCGGTCGGCGGCCAGCTGGCGCTGCTCACGGCCGACCGCGGCGTCGACGGGGTGGTCGCGCTGGCGCCCGCCACGGACCTGCCCAGGACCCGCCGCGAGCACCTCGGCGAGGACGCGGTCGAGGAGCTGGTCGCCGCCTCGCCCGGCGAGGAGGATGCCCTGCTGCGCGACGGGTCGCCGCTCGGGCAGCTGCCGGTCGGCGTCCCCGTCCTCGTCGTCCACGGTGACGCCGACGTGCGGGTGCCGCTGGAGCACAGCGAGACCTACGTCGAGGCGGCCAGCGCGGCCGGCGACGAGGTGGAGCTGCGCACGCTCGAGGGTGTCGACCACCTCGGGCTCATCGGCGCCGACGCGCCGTGGTGGGACGACGTCGTCGCCTGGATGGCGGCGGTCAGGACCCAGCCAGCGCGTCGGTGAGAATCCGCAGGCCCTGCGCCTCGAACGCCTCGTCGCCCACCTGGTGGGCCCACGCCGCGGTCCCGACCGCCTCGGCCACCTGCATCCGCGACCACGCGCCGGCCTCGCGCGGGTCCTCGCCGTAGCCCTCCAGGAAGGCCGCCTCCAGCTCCGGCCTCCCCGCCCACTCGCGCGTCGCCAGCCGCCCCAGGTCGGTCGCGGCCGGACGCAGCGCCGCCCGCCCGAAGTCGATCACCCGCACCGTCCCGTCGTCCCACAGCCAGTTGCGCGGCTGGTAGTCGCCGTGCGTCGGCACCACGACCGCCGGCTCGTCGGGCCACCCGGCGACCAGCTCGCGGACGCGCGCCACCTGCTCCTCCGGTATGCGGTGCGCCCGCCCCAGCCACGTGAGGAGCCTCCTGCGCTGGGCCGCCTCCCATCCCTCGTCGACGTGCGCGGCCTGGCCGTGGAGGCGGGCGAGGAGCTCGCCGGCCTGGCGGTGCGCCTCCGGGTCGTGCTGGGCGGGCCCGTCCTGCGCGAGCTCGCCCGGCAGCCAGCTGGCGACGAGCACGTTGGCGTCGCGGTCGGCGTGGACGAGGCGCGGCGCACGGTCCTCGTCGAGCAGCGGGCCGGTCCACCTCTCGTGCGCGTCGATCTCACGACCGACGTGGTGGTTGGTCGGCCCGGCGGCCTTGACCGTCAGGTCCCGCCCCTGCGAGCGGACCTGCAGCACCACGGTGTCGACCAGCCCCCAGCCGTGCTCCGCGACGAGCTCCACCTCGCCCAGCCATCCGCGCACGAGGTCGCGCTGCTCGTCGCTCAGCCCGGGGAGGTCCACCGGGAGAGCCTAGGCGCCCACAACCTGTGCACCCCAATCTGACTTGTGCGGGGGATATAACCCACATAAGTCAGATTCGCGTGCACAGGTCCGGTGGGGGGCGAGGCCGGGCCGGGTCGGGCGAGGTCGGGCGGGGGCGAGGTTTGGCGGGGGGCGAGGTCTGGGCGGGAGGGCGAGGTCCGGCGGGGGCGAGGTCGGGCCGGGTCGGGCGAGGTCGAGGGTGGGGCCACGCCCCTCAGGCGCACGCCGCGTCGCGCAGCGCGGCGAGCCCCGCCAGGTCGCCCTCGCCGAGCTCGGACTGGCCGGAGTTCTCCGCCGCCATGAGCTGCGTCGGGTCGTCGGTGTGGCCGAGGCCCAGCACGTGCGCCAGCTCGTGGACGAGCAGCGGCTCGAGGTCGATCCCGCCGAGGCCGAGCCAGCTGCCGTCCTCGGTGTCGACCACGACCGAGCCGCCGACGGCCCGCCCGCCGCCGCCCGGCCCGGTCAGGTAGGTCGCCCCGCCGAGCCCGGCCACCGACCCCGCCAGGCCGGGCACCTCCTCCTCGTCCGCCCAGCCCACGAGCACCGGCCCGCGCGTCCGGTCGCTGAACTCCCTGTCGGTCGTCTCCCTGGTCACGACGAAGCGGAAGCCGCTCGCCTCCTCCAGGCGGGCGGAGGCCGAGGCGAGGGCGTCCGCATACCCCTCGGGCGCGCCGTCCGGGTTGACCTCGACCTCGATCTCGGCGCCGCATCCCCACGTGACCGGCGCGCCGGAGGGCGTGGTCACCATGAACGAGTAGCCCTCCCCGCCCGACCCCGGCTCCCCGTCGTGCGGGTCGACCTGCGTGACGGTCCAGAGGTCGACGAGGTCGAGCTGCGGCGACACGGCCACGGTGCCGACGATGACGGCGCCGATGACCACGAGCGTGCCGAGCACGGTGCTGCACCCGGCCCTGCCCTCGCTCCTGCTCACCGTCCCAGTGTCGCCGACGCGGCTGGGCGTCCGGGGCGCCTACCCTGGGCCGGTGGACTACGACACCAGGGTGGGCTGCTACGCGTGGATCGAGCAGGAGGGGCGCGTCCTGCTGACGCACTGGCGGGCGTGGTCGGCGACCGGCAGGGAGGTCGCCGGCTGGACGCTGCCGGGCGGCGGCATGGAGCACGCCGAGTCCCCGGAGCAGACCTGCCTGCGCGAGGTGCTCGAGGAGACCGGCTTCACCGCCGAGCTGGGCGAGCTGCTCGGCGTGCGCAACCACTGGATCGCCGGCGAGGACCGCCTGCAGGGCCCGGGCCGCCCGCTCCAGGGCCTGCAGGTCGTCTACCTCGCGCGCATCACCGCCGGCACGCTCACGGTCGAGGTCGGCGGCAGCACCGACGACGTGCGGTGGGTCGCCCTCGACGACCTTCCGGGTATGGAGTCCGTCTCCCTCGTCGGGGCGGCCGCCGCGTGGGCGGGGGCGCGTCGGGCGTCGGCCTGAACGGCCACCGGTCGTGCGCGGACCTGCCCTACCGGTCCGGCGCGGTTGGGGGCAGGCTAGGGGCATGAGCACCGACGCCACCACCGCATACCGGGCAGCGCGTGACCAGCTTCTGTCGCTCCAGGGCGACCCGGACCGCGCGCGTGCCGAGTTCCGCGACCCCGACGTGGGGGACCGCTTCAACTGGGCGGTCGACTGGTTCGACGCGTTCGCGCGCGGCAACGACCAGCCGGGGCTGATCGTCGTGGAGGAGGACGGCTCGGACCAGACGCTGACCTTCGACCAGATCGCGACGCGCTCGGACCAGGTCGCGGCGTTCCTGGCGCAGCAGGGCGTGCGCAAGGGGGACAGCGTCATCGTCATGCTCGGCAATCAGATCGAGCTGTGGGACACGATGCTCGGCATCATCAAGCTCGGCGCGGTCCTCATGCC
>CAZONQ010000161.1:0-5811 GCA_964581125.1 uncultured Ornithinimicrobium sp.
GCGGTCCTGGATCGTCCCGACCGTCGAGGCGTAGGTCGACGGGCGGCCGATCCCCTTCTCCTCGAGCGCCTTGACCAGCGTCGCCTCGGTGTAGCGCGCCGGCGGCACCGTCTGGTGGCCCTCGGCCTCGGCGCGCAGCGTCTCCAGCGCCACGCCCTCGGACAGCCTGGGCAGCCGGGTGCCCATCCCGTCCTGCTCGCGGTAGCGGCCCTCGTCGCGCCCCTCCTCGTAGGCGGCCAGGAAGCCGCGGAAGGTGATGACGGTCCCGGACGCGGAGAAGTCGGCCTTCGCGTATGCCGTGCCGTCGCCCCCGCGCGTCCCCTCCGGGAGCGTCGCGGTCAGGCGGACGGTCGCGGTGGAGCCCTTGGCGTCGGCCATCTGCGAGGCGACGGTGCGCTTCCAGACGAGCTCGTAGAGGGCGTACTCCTGGCCCCGCAGCTCGCCGGCGACCTGGGCCGGGGTGCGGAAGCGGTCGCCCGCCGGGCGGATCGCCTCGTGCGCCTCCTGGGCACCCTTGGCCTTCTTGCCGTAGACGCGGGGGCTGTCGGGGACGTAGTCCGCGCCGTACATGTCGCGGGCCTGGCTGCGCGCCGCGCTGACCGCCGAGCTGGACAGCGTCGTCGAGTCGGTCCGCATGTAGGTGATGTAGCCGCCCTCGTAGAGCCGCTGGGCCGTGCGCATCGTGGTCTGGCTGTTCATCCGCAGCTTGCGGGAGGCCTCCTGCTGCAGCGTGGAGGTCGTGAACGGCGCGGACGGGCGGCGCGTGTAGGGCTTCTCGGCGACCTCGCTGACGACGACGTCCGCCTCGCGCGTGCCCTCGGCGACCGCCTGCGCGCCGGTGGCGTCCAGGTGGACGACCTTGGCATTCTTCAGCGTCCCGTCGTCGGCGAAGTCGCGGCCGGTGGCCACCCGGCGGCCGTCGAGGCCGGTCAGCCGCGCGGTGAAGGCGTTGCTCGCCGAGGGCCCCCCGCCGGCGGGGGCGAAGTCGCCCTCGACGTCCCAGTAGGAGGCGGCGCGGAACGCCATACGCTCCCGCTCGCGCTCCACGACCATGCGGGTGGCGACGGACTGCACCCGCCCGGCCGACAGCCCCTGCTTGACCTTGCGCCACAGCACCGGGGAGATCTCGTAGCCGTAGAGGCGGTCGAGCACCCGCCGGGTCTCCTGCGCGTCGACGCGGTGCATGTCGAGGTCGCGCGTCTCGTTGACGGCCCGCCGGATCGCCTCCTTGGTGATCTCGTGGAAGACCATGCGACGCACCGGCACCTTGGGCTTGAGGACCTCGAGCAGGTGCCAGGCGATCGCCTCGCCCTCGCGGTCCTCGTCGGTGGCGAGGTAGAGCTCGTCGGCCTCCTTGAGGCGCCTCCTGAGCTCGGCGACCTTCTTCTTCTTGTCGGCGTCGACGACGTAGTAGGGCTCGAAGTCGTGCTCGACGTCGATCGCGAACTTGCCGTAGGGACCCTTCTTCATCTCCGGCGGCAGGTCGCGGGGCTGCGGCAGGTCGCGGATGTGGCCGATGCTCGCGTCGACGGTGTAGTCGGGCCCGAGGTACTCCCCGATGCTCTTCACCTTGCCGGGCGACTCGACGATCACCAGCTTGCGTCCTGCGGCCACGGGCATGCTCCTCCTCGGGCCACGTGTGCCGCGGATTCGTCGCGGCTCGGGCACGGGACCTCGGCGCCACCGTAACCCATGGCCCGGCACCGACTACGCTGCATCCCTATGACGGTGGGCTCAGGAGCAGGTATGCGGTCGCGCGCCCGGGCGCGGACGCTCGGTCTCGCGGCGCTGGGGCTGGCCGGGTCGCTCGCGCTCGCGGGCTGCACCGGCGACGACGAGCCCGCCGACGGCGACGGCGGCACGGCCGCGGTCGACGCGACGGGCGGCACCGCGGCGCCGGACGACACCGGGCAGACGGCCGCCGCGCCGGTCGGGCCGCCCACGGAGCCGGCCGACATCCGGCCCGCCGGCGGGGGCCGGTCCGCCAGCGGGGGCACCGACGTGACGATCGACGGGGAGCACGCCGGCTTCGTCACCCCCACGGGCAACATCGCCTGCTCCGTGACCTCCGGCTCGGCCGTGTGCCAGGTGAGCGACAAGTCCTTCAGCATCGACCCGGGGCACCTGTCCACGGAGAACCTCCCGGGCTGCGACGCGGGCAACGCCGACGCGATCCGGCTGGTCACCGGGCAGGGGGCCTGGACCTGCGTGCCCGAGGCCCTCACCGGCCAGGCGGCCGTCGGCACCGGGGGCTGGTGGGTCGAGGACGTCGGCGGCACCACGCTCGACCTGGGCGGGGCGACGCTCGCGGTCCTGCCCTACGGCTCCTCGCTCACGGTCGGCCAGGTCACCTGCTCCTCGGCCGAGGCCGGCGTGACGTGCGCCAGCCCGGCGCTCGGCGAGCAGTTCTTCGTGGCGCGGACCAGCTACAGCTACAGCTGACCGCGGGCGCTCAGCGCAGCAGCCCGTCCCTGACGAGGTCGCGCAGGACGGGCAGCACGCCCGCCCGGACCTCCTCGGCCGCCGCCTCCGTCAGCACGGCGAGCCCCGCGCACAGCTGCCGCGCCGTGAGCTCGCCGTCGCACGCGCCCACGAGCCCGGCGGAGAGCGTGTCGAGGCGCACGACCCGACGCAGGCCCCCGCCCTGCCGCAGCTGGATGACCTGCGGGTCCGGCGCCCCGGGCCGGCCCACCCGCTCCTCGGTCACGTCGTCGGCGACCTGCCAGGCCACGTCGAGGAGCTCGTCGTCGGTGTGCTCCGCGAGCCACGTGCGCGCCTCCAGCCCACGCAGCACGGCGGGGCCCATCGGGGAGGCGACCGGGCTGAGCACGTCGACGAGGTCGCGCCACGGCTCGCGGTCGGAGGCCGGGCGCTGGAGCGTGACGACCCCGAAGCCGACCCGCTCGACGCCGCGCGCGTCGAAGTCGGCCAGCCACGCGGCATACAGCTCCTCGAAGGCGGACGACCCGGGGAGGTGACCGCCGTCGCGGACCCAGGTCTCGGCGTACTCCGCGACGTCCTGCTCCTCGCGCTGGACGACCCAGGCGTCCAGGCCGGTGCCCTCGAGCCAGCCGCCGACGCGGTCGCGCCAGTCCTCGCCCTCCCTCAGCTCCCAGTTGGCGAGCAGCTGGGCGAGGCCGCCGGGTCGCAGGTGGGCGCCGACGTCGCGCACCAGCCCGGCGACGAGCCCGTCGCCGGCGGCTCCGCCGTCGCGGTACTCGTAGAGCGGGACCCCCTCCGTGCGCGGCGTGACGACGAACGGCGGGTTGGAGACGATCAGGTCGAACTCCTCCCCCGCGACCGGCTCGAGCAGGCTCCCCCGGCGCAGGTCGAGCTCGACGCCGTTGAGCGCGGCGGTGAAGCGGGCGTGCTCGAGCGCCCGGGCGGACAGGTCGGTCGCCACGACCGTGCGCGCATGGGTGGTCAGGTGCAGCGCCTGCACGCCGCTGCCCGTGCCCAGGTCGAGCGCCCGCCCGACCGGCGGGCGCGGGGTCCACGAGCTGAGCGTCGTCGACGCACCCCCCACGCCGAGGACGTGGTCGGTCGGCAGCGGTCCGCCGGTCACCGCCTCGCCCTGGTCGGAGGCCAGCCACCAGGTATGCCGTTCGTCGCCGTAGGGACGCAGGTCGCAGGTGGCGCCCAGCTCGCCGCGGGCGGTGTCCCTGGCGAGGCCGAGCCTGCGCAGGCCGGCCGCCCCGGTGCGCGGCAGCGCGGCGTCGAGGCGGGTGGCCGCCACCGGCCGGCCGAGCACGAGGAGGCGCACCAGGACGGCCGCGGGGTCGTCGCTGCCGCGGGTGGCGAGGTCGGCGGGCAGCAGCTGCTCGCGGTGCAGCGCGGCCCCGGCGCGGGGGCCGAGCACCTCGCCGACCCGCTCCACCGTCCAGCCGACCTCCAGCAGGTCCTCGCGGAGGGCGGTGACGAGGGCGGGGACGACGACCGGTGGCTGGGCGGGAGGGTGCGGCACCCGCCCAGCCTGCCACGTCCCGCGTCAGCGCTCGGTGAGGACGCCGGCCTCCTTCGGGGCCTCGCCGATGGCGATGTCGCGGCGCTTGGAGACCACGACCGCGCCGACGATGACGACGACCGCGACGATCGCGATGACCCAGCGCACCAGGTCGTTGGCGCCGTCGCCGTAGGTCAGGCCGACGATCGCCGGGGCGATGAGCAGGGCGACGAGGTTCATCACCTTGATGAGCGGGTTGATGGCCGGGCCGGCGGTGTCCTTGAAGGGGTCGCCGACGGTGTCGCCGATGACGGTGGCCGCGTGGGCGTCGGAGCCCTTGCCGCCGTGGGCGCCGTCCTCGACGATCTTCTTGGCGTTGTCCCAGGCGCCGCCCGAGTTGGCCAGGAAGACGGCCATGAGCACACCGGTGCCGATCGCGCCGGCGAGGTAGCCGGCGAGCGCACCCACGCCGAGGCCGAAGCCGACGGCGATCGGGGCGAAGACCGCCAGCAGGCCCGGGGTGGCCAGCTCGCGCAGCGAGTCGCGGGTGCAGATGTCGACGACGCGGGCGTACTCCGGCTTCTCCGTCCCGTCCATGATGCCCGGCTTCTCGCGGAACTGGCGGCGCACCTCGAAGACGATGGCGCCGGCCGCGCGGGTCACCGCGTTGATGGCCAGCCCGGAGAAGAGGAAGACCACCGCGCCGCCGATGAGCACGCCGACGAGCGCGCGCGGGTCGAAGACGAGGAAGGACTGGAGCAGGTCGTCGTTCTCGCCCAGGGCGGTGCCGATCGTCTGCTGGATCGCGTCGAAGTAGGAGCCGAAGAGCGCGGTCGCCGCGAGCACGGCCGTGGCGATCGCGATGCCCTTGGTGATGGCCTTGGTGGTGTTGCCGACGGCGTCCAGGTCGGTGAGGATCTGGGCGCCGTCGCCCTCGACGTCGCCGGACATCTCGGCGATGCCCTGGGCGTTGTCGGAGACCGGGCCGAAGGTGTCCATGGCGACGATGACGCCGACCGTGGTGAGCAGGCCGCAGCCGGCCAGCGCCACGAAGAAGAGCGACAGGATGAGCGAGCCGCCGCCCAGGGTGAAGAGGACGAAGACGGCCGCGGCGATGGTGACGGCGGTGTAGACGGCCGACTCGAGGCCGACCCCGATGCCGGAGAGGACCACGGTCGCCGGCCCGGTGAGCGAGGTCTTGGCGACGTCGTTGGTCGGCTTGCTCTCGGTGCCGGTGAAGTAGCCGGTCAGCCACAGGATGAACGCCGCCAGGACGATGCCGACGACGACCGCCGAGGCCGCGCGGACCGCCGGGTTGAGGTCGACGTCGACGAGGCCGCCGAGGATCGAGCTCTGCTGGACCAGGTCGGCCGAGCTGTGCGGCAGGAAGGCCAGCGCCGCGGCCACGGAGGCGACGGCGGCGACGCCCGCGGAGATGTAGAAGCCGCGGTTGATCGCGGACAGGCCGCTCTCGCCGGAGCGGGCGCGGGTGATGTAGACGCCGAGGATCGCGGTGAGCGCGCCGATCGCCGGGATGATGAGCGGGAAGGTCAGGCCGCCGTGCGCGCCGAGCGCGGCGCTGCCCAGGATGAGCGCGGCGACGAGGGTGACCGCGTAGGACTCGAAGAGGTCGGCCGCCATGCCGGCGCAGTCGCCGACGTTGTCGCCCACGTTGTCGGCGATGGTCGCCGCGTTGCGCGGGTCGTCCTCGGGGATGCCCGCCTCGACCTTGCCGACGAGGTCGGCGCCGACGTCGGCGGCCTTGGTGAAGATGCCGCCGCCGACCCGCATGAACATCGCGAGCAGCGCCGCGCCGAAGCCGAAGCCCTCGAGCACCTTGGGGGCGTCGCCCTGGTAGACGAGGACGA
>CAZONQ010000162.1:0-5754 GCA_964581125.1 uncultured Ornithinimicrobium sp.
GGCGAAGCCCAGCCAGGCGGCGACGATGGCGCCGACGATGATCTGGCCCTGCGCACCGATGTTGAACAGCCCGGCGCGGAAGCCGATCGCGATGCCGAGCCCCGCCAGGATCAGCGGGATCGAGAACACCATCGACTCGGTGAAAGGCTTGACCATCCCGGCGAAGGTGTCCGCGCGCCAGTCGAGGACCGAGCCGCGGAACAACGCGATGTAGGCGTCGGTCATCGAGGTCCACGTCGCCGACAGCATGTCCGTGGGCCGCGCGAAGAAGTAGCCCGCGGCGTCGCGCACGTCCTGGTCGGCGAAGGCGATGAGGAAGCCGCCGATCAGCAGCGCGAGGACGACCGCCAGCACCGACATCAGCACGCTGCCGGAGAGGATCTGGTGCAGGACCGTCGGGCGCTCCTCCTCGCGGTGCGTGGGGCCGTGCCCGCCGTCGGCGCCGGTCTCCCCCGGTGGTGCCGCGACGACGGCCTGCTCCTCGCCGGCGTCCGAGCCGGTGGGCTTCTTCGGGTGGTTCTGCTCGCTCACTCCTGCTCCTCCCTGCCCTGCTGCACGGCGTCGGGTATGCCGTCCCCGTCCAGGTCGGCCTTGGCGAGCACCGACTGGTGCTCGGCCGCCTGGCGCTGGGCCTCGTCGGCGGGCACGCCCGCCATCATCAGGCCCAGCACGTCACGGTTGATCGGGGCCCCGTGCTCGTCGACCGCGTCCAGGATGCCGACGATGCGGCCGCGGTACATCACCGCGATCCGGTCGGCCAGTCCGAGCACCTCGTCGAGCTCGGTGGAGACGATGATCACGGGGGTGCCCTGGTCGCGCTCGGCGACCACGCGCTTGTGCACGAACTCGATGGACCCCACGTCCAGGCCACGCGTCGGCTGGGAGGCGACGAGCAGGCTCAGCGGTCGCGACATCTCGCGCGCGAGCACCACCTTCTGGGCGTTGCCGCCGGAGAGCGTGGAGATCGGGTCGTGGACCGAGGTGTAGCGCACGTCGAACTCCTCGGTGCGCTGTTCGGCGTTGGCCGTCACCGTCGCGGGGCTCATCGACAGGCCCTTGGCGAACGGCGCGGTGTCGTAGAGGTCCAGGACGAGGTTCTCGGCGATGCTGAAGCTCGGCACGACGCCGTCGGTGGAGCGGTCCTCCGGCACGAAGCCGATCCCGGCCCGCAGCCGCCGCTTGACGCTGCGGCCGAGGACGTCCTCCCCGCCCAGCGTCATGGTGCCGGCGTCGGCCTCCTCGAGCCCGAGGATGACCTCGGCGAGCTCGGTCTGGCCGTTGCCCTGGACGCCGGCGATGCACAGGATCTCACCTGCGTGCACGTCGAAGGAGACGTCGTCGACGAGGACGGTGCCGTTGTCGGCGACCACGCTGAGGTCCCGGACCTGGAAGGCCGCCTCGCCGGGCTCGGCCGGCTCCTTGTCGACGGTGAGGCTGACCGAACGGCCGACCATGAGCGAGGCGAGCTCGGTCTCGGTGGAGGTCGGGCTGGCCTCACCGACGACCTTGCCGCGACGGATGACGGTGATGCGGTCGGCCACCGCACGCACCTCGCGCAGCTTGTGGGTGATGAAGACGATGGAGGTCCCGGCCTCCTTGAGCTCGCCCATGATGCTGATCAGCTCGTCGGTCTCCTGCGGCGTGAGGACCGCGGTCGGCTCGTCGAGGATCAGGACCTTCGCGTCCCGGGAGAGCGCCTTGATGATCTCGACGCGCTGCTGCACGCCGACCGGCAGGTCCTCGATCACAGCGTCGGGGTCGACGTGGAAGCCGAAGCGCTCGGAGATCTCCCGCACCCGGCGCCGCGCCTCATCGAGGCGGAGCACCCCGGCCGCCCCGGCCGGCTCGTAGCCGAGCGCCACCGACTCCGCCACCGTGAAGACGGGGACGAGCATGAAGTGCTGGTGCACCATGCCGATGCCGGCGGCGACCGCATCGCCGGGCCCCTTGAAGGTGACCGGTCGGCCGTCGAGCAGGATCTGCCCGTCGTCGGGGTCGTAGAGCCCGTAGAGGACGTTCATCAACGTCGACTTGCCCGCGCCGTTCTCCCCGAGGAGGGCGTGGATCTCTCCGGGCTCGACCACCAGGTCGATGTGGTCGTTGGCCACCAGGGAGCCGAACACCTTGGTGATGCCCTGCAGCTCGAGCTTCATCGCGCTACCTGCTTCATGCGTACCTCACGGGCGGGACGGTCGGTCGGGGACGAGGTATGTCGTCCGGGGGGACAGCGTAGCGGCCCGGCCCCCCATCGGGCCGGGCCGCTCGCTGGTGTGTCAGCCGGTCGTCGGCCGCGCCGTCACTGCACCGGCGCGTTCGGCGTCTCGACCACGAGCTCGCCGGAGATGATCTGCTGCTTGTAGTCCTCGATCTTGTCGCTGAGCTCCTGCGGGACCTCACCCTCGAAGTCGTGGAACGGGGCCAGGCCCACGCCCTCGTTCTCGAGCGTGCCGACGTAGGGCTCGTTGGTGAAGCCGCCCTCGACCGTCTCGGTGATCGTGGTCTCGACCGCCGCGGCGATCTGCTTCATCACCGAGGTGAGCATGAGGTCGGAGTACTCCGAGGCGGTGAGGAAGCCGTCGGAGTCGACCCAGATGATCTTCACGCCGTCCGCGGTGGAGGCCGCGGCCGCGGCGCCCAGGCCCACCGGGCCGGCGACCGGCATGATGATGTCGGCGCCCTGGGAGATGAACTGCTCGGTCAGGGTCTGGCCCTGGCTCTGGTTCTCGAAGTCGCCGGAGAAGGAGCCCTCCTGTGCCTCCTTGTCCCAGCCGAGCAGGTTGACCTCGGTGCCGTTGTCCTCGTTGTACTTGTCGACGCCGTCGGCGAAGCCGTCCATGAAGATGGCGACCGACGGCAGCTTGATGCCGCCGAAGGTGGCCACGGTGCCGCTCTCGCTCATGCCGGCCGACAGGTAGCCGGCGAGGAAGCTGGCCTCGGCGGTGTTGAAGAGGATCGGCTTGGCGTTGTCGATCTCGACCGTGTCGAAGTTCTCGTCGGTGAACCCGGAGTCGATGAGCGCGAAGTTGGTGTCCGGGTTGGCCTCGGCGGCCTCCTGGATGGCGTCCTCGAGGAGGAAGCCGACGCCGATGACGATGTTGCAGTCCTGCTGGACCAGGTTGTTGACGTTGGGCCCGTAGTCGGTGTCGGCCTGCGACTCGACGAGGACCGTCTCGATGCCGAGCGACTGCTTGGCGGCCTCCATGCCCTCCGCCCCGGACTGGTTGAAGGACTGGTCGTCGAAGCCGCCCGAGTCCGAGACCATGCAGGCCTTGAAGTCGGCGTTGTCGCCGCCGGCCGCCTCGGTGTCCTCAGCGGCGTCGTCGGTCGCCGTCGAGTCCGAGTCGCCCGCGGCCGCATCGTTGGTGGTAGTGCTGTCTGCGCTGTCCGGAGCCTGACCGCAGGCCGACAGCGAGAGAGTGGCGGCCGCACCCAGGGCCGCGATCTTGAGAACCCGACGCACGGTGAACTCCTTCTGTCCGGGGGAACGTGCACGCAGATCGTATCTCGCACTACCCGCTGGTAGGGCTGCGGTGAACGGCGGGCGACGAACGTGACAGAGTCGTGACCTAAGGGTGCCCCACGGGCCCCGTCTGCCCCACGAGCCCCAGGGCGCGGCGGCGCGGCTACGTCAGGCGGCGGCGCGGCTACGTCAGACCGTCAGGTCCGACGGACGTCAGCACCGAGGCGGCCAGGACCGACGCGGCGACGGTCACGCTGCGTTCGTCGACGACGAGGTCGCCCTGGTGCAGCTCGTGGGTCGGTCCGCCCGGCGTGCGGGTCCCGAGCCTGGCCATCGCCCCGGGCACCTGCGTGAGGTACCACCCGAGGTCCTCCCCGCCCATCGACTGCTTCGTCGGCACCACCGCTCCCGGCCCCAGGAGCGACATCGCGGCACGCGACATCGCCACGACGGCGGCGTTGTCGTTGTCGACCGGCGGCACCCCGCGGGTGTGCCGGACCTCGGCGGCCACGCCGTAGGGAGCGACGACCGAGCGGACGACCTCCTCGATCATGTCGCCCACCTCGTCCCAGGTCTCGGTGTCGAGCATCCGGAGGGTGCCCATGGCCTCCGCCCGGGTGGGGATCACGTTGGGGGCGGACCCGCTGCGCACCATGCCCCATACCAGCGTCGCCCCCGAGCGGGGGTCGAGCCGGCGGGACAGGACGGCAGGCACCTCGGTGACCACCTTGGCCAGCGCGAAGGTGAGGTCCTGGGTGAGGTGCGGCCGGGAGGTGTGGCCGCCGCGGCCCGTGAGCACGACGTGGACGGCGTCGGAGGCGGCGGTGATGGGACCGACCCGCAGCCCGATCGTGCCGACGTCGACGGAGGGGTCGCAGTGCACCGCCAGGAGCCGGTCGACCCCGTCGAGACCGCCGTGCTCCATCACGGCGTGCGCACCGCCGGGCATGACCTCCTCGGCCGGCTGGAAGAGGAGCCGGGCGGCGACGCCGCGCTCGACGAGCTCGTCCTCGACCGCCTTGAGCGCCAGACCGGCGCCGAGCAGCCCGATCGTGTGCACGTCGTGGCCGCACGCGTGGCAGACGCCCGGGTTGCGGGAGGCGAACGGCAGGCCGGTGGCCTCCTCGAGCGGCAGCGCGTCGAGGTCGGCGCGCAGGGCGATCCGGACCCGGGGCTCGGAGGGCCCGACGTCCGCCACCAGGCCGGAGCCGGGCAGCGGCCGCAGCGCGACACCGGCCTCGTCCAGGACGTCGGCGACGAGAGAGGTGGTGCGCAGCTCGTGCCAGGCCAGCTCGGGGTGCTGGTGGACGTCGCGGCGCAGCTCGCGCAGCCGGTCCCCCTGCCGCTCCACCTCGGCGGCGACCCGCTCGAGCGCGTCCGCCGGCCCGGGCGCGGTCCCCGCGGAGGGGGCGGTGCGGTGCGGCAGGCGGGCGGTCTCAGCGGTCACGAGGCGTTCACTTCTCGGGGTCGGGGGCACAGGCGCAGCCCAGGGTACCTCTCCCTCGCGTCCTCCCCGGTGACGCTCAGAAGGACTCGCGGGGCTGGTGCTGGCCCCAGACCTCGCGGAGCGCATCGGCGACCTCCCCGCCCGTGGCCCGGGCCCGCAGCGCCTCGCGCATCGGGGGGAGGACGTTGTCGGTGCCCCCGGCGGCGGTGCGCAGCTCGTCGAGCCGACGGGCCACCTCGTCGCCGTCCCGGTCGGCGCGGAGCCGCTCGAGCCGCTCGGCCTGCTGGACCTCGATGGCCGGGTCGACGCGCAGCGGCTCGTAGTCCTCCTCCTCCTGCACCGTGTAGCGGTTGAGGCCGACGACGACCCGCTCCCCCGCGTCGATCTCCAGCGCCGTGTCGTAGGCGGAACGCTCGATCTCGCTCTTCTGGAAGCCCTGCTCGATGGCGCTCACCGCGCCGCCCCGGTCGTCGACCGCCTGCATGAGCTCCACGACGGCGGCCTCCAGGTCGTCGGTCATGGACTCGACGACGTAGGACCCGGCGAACGGGTCGACCGTCCTCGTCACGTCGGTCTCGTAGGCGAGCACCTGCTGGGTGCGCAGCGCGAGCCGGGCCGCCTTGGCCGTCGGCAGCGCGATGGCCTCGTCGAAGGAGTTGGTGTGCAGCGACTGGGTGCCGCCGAGGACCGCCCCGAGCCCCTGCAGCGCGACGCGGACGAGGTTGACCTCGGGCTGCTGGGCGGTGAGCTGGACGCCGGCGGTCTGGGTGTGGAAGCGCAGCATCATCGACCTCGGGTTCTGCGCGCCGAACTCCTCCTTCATGATCCGCGCCCAGATCCGCCGGGC
>CAZONQ010000163.1:0-5741 GCA_964581125.1 uncultured Ornithinimicrobium sp.
CGCGGCCCGACCGTCGATGTCCACGCGGACCTCGCGCACCTCGACCGTGCTCACGACCGGCCCGCCGGGCGCGCGACCTGCTCCCACCACGCCATCGCCCGGAGCACCCCGAGGTCGTCGAACGGCCGCCCCACGACCTGCACGCCGACCGGCCGCCCGTCCGCGGTCGTCCCGGCCGGCACCGTCCCGGCGGGCTGGCCGGTCATGTTCCACGGCACCGTGAAGTTGATGTGCCACAGCCCGCGCCCCCCGTCGGGGTAGGGCATCGGCTGCTCCGCCGGGAAGGCCGCGCACGGCGCGACCGGCGAGACCAGCAGGTCGGGGTCGCCCGCCGCCGCCCACGCCGCGACCGTGCGCGCCTGCAGCAGCCCGAACGCGTGGTAGGCGTCCACGACGTCCGTCCCCGTCGCCCCCGACGCCCCGCGCACCCAGTCGGCGATGTAGGGCAGGACCCGTTCCTGCCGCTCCGCCGGCAGCCGCACGAAGTCGGCCCACGACCGCGCCCGCCAGAAGAGGTCGATCCCGTCGAGGACGTCCTGCGTCAGCCACGGCGCGACCTCGACGACCTCGGCGCCCGCGTCCCCCAGCGCGTCGGCGACCGAGCGCGTGGCGGCGACGACCTCGGGGACGGGCTCCACGCCATACCCCGCGGTCGTCCACACGCCCACCCGCAGCCCGCGGACCTCGAGCCCGAGGTCCGACCAGTCGGCGTCGGTGGCGGGCAGGCTCGTCCAGTCGACCGGGTCGGGGCCGGCGAGCGCGCCGAGGAGGAGGGCGCAGTCGCGCGCGGTGCGCGCCATCGGGCCCGCCACGCGCCCGAGGTATGGGGCGTGGAGGGGTATGCGGCCCGCGCTCGGCTTGAGCGTCGCGAGCCCGAGCCAGGTGCCGGGCAGGCGGATCGACCCGCCGATGTCGGTGCCCACCGCGAGCGGGGCGTAGCCGGCGGCCACCGAGGCCCCGGCGCCCGAGCTGGAGCCGCCCGTCGTCCACGCCGGGTCCAGCGGCGAGCGGGTGGTCCCGTGCAGGCTGGAGACGCCGGAGGAGAGCATGCCCCAGTCGGGCATGACGGTGGAGCCGAGCACGACCATGCCCGCCTCGCCGACGCGGCGCGCCACGGGCGAGTCGACCCCGGGGACGACCGGGACGACGCCGGCGGTGCCCGAGGGCATGGGGACGCCGGCGCGCGCGACGTTCTCCTTGAGGGTGACCGGGACGCCGTCGAGCGGGCCGAGCGGGGCGCCCGAGCGCCACCGGTCGGCCGAGGCGGCCGCCGCCGCGAGGACCTGCGCGGGGTCGTCGCGGACCCACATCGCGTTGACCTCCGGCTCGCGGCGCTCCACCTGCTCCAGGGCGGCACGGGCGACCTCGACGGGGGTCGTCGTCCCGTCGGCGTAGGCCCGCCCCAGGTCCGCCGCGGTCGCGTCGAGGGGCTTCGGCACGACGGGCTCGGAGGCGCTCACCGGTCCTCGCCCCGCTCCCCGGGCCCCGGGTCCTGCGGCCCGGGGTCGTCGTCCTCCGGCTGGTCCATGCCGTGCTCGATGCCCCAGCGGACGGCCTGCGCGCGGCTGGTCACGCCCATCTTGAGGTAGGCCGAGCGGATGTAGCTCTTGACCGTGTTGATCGACAGGTAGGCGCGCTCGGTGATGGCCTGGTTGGTCAGCCCCTGCGTGATGAGGCCGACGACCTCGGCCTCGCGGGCGGACAGCTCGTGCTGGGGCGGGGCCTCCTCGGTGTCCCCAGCCAGGCCGGACGGGGCGTCCACGTGGCCCGGGTCGTCGACGGGGTCGGCGGCCGCGCCGCGGACGACGACGCGGGGCTCGCCCCCGGCCACCCGCTCGATCGCCCCGACGAGCTCGTCGGCGCTCGTCGCCTTGTCGACGTAGGCGGCGAAGCCCACGCGCAGCGCCTCGGCGACCAGCTCCGGGCGCAGCGCCCAGGTGTAGACGATGACGCGCGCGGAGCCGTGCTCCTCCAGCAGCGCCTCGAGCACCGCCTCGCTGGGCTGCGGCCCGGCGAACGGGTCGTAGAGGACCACGTCGACCGGCGCGCTCGGCGGCTCGTCGACGACCAGGTCGACCACGCGCACGCGTCCCTCGAAGCGCTCCAGCATCCGGGTCAGCCCGGCGATGACGAGCGGGTAGTCGTTGACGATCGCGACCCTGACCACGCCCATGAGCGCACTCTATCGCCGGTGCCGGAGGCGGAGGAGGGGCGCTCCGCCGCCTGCGCCGACGGACACGGACGCCGGTCCGCCACGCGAACCGGTGTCACGTCCCCGACGGACCCGTGGCGGGTCCGGGCGCCGGCCCCGACGGACCCGGGCCGTCCTGGTTGAAGCGGGACGCCGCGCGACGGCCGAGCGTGGTGAGGGCGCGCACGACCGGCGAGCCGACGGCGCTCGCGGTGCGGCGGCCCTCGACGGCGTCGGAGTCGGTCGGCCGGCCGGGCGCCCCGGGCAGGAGGCGCGACACGAGGCCCATCACCCGCACGGTCGTCGCCGGCATGAGGCCGTGCACGCGCAGGCCGACCGAGGCGAGCGGCGTGACGACCACGGTGGGCCGCCCGGCCAGCACCCCGTCGACCATGCGCCGGGCCGCGCGCTCCGCGTCGGTCGACAGCAGCGGCAGGGACGCCGCCGGGCCGAACCACGCGAACTCCGCGGCCTGGTCCCCGGTGAACAGCGCCCGCTCGTGCGACCCCGTCCGCATGAGGCCGGGCACGATCGTCGTCGCGGTGACGCCCGTCCCGGCCAGCTCGGCCGCCAGCCCCTCGCTGAAGCCGACGGCGCCGGACTTGGCGGTCACGTAGGGCAGCAGGTGCGGCGGCGCGACCTTGCCGCCGATGCTCGTCACCGTGCCGATCCGGCCGCGGCCGCGCTCGCGCATCCCGGGCAGCACGGCCCAGGCGAGCCGGACCGGCCCCATGAGCATCGTGGCCACCGCCGCGTCGAAGTGCTCCAGCGTCATCGTCTCGGCCGGGCCGACCTGGATGATCCCGGCGACCGAGACGAGGACGTCGACCGGCCCCAGGTCGCGCTCCACGTCCCCGACGAGCCGCGCCACCGCCCCGGCGTCGCCCACGTCGCAGGCCCAGCCGCGCACGCGGCCGTCCCCGGCGCCCTGCTCGAGCCGGTCCACCGCCGAGGCGACGTCCTCGGCCGTGCGGGAGCAGATCGCCACGTCGTGGCCGCGGCGGAGCAGCTCGCGGGCGACGAGGAGGCCGAGGCCGCGGGACGCGCCCGCGACGAGCGCCACGGGGCGGGAGCTGGGGAGGGTCTGCATCCTCCGACCCTAGGCCCGACCGGGGGCCGCCGCCCCCGGCACGGCCTCAGCAGCCGCGCTCGAGCTGCGCCTTGGCCCACGCCGCCGACTGGTAGGCGAAGGCCTCCAGCGTGCCGACGACCCCGCGGTCGCCCTCCTGCGTCGTCCACATCAGCACCTCGGCGTCGACGCAGCGCTCCGCGAGCATCCGGGTGCGGGCGGCGTGGACGGTGCTGGTCAGCACGGCCACCCGCGTCCAGCCGTGCGCCTCCACCTGCTCGCCGAGCAGCCGCGCCTCGCCGCGGGTCGTGTAGGGGTCGGGCAGGACGCACTCGACGCGGTAGGTCGCCGCGACGGTGCCGCAGTGCCCGGTGGCGTAGGTCGTGCCGTCGTCCCGCACCGAGGTCGTCGCCAGCAGCACCGGCGCCAGCCCCTCGTCCATGAGCGCGAGCGCCTGGTCGATGCGGGTCTCGGCCGGCCCGATGACGTAGACCGCGTCCACCCGCTCGTGCGGGTCGACCTCGGGGGAGAGCAGCACGTCGACGCACACCACGAGCCAGGCCACGACGGCCGCGAGCAGGGCGCCGACCAGCAGCACCGCCCACCACGGGCGGCGGCGGGCACGCGCGTGCCGCGGCCGGCTCCTCATCGGGCCCTCGCCTCCTCGCCTGCGTCCCTGCGACCCTCCTGCGACGACGAGGCTAGCGCGCGGCGGACCCGGCCCGGGCCTCCCCCTCCAGCCACCGCACGTCGACGACGAACGACCACGTGACGAGCACGACCGCCACGGCCACCGCCACCTGCACCGCGGCGTCCGGCCAGAACGGCGCCGCCCCGACCACCAGCGTCCCGGTCGTCGCGCCGCCGGCGACCCTGCGCCACGGGCGCGGCGGCAGCGTCCGGCGCCACGCCGGCCGCCCGGCCTGCACCAGCAGGAAGAGCGGGTAGAGCAGCCCGCCCACCAGCGCCCACGGCGCCACCGGCGCCACGGCCAGGGCCATGACGAGCACCAGCGCCCCGTCCACGCCCGAGTCGAGCAGCGCGCCCCGGGCGGTGACGGTGCCCGTCCGGCGAGCGACATACCCGTCGAGCGCGTCGGAGGCCCACCCGAGCACGCCGAGCCCGACCACCCACCAGGTGCGGGTCCCGGCCCCGGTGAGGAGAGCGGCCACGACCAGGACGGCCGCGACGAGCACGACCACCCCGCGGCCCAGCGTGACGACGTCGGCCGGCGTCGGGCGGACCGGTCCGCGCACCGGCGTCGTCGGGGCGGGGTCCACGGTCGTCACGCTAGGGGGTACGGCGCGGGCGTGCCCGCGGATGGCACCCGGGGCGCCCGGGCCGCGCGGGCCGTGCGAGGGCGCGCGCACGGCCGGGTGCGGCCACAATGGCGGGCATGGACGCCCGCGCCTACTGGACGGTCGCGCCCGGGCACGGCGAGATCCGCGGCGAGCGCCTCGAGCCCCCCGGGCCGGGCGAGGTGCTCGTGCGCGCGACCGCGTCCGGCGTCAGCCGCGGCAGCGAGCTGCTCGTGCACCGCGGCGGCGTCCCGGCGTCGGTCGCGGCGCAGATGCGCGCGCCGTTCCAGGTGGGGGACCTGGCGGGCGGCGCGGTCAAGTACGGCTACCTCTCCGTCGGCGTCGTCGAGGACGGCGAGCCCGGGTGGGTCGGCCGCCGGGTCTTCTGCCTCCACCCGCACCAGGACAGGTATGTCGTGCCCGTCACCGCGCTCACCGCGCTGCCCGACGACGTCCCGGACCGGCGCGCGGTCCTGCTCGGCACGCTCGAGACGGCGGTCAACGCCCTCTGGGACGGGCGCCCGCTCCTCGGCGACCGGGTGGCGGTGGTCGGCGCCGGGATGGTCGGCGCCTGCGTGACCGCGCTGCTGGCGAGGATGCCCCTGGAGCGGCTCGAGGTCGTCGAGCCGGACGAGGGGCGGGGGCGGACCGCGGCGTCGTTCGGCGCGCGGTGGGTGCGGCCGGAGGACGCGACGCCGGGCTGCGACCTCGTCCTCCACTGCTCGGCGACCGGGGAGGGCCTGCAGCGGGCGCTGGAGCTGCTCGACGACGAGGCGGAGGTCGTGGAGCTCTCGTGGCACGGCGACCGCCCCGTCACCCTCGACCTGGGCGCCGACTTCCACAGCCGGCGGCTGCGCCTGCGGGCCAGCCAGGTGAGCCGCGTCAGCCCCCACCGGGCCGCGCGCGGCCGTGCCGGCCGCATGGAGGTGGCCCTGCGCGCCGCGGCCGACCCCGCCCTCGACCGGCTGCTCGCCGGGCCCACGCCCTTCGAGGAGCTGCCCCGCCTGATGGCCGACCTGGCCGCCGGGGCCCCCGGACTGTGCCACGTGGTGACCTACGCCGGCGCGCCCGGGGCGCGTCACCCCATACCCCCGACCGAGGAGGACCATGCACACGCTGACGGTGCGTGACCACGTGATGGTGGCCCACAGCCTGCCCGACCCGTTCTTCGGGCCGGCGCAGG
>CAZONQ010000164.1:0-5709 GCA_964581125.1 uncultured Ornithinimicrobium sp.
GACGAGGTCCACTACGAGGCGACCAGCGACCTGGAGAAGGCCTACGCCTGGGTGACCGGGCTGCGGGCCCGCTCGTTCGTCGGCACGGCCTCGCGCCTGGAGACCGTGTTCACCCTGCTGCGGCAGATCGTGCACGGCGCGGAGAGCGACCCGCAGACGCGGCTGGCCGAGCTGCACCGCCGCCGTGCGGAGCTCGACGCCGAGATCGAGCGGGCCGAGGCGGGCGAGGTCGACCTGCTCGACCCGACCGCGCTGCGCGAGCGCTACCAGCAGTTCGCCGGCACCGCCAGGGAGCTGCTGTCGGACTTCCGGGAGGTGGAGGAGAACTTCCGGGCCCTGGACCGGGGCGCCCGCGAGCAGATCGCCTCCTGGGAGGGCGGCAAGGGCGAGCTGCTCGCCGAGCTCGTCGGCAACCGCGCCGACATCACCGCCTCCGACCAGGGCCGCAGCTTCCAGGCCTTCTACGACCTGCTGCTCTCCGAGACCCGGCAGGACGAGCTGTCCGACCTGCTGGCCCAGGTGCAGTCCCTCGAGGACATCGACGCCGACCGGCGGATGCGCACCATCCACCACGACTGGTCCGACGCCGCCGAGCGGACGCAGCGCACGGTGCGCCAGATCTCCGAGCAGCTGCGCCGCTTCCTGGACGACCACGTGTGGCTGGAGAACCGCCGCGTCCTCGACCTCGTCCGCACCGTGGAGGCGGCGGCGCTGACCTGCCGCGAGTCGCCGCCGCCGCTCGGCCTGGACGTCGACCTGCCAGGGCTGGAGATCGCGCTGCCCTTCGAACGGCCGCTCTTCGACGCCCGGCCGGCCGCGGAGGTCGACAGCCTGCTCGACCCGGAGGCCGACGCGGAGGTCGACATCTCGGCGCTCTTCGACCAGACCTTCGTCGACCAGGCACGTCTGGCGGACCACGTCCGCTCCATCGTGCCGCCGTCCAGCTCGGTCCTGCTGGACGACATCGTGAGCTTCTACCCGGTCGAGAAGGGCGCGGCGGAGATCGTGGGCTACCTGGCCCTGACGGACAGCGACATCGAGGTGACCATGGACGAGTCCCTGGAGAGCGTCATCGAGCTCGAGGACGCCACCGGCCCGCGCCGGGTCCGCCTGCCCAGGGTGACGGTGACGCGACGATGAGGACGCCCCAGGAGCAGGCCGTCGCCCAGGCGGTCATCAGGCTGATGCGCGGCGTCGTCTACCGCGAGGCCGACGTGGACGGCTGGGCGGAGCTGGAGCGCCACGCGGCGCAGGTGCGCGACCACTTCGGCACGATCGGGGTCCAGGTCGTCGTCGACGACGTCGAGGGCTACGCCTTCCTGCGCAACGCCGACCAGGACGACGCCGACGAGCCGCTGCCGCGGCTGGTCCGGCGCCGCAGCCTCACCTACAACGTGAGCCTCCTGCTCGTCCTGCTGCGCAAGCGGCTCGTGGAGTTCGAGGCGTCCGGCGGCGAGGGCAAGCTGGTCCTCACCCGCGACCAGATGGTCGAGATGCTGCGCCTCTTCCTCGCCGACTCCAGCAACGAGGCGCGGGTCGTCGACCAGGTCGACACGACCATCCGCAAGGCCGCCGAGCTGGGCTTCCTGCGCCAGCTGCCCCGCCAGCCCGGGCACTGGGAGGTCCGGCGCATCCTCAAGGCCTACGTCGACGCCGAGACCCTGGGCGACTTCGCCGCCAAGCTCTCCGAGTATGCCGGCGCCCACCCAGGGGGTGACCATGACTGACGCGCTGTTCTCGGCCGTCGAGGTCGCGCCCGCCGGCCGCGCCGGCTACCGGCTGCACCACCTCGAGGTGTTCAACTGGGGCACCTTCGACAAGCGGGTCTGGCGGATGACGCCGGAGGGGGACACCGCGCTCCTCACCGGCGACATCGGCAGCGGCAAGTCGACCCTGGTGGACGCCATGACCACGCTGCTGCTGCCGGCCCACCGGATCTCCTACAACAAGGCGGCCGGGGCGGAGGCGCGCGAGCGCACCCTGCGCAGCTACGTCGAGGGCCACTACAAGTCCGAGCGGGTGGAGGCCACCGGCGCCTCCCGCGCCATCGGCCTGCGCGACAACCGCTCCTACTCGGTCGTCCTCGGCGTCTTCGTCAACGAGGGCTACGAGGAGACGGTCACCCTGGCCCAGGTCTTCCAGCAGCGGGACTCCTCCGGCCAGCCCTACCGGTTCTACGTCACCGCCGGTCGCGAGCTGCGCATCGAGCCCGACTTCGTCGGCTTCGGCAGCTCGCTCACCGACCTGCGTCGACGGCTCCGGGACACGGGGGTCGACCTGCACGACGACTTCCCACGGTATGGCGAACGCGTCCGGCGACTCCTGGGGATCCGCTCGCCGCAGGCGATGGAGCTCTTCCACCAGACGGTGTCGATGAAGTCGGTGGGCAACCTCAACGAGTTCGTCCGCAACCACATGCTCGAGCCGGTCGACGCCGCCCAGCGGGTCGCCGACATCGTCGGGCACTTCGAGGACCTCACCAAGGCCCACGACGCGGTCAAGCGGGCGCGCGAGCAGCTCGAGGCGCTCGAGCCGCTTGTCGCCACCAGCGGCAGGCTCGACGACGCGCTGGCCCGCCGCGCCGAGGCGGAGGCGCAGCGCGACGCGGTCCGGCTGTTCGTCGCCGAGCGCCGGATCGGGCTGCTCGACGCCGAGGTCGCCGCCAACACGGCCGACCGGGACGAGCGCACGAGGCAGGCCGAGGAGGTCCGGCAGCGTCAGTCGGCGCTCGGCCGGGCCAAGGAGGACCTCATCGAGGCACGGGCGCGGGCCGGCGGCAACCGCGTCGCCGAGCTGGAGCGCTCCGTGGCCACCGCCAGGGCAGAGGCGACCCGCCGGCGGGAGCGCTGGGCCCGCTTCGACACCGCGGTCCGCGCCGCCGGGCTCGACCCGGTCACCGACGGCGCCGGGTTCACCGCTGCCCGGGGGCAGGTCGACGAGCTGACCGCCGGGCTGGGCACGCGCCGCGAGGAGCTGGACGACGAGCGGGCGGACCTGCAGACGCAGAGGTCCGAGCTGCTCAGGGACGCCGCGCGGATCCGCTCCGAGCTGGAGAGCCTGGCCGGGCGCACCACCAACCTGCCCAGCAGCCAGCTCGACGTGCGGGCCGAGCTCTGCGCCGCGCTCGGCCTGGACGAGAGCGACCTGCCGTTCGCGGGCGAGCTGCTCGACGTGCGCGAGGAGCACGGCCGGTGGCGCGGCGCCGCCGAGCGGGTGCTGCGCGGCTTCGCGCTGTCCCTGCTCGTGCCGCAGGCGCTCTACGACGAGGTCTCCGCCTGGGTCGACGCCAACCGGCTCGTGCACCGTCGCAGCGACGGCCGCGAGCGTGGGCTCCGCCTGGTCTACGAGCGGGTCCCGGCCCGGCGGGTCCCCGTGCAGCCGACCGGGGCGCCGGGGGTGCTGACGCTCGCGGACACCGTCGAGGCCGCCGACGGGCCGTTCCACGACTATCTGCGCGACCAGCTCACCCGCCGTGCCGACCACCGGTGCGTCGGGTCGCTCGAGCAGTTCCGCCAGGAGCACCGGGCCGTCACCCTCCAGGGTCAGGTGCGCTCCGGCGACCGCCACGAGAAGGACGACCGCTCGCGCGTGGACGACCCCCGCACCTGGGTGCTCGGCTGGGCCAACGAGCGCAAGGTCGCCGCCCTCACCGACCAGCTCCTCGGTCTGCAGGAGCAGGTCGGGCCGCTCGACGCACGTCTCGCCGAGGTCAGGACCGAGGCGACCGGGCTGGGAGCCCGGCTCGGAGCGCTCAGCCAGCTCACCGCATACCACTCCTGGGAGGAGCTCGACTGGGCCGGCGCGGAGGCGCAGGCGCAGGCCGACGAGGAGGAGCGGCAGCGGCTGGTCTCCGGGTCCTCCGAGCTGGCCGAGATCACCCGGCGGCTCGAGGCAAACGAGCAGGAGGCGACCGCGCTCGCGGAGGAGCTGTCCGGGCTCCAGGGGAGGGTCAGCGTCCTGGAGGACCGGATCGGTCGCGCCCGGGCGGCACGCCGCCGCGACGAGACGCTGGTGTCCTCCCAGGGTGAGGAGGCGCTCGAGCGGGCGCGGACGTCATACCCAGCGCTGGAGGAACGGCTGGGCGCGGAGCTGCCGCAGGTGGCCGACGACTGCGCCGGGGCCCAGGACGTCCTCACGGCCGACCTGCAGGCGGTGATCGACCGTGTCGGCAAGGAGATCGGCGGCTACACCCAGAGCCTCCTGCACCACATGGGTGAGGTGCGGCGTCGCTGGCCGGAGGCGACGACCGAGATGGACGTCGACGTGGATGCGCGGGCGGAATACATCGCCTTCCACGAGCAGGTGGCGCGCAACGACCTGCCCCGTTTCGAGGGCGAGTTCAAGCGGCAGCTCAACACCAACACGATCCGGGAGCTGGCGCAGTTCAACAACTGGCTGCGGCGTCAGTCCGAGGAGATCCACGGCCGGGTCGACCGGATCAACGAGGCGCTCGGGGCGATCCCCTACAACGAGGGACGCTACATCCGGCTGGAGAGCGAGCGGACCGTCAACACCGAGATCCAGGCCTTCCGCACCGACCTGCGCAAGGCGACCGACGACACGCTCGCGGCCGGCGACGACCACTACTCCGAGCAGCGCTTCCTGGACGTGCAGCGGCTCATCGAGCGGTTCCGCGGGCGGGAGGGGCACACCGACTCGGACCGCGCGTGGACGCGGCGGGTGACCGACGTGCGCAACTGGTTCACCTTCTCGGCGTCCGAGCGCGACCGGGAGACCGACGAGGAGTGGGAGCACTACCGGGACTCGGACGGCAAGTCCGGCGGGCAGAAGGAGAAGCTGGCCTACACCATCCTCGCGGCGTCGCTGGCCTACCAGTTCGGGCTGGAGTGGGGCGCCGAGCGGGCCCGCGACTTCCGCTTCGCCGTCATCGACGAGGCGTTCGGCCGCGGCTCGGACGTCTCGACGCGCTATGCCCTCGAGCTCTTCGCCAAGCTCGGCCTGCAGCTGCTCATCGTGACGCCGCTGCAGAAGGTGCACGTCATCGAGCCCTACGTGAAGGCGATCGGCTTCGTCGACAACCCGACCGGGAGCTACTCGCGGCTGCAGACCCTGACGATCGAGGAGTTCGACCGGGTGCGCAGCGCGCACGCCGACCAGCTGCTCGCCGGGGCCTGAGGTGGGCGCGAGGTCCCCGCGGGGCTGGTCGACGCCCGCCGACGTGCGCGCGAAGGTGCGTCGACGCTGGGACGACGGCAGCCTGCTGCGCAGCCACGCGGCCGGCGAGGCGTTCCCGGTGGTCGAGGTGCCCCTGCGACGACCCCGTGCCTCCGAGATCGGGGACGACCTCGAGGCGGTGCGGGCGTGGGTCGCGTCCGTGGTCGCCGGCTCCCGGGGAGGGTCGCGCTACGAGGTCGTGTCGGAGATGGTGGGCGGTCGCGTCATCGGCCGCAACGAGCTGCCGGCCCGGGCGGTGGTGCGGTCCTTCGAGCAGGCGTGGGCGCTGCTCGACGTGGGGTCCCAGGTGCGTGAGCTGGACCGGATCCTGGCTCTCGTGGGGGAGGAGCCGGCGCTGCGCGGCTGGGTGGCGGCGCACCCGCTCAGGGCGCTGCGGGTGGGGTCGGCGTGGGACCGGGTGCTGCGTGCCTACCGGTGGCTCGTGGCCGAGCGGGGGAGCGGCCGCTACCTGCGGGAGATCGACGCGCCGGGGGTCGACACGAAGTTCGTCGACGAGCACCGTGCCCTCCTGGC
>CAZONQ010000165.1:0-5678 GCA_964581125.1 uncultured Ornithinimicrobium sp.
TCGCGGCCACCGGCTCCGGCTCGTCCCCGCCCAGCCCGAGGAACCCGCCGCCGTCCCCGCCGCCGTCGCTCCGGGAGGCGTCGTCGCCACCACCCACCGCGTCGCACGCCCCCGTGAGCACCAGCCCGGTGCAGACGAGCGCGAGCAGCCCCGCGCGTGCTGGACGGTTCCCCCGAGCCGACATGACATTCCTCCCGACGATGACCACCTGCACCGCCACGATACGGACCGCGGCTGGAAACCGCGGGTCCTGGTGCCACCGGGCGCGTCGCCCCCGTCCCCAGCGACCGGGCGCGCGCTCTGCACGCCCTCCCCGACGACCGGGCGCGCGCTCTGCACACCTACAGTGCAGGTATGCCGTCCCTCGCCGTGTCCGTGCTCGACCTCCTCCCGGTCCGGTCCCGGCAGACCACCGCCCAGGCGCTGGACGCGGCACGCTCGCTCGCGCGGGCCGCCGACGCGGCAGGGGTGCACCGCTACTGGCTCGCCGAGCACCACAACACGCTCTCGGTCGCCTCCGCCTCACCGCCCGTCGGCATCGGCGTCGTCGCCGCGGCCACGACCCGGATGCGCGTCGGTTCGGGCGGGGTCATGCTGCCCAACCACGCCGCGCTCGCGGTGGCCGAGCAGTTCGCGCTGCTGGAAGCCGCATACCCAGGACGTATCGACCTGGGGATCGGGCGCGCGCCGGGGACCGACCCCGTGACCAGCTGGGCGCTGCGCGGTGGTGCCACCGACCAGGACGTCGTCCAGCGCTTCCCCGACCACGTGCAGCAGGTGATGGCGTTCATGTCTCCCGACGGTGCGGCGATCGAGGTCGGCGGGCACCGGCACGAGGTCGTCGCGACGCCCCATGCGGTGCAGGCGCCGCCGGTGTGGCTGCTCGGGTCGTCCGACTACTCCGCGCGGCTCGCGGCCCAGCTCGGGCTGCCCTACGTCTTCGCCCACCACTTCGCCGGCCGCGGCACGGCGCAGGCGCTCGACCTGTACCGCTCCACCTTCGCCGGCCCGGGGGAGCCGCAGACCTTCCTCACCGTCAACGCGGTCGTCGCCGACTCGGTCGAGGAGGCGCGCAGGCTGGCGCTGCCCTTCCAGCACATGATGGCCAGCCTCAAGCTGCCCGGCCCCCTCCAGCGGCGCCCGCTCATGACGGTCGACGAGGCCGTCGCCGCGCCGCTGCCGCCGATCCTGCCCGAGGCCTTCGCCGCGATCCCCGAGCCGTGGCTCCTCGGCACCGCCGACGAGGTCGCCGACCAGGTGCGGGCGCTCGCCTCCGAGCACGACGTCACCGAGGTGATGGTGCAGCCGGTCGCGGGGGCGTATGAGGTGGAGCCGCTCGACCGCGACCCTCACCGTGAGCGGACGGTCGTCGAGCTCGCGGCGCGCCTCGCCGCCTGACGTGCTCGTCGGGCGTCAGTGGCCGCCCTCCACCACGTTGTAGGCGATGGTCTGGGCCACGATGAGCCCGTCCCGGACGACGAAGCCGTCCGTCCCGTCGTGGATGCAGACGTCCTCGCCGTGCGCCGCCCAGCGCAGGAGGCCGTAGGCGTCCTCCGTGACGAGCAGGTCGTACTCGTAGGCGCCGGCGCTGACGTAGCCGGCGAGCACCTCCGCCATCTTGCGCCCGCCGTCGTGCCCGTGATGCGCGCCCTCGCCCCAGGTGAGCAGCACCACGTCCTCGGCGTAGTTGGCCGCGATGTCGCCCTCGGTGTCGTCGGCCGACCTGAGGTCGAGGTGCGACTGCAGCACCTCCCGCGTCGAGCGCGTCATGGTCTCCAGCTCCTCCCTGGGTCTCTCGCCATGGTGCCAGCGGTCGAGCCGGGGCGCCGGTCGGGACGGCTGCCGACGTCAACCGAGCAGGTCGCTGAACCCTCCGCCCCGGCCGGTGCGCTCGCCGGCCCCGCTGGTCTGGGCGTTCTCGGCCGGCTGCACCAGGACGTGCCCGTTGCCGCCGAAGGCCATCTGGATCGTCTCGCCGGAGCCGCCGCGCAGCATCGACCCGAGCCCGCCGGTGTCGACCCGCACGTCCATGCTGACGCCGGCGCTCCACAGCACGACGGCGTGCGCGTCGGCGAAGGTCGGCGCCTGCCCGACGTCGAGCGCCACCGGCTCGCCGCGCGTCGTCACGGCCACGTAGCCGGACCCGCGCAGCACGACGTTGAAGAGACCTCCGGCCATCATCCCGCCGCGCACCCCGACCCGGTGGATGTCCCAGTCGATCGAGGAGCTGAAGGCCAGGACGTTGGCGCCGTTGACCGAGACCATGTCGTCGTCGAGATAGAGCACCTGCACGTCTGCGGCGTCGTCGGCGAGGAAGAGCTCGCCCTGGCCGCTGCACTCCATCAGCGGCACGCCCTCGCCGGTCATCGCCTTCTTGACCATCTTGTCCAGGCCGCCCGAGCCGCGGTTGGCGAAGCGCACGTCTCCCTGGTAGGCCACCATCGAGCCGAGGCGCGCGTGCACGGGCCCGTAGTCCATCCGGACCTTGAGCATCTTGGAGTTCTGGCGGACGAACTGGTCACGCGACTCGGTCTCCTGGAACTCCTGGAAGAGGGTGCCGTGGATCGCCATCGAATCGTCTCCTCGGGTCGGCGCCGGCGCGAACCCCTGCCCGACCGGCGCGGCCTGGCCACCCGGGAAGCCCCCGACCGGCCCATCTGCCGAGTATGGTCGGGACCGCAGCCGCTTGTCACCCCTTCGTGGAGGTAGGACCGTGGGACTCTTCGACAAGGCCATGAAGACGGCCACCGACCTGGCCGGCAAGGCCGAGTCGGCGCTCGCCCAGAGCGGGATCAGCGTGCCGGGCACCCCGGGCGGCGAGGCCGCCAAGCTCTACCAGGAGCTGGGGCGTCTCGTGCACGAGGAGCACCGCGGAGCGACGGCCGACCCGGCCCGACGCAGCGAGCTGCTGCGCCGGCTCGACACGCTCGCCGAGCAGGCGGCCTCCGCGCCGCCACCGCCCGGCGCCCCGCCGCCGCCCGGCACGCCGCCTCCCGGGCCCGCCGCCCCGCAGTCGGGGTATGACGCAGGTCCCTCGGCGCCGCAGTCCGGTCCGTCGTCGCCTCCTCCGCCACCCCCGCCGCCTCCCGGCGGCTGACCGGCGGCTGACCGGTCCCTTGCAGGGCGCGCTCCCGGTCGTCAGGGGGCCGTGTCGCGCAGCCACTCGACGAGCGGCCGCACCTCCCGCCAGTGCTCACGCACGGCGTCCACCAGGGTCGGCGTCGTCACCACGTCGCCGTCCTCGATCCACCGCATCGCGGTGAGCGCTTTGCGCCGCAGCAGCTCGATGCGCTCGTGGTCGCGCGGATAGCCCCGCGGCGCGGTCTTCAGCGACGTCCCGCCGACCTCCCAGCCGTCGGCGACCAGCCGCTCGACCACCCGCTGCAACCGCGCGCCGCGCCGCCCGTCGACCGCCTCTCGGTAGGCGGTCAGCGCGGCCGGCTCCAGGTAGTAGCAGCCGCCACCGAGCCGGAAGCCGTCGGCGCAGACCTCGGCGTACCACCCCGTCCGGGTCGCCACCCGGACGAACCCGCCCTGGTGCGTCTTGTAGGGGCTCTTGTCCGTCGAGAAGCGCACGTCGCGCTGCGGCCGGTAGACCTTCGCCGGCCCGAACTCCTCCTCCAGCTCGCCCATCAGCGCCGTCATCGGACCGCGCACGTCCCGCTCGTAGCGTTCCCTGTTGGCCGCCCAGAACTCCCGGCTGTTGTCGAGCTCGAGGGCGGCGTAGAAGTCGGTGGAGGCGTGCGGGAGCCCGGAGAACGGCATACCCCGAGCCTAGGACCACTAGGCTCCCCGCCATGGGGGAGACAGCGGCCGTCACCGGCGCCACGGGTGGGATCGGATACTTCGTCGCCGAGCAGCTGGCGGCCCGCGGGCTGCGGGTGGTGCTGCTGGCGCGCAGCGCGGCCAGGGCGACGGCGGCCACCACCAGCATCCGCCGCCACGTGCCGGGCGCCGAGGTCGACGTCGTGCCGCTCGACCTGGCCGACCTCGCCTCGGTCCACCGCGCCGCGGACGATCTGACCGAGGGGGCGCCGTTGAGCGTCCTCGTCGCGAACGCCGCCGTCGTCAGCTACGGCCTGGCGCCGACGTCGCCGCGGCTGTCCGCAGACGGGCTCGAGCTGCACCTGGCCACCGCCCACCTGGGGCACTACGCGCTCCTCGCGCGACTGCTGCCCCGACTCGAGCAGTGGGGCACCCGCGTCGTGCACGTTGGCAGCCTCAGCCAGCGGGTCCCGCTGGGGCGCTCGCCGTGGTCGGTGCTCGAGCGGCCGCGCAGGGAGCCGTCGTTCGTGAGCTATGCCCGGTCCAAGGTCGCGGTCACGCTCTTCGCGCTCGAGCTGGCCGGCCGGCTCGCCGCGCGCGGCTCGGCGGCGTCGTCCGTGCTCGCCCACCCCGGGACGGCGGTGGACGTGCTGACGCCCGTGCGTGACGGCATACCCGCCTCGCAACCGACCGACCTCAGCCCGGTGGGCCGCCGCCTCGTGCGCCGGATGCACGGCAAGGACGGTGGTGCCGCGGTCCTCGTGCAGGCCGCGACCGATGGGGCCAACGGGGAGGTATGGGGTCCAGGTGGCCGCTGGCAGCTGGCCGGGGAGGCGGTGCGGCTCCCGGCGCCCGCTGCGCGGCCCGGACTGGCCGCGGCGCTGCTCGCGACCAGCGCCGAGCTGACCGGGGTGCCGCTGCCGTGAGCGCTCAGCCCTGCCCGCCCAGGTCCACGGAGAACGCCTCGTAGACCAGGTCGTTGCCGCGCTGCCGGTGCCGGACCAGGTCGCCCACCAGCGTGGTCACCTCCTCGCGGAAGGCGGCGAGCCCCGCGGGCGGCCCGTCGCCGTCGACCGCGTCGACGGCGACCGCGAGGCGCTCGCTGAGCGTGCGGTGCTCCTCGCGCTGGCGCTCGACCGCGGGGGACAGGCGCGTGTCCTCGGCCAGCACGACGTCGAAGAGCCCGTCCTCGCGCTCGGTCAGCTCGACGTGGTCGCGGAAGTCATGGTCCAGCTCGGCCAGCGCGGCGTGGACGCGCTCGCGCCACAGCTCCGCGCCGATCGGGCGGGCCAGCGACTCGTCGACCGCGGCCGCCGACTCGCGCAGCCCGGAACGCTGCGCCTGCACCTGCGCCAGGTAGTCCTCGAACCGGGCTCGCTGGGCTGCGTCCATGCCCCATCGTCGGCCATGGCGCGGGGGACGTCCAGCGCCGCGACGCACGCAGGGGCGGAGAGCAGGTGCGCCGGCGATCAGGTCGGGGGCGGGCAGGGGTGGCGGACACGTATCTCTGATCCGTGGCGTGGATCAGAGATACGTGTCCTCAGGAGGTGTCGACGAGGGGGCGGCTCGGCCCCGACGACGCTCACCAGTCGGTCGGCTTCTCGCCCGTGAAGAGCCACACCTCGAAGAAGTGGTCCAGGTCCTGGCCGGAGGCGTCCTCGGCGAAGGCCATGTAGTCCTCCGTGGAGCCGGTCCCGCCGGAGAGCTCCTGCGTCCAGCGCAGGGTGAGCTCGCGGAACGCCTCGTCGCCGATCTTCTCGCGCAGCGCGTGGAGCATCGCCCCGGACCGGTTGTAGTTGGCGCCGGCGAAGAGGTTCATCGGGCCCGGGTCGCCGATGACGACGTCCCAGAAGGAGCTGTCGGCCGGGGTGGCCATGACGCCGTCGAAGGCGGCCTGGGCGGTGCGACCGCCG
>CAZONQ010000166.1:0-5672 GCA_964581125.1 uncultured Ornithinimicrobium sp.
CCGCAGAGCCCCTGCGCCGCACACCGCCCCGGGCCACCCAGGCCCGATCCGGCCGAGCCCTACGCCGCTCCGCCCCCGCCCAGCGCGAAGCGCCCCTCGGCCCAGGCCAGCACCTCGTCCCGCCAAGGCGGCCGGAAGGCATAGACGCACGCGAGCCGCACCACGGTGGCGAGCTCGGCCACCTCGACCCGGGCGGCGTCCGCCCCCGACCCCTCCGCGGCACCACGGGCCGCGCGCACCACGACCTCGGCGGCCTCGCCCGACCACAGCCCCTGGGCCCGGCGCAGGTCGGCGTGGACGGCGAGGTTGGCGGGGTCCAGCTCGGGAGCGGCGAGGCAGGCGGTGTCGAGGTCGAGCACGCCGAGCTCGGCGCCGTCCCACAGCAGCTGCTTGTCGTGCAGGTCCCGGTGCGTCGGGACCAGCCGCCGCGGACCGTCCTGCTCCTCCAGCCGCCGGGCGACGCGCTCCGCGCGCACGGCCCAGACCTCCGGGAGGACGCCCGCTCCTCCGGCGCGCGCGGCCCAGCGGCGCACCACCTGCGCCTCGTGCTCGTCGGTATGCGGTGCCAGGCCCCCCGCAGCCCCGTCGCCCAGGTCCTGCAGCCGGGTCCACGCCGAAGCCCACGCCTCCCAGACCCCGCCCCAGCCAGCGTCGTCGGCCAGCTCGTGGACCGGCCGTCCGGGGAGCACGGCCGAGGTCACGGACGAGTCGTCGGCGTCGAGCACGTCCGGGGCGGCCAGGCCTGCGGCGAGGGCGAGCGCGCGACCGGCGAGCGACGCCTCCGCGACGGTCCCGGCGCGGCCGGGGCGCACGACCTTGGTGTAGCCGCCGGCGTGCCGCACCACCGCACGCCGGCCGGCACGGTGCACGACGAGGTCCGCACCGGCGCCGTCGAGCAGCCCGGCGAGCGCCGGCAGGCGGCCGTCGGTGCCGGGCGCGAGCAGGCGCACCTCTTCCTCGCCCGCACGACGCAGGACCGTGCCGGCGCGCAGCCGTCCACGCTGGTCGCGACCCTCGACGGTCACGACGCCGTGGTCCCGCCCGGGCCAGGCGCGGGACACGGTGACCACGTCCTCGCCGTCGGTGACCGCCGCCGGCACGGCCCACGCCGGCGCGCTCGCCGCGCCACCTCCACCCGGCCCGCTCACCGCGCCACCTCCACCCGGCGCGCTCACCGCACCACCTCCACGTGTCGCGCTCACCCCGCCACCTCCAGCACCGGCGCCCGCTCGGCCCAGACGTCCTCCAGCCCCAGCACGCGGCCGGCGATCAGGGCGCGGCGCACGGCCTCTCCGGGCCACCCGGGCAGCTGGTGCCGCCACGGCTCGGCGACCCGTGCGAGGACCGCCGCGGCGACCCACGGCCCGGGGGCGTGGGGGTGGCGGCCGGTGGAGTCGGCATAGCCCTCGGCGACGGGGGCGAGGGCCCGGTGCCCGAGGAGCAGGTCGACGGCGGCCAGGCCGGCGTGGTCGAGGGAGGCCGGTGCAGCGCAGGCCCGGTCGAGGTCGGTGAGGACGACCTCGCCTGTGCCGCAGCGGACGAGGACCTGGTCGGGCGAGAGGTCGCCGTGGCAGACGACGAGCGGGCCGCCCGGGGCGCTCCCCGGCAGCCGGTCGAGGACCCGGCGGGCGCTCGTCGCGGCCCCGGGCGCGACGGTCTCGAGCAGCTCGACGGAGGCCCTGGCCGCCCCGAGCAGGTCGGCCCAGCCGCGGACGGGCAGGTCGCGCACCTGGGAGGGGGTCACGGAGTGCAGCAGGCCCAGCGCACGCCCGGCCCCGCGCAGGACCTCCTCGCCGTGCGGGGTGCCGACGAGGGCCGAGGCGTCGGTGCCCTCGAGCCAGGGCCACCAGCTCACGGTGCGGCCGCGCGGGCGGCCGGGCCCGGCGTCCACGCTGGTCACGACCGGGACGCCGGCCGCGGCCAGGTCGTCCGCCAGGTGCGCGAGGCGCGACCGGTGCGGGGTGCGCGTGACACGCGCGACGAGGTCGCCGTCGCGGACGACGAGCCGCCGCAGCGGGTTGTGCCGGAGCACGTCGCCGGGAGCGGGGTCGAGCACCGCCGCGACCCTGACGAGTCGCGGGTCGGTGACGACCGGGCCCCACTGGACGAGCGTGTCGCGACCGGGCAGCACGGCCTCGCCGACCAGCGCGCCGAGCCCCGCCTCCTCCGCGGCGCGGCGCGCCTTGCCCGCCTTGGCCACCGCGTCGGAGGTGAGGGTGCGGACCCAGCCCCACGGCATACCGTCGAGGTCGGTGAGGGCGGCGACCGTGGAGACCCCGGGCTTGGGGCGCAGGTAGGTCGCCCGCACCTCCCGGCCCACGAGCTCGGCCAGCCGTCCGGGGTCGAGGACCAGCGCGAGGCCGGCGTCGGCGAGGCTCACGACACGCTCCTCAGGGTCACGGGGACGGGCGAGCCGGACGCGTCGAGCACCCGCTCGAGGGGCGCCTCGTCCGGGTCCCCGTCCCAGGTCACGCGGCCGCCCTCGAGCACCACGACGCGGTCGGCCCGGCGGGCGGTGGCCGCGTCGTGGGTGATGACGACGCAGGTGCGGCTGCGGGCGAGGTCGGCGATCGCCTCGGTGACGAGCACGACGTTGTCGGGGTCCAGGCCGGTCGTCGGCTCGTCGAGCACCAGCACCGGCGCGTCGCGCAGGAAGGCCCGGGCCAGCGAGATCCGCTGCCGCTGGCCGCCGGAGAGGTTGGCCCCGCGCTCGGTCACCGGGCTGCGCAGCCCCTCGGGCAGGGCGTCGGTGAACTCCGTGACCCGCGCCCGGCGCGCCGCCTCCTCGACCTCGGCGTCCGTGGCGTCGGGCCGGCCCTGCCGGATGTTGTCCTCCACGGTGCCGCTGAAGACCACGGCCTCCTGCTGGACGAGCGCGACCTGCGAGCGCAGCCAGGCCAGGTCGAGGTCGCGCAGGTCGACGTCGTCGAGCCGCACCGCGCCGGCCCCGGGGTCGACCAGCCGCAGCAGGAGCGCCGCCACGGTCGACTTGCCCGAGCCGGAGGGGCCGACGAGGGCCACGTGCTCGCCGGCGGGGACGCGCAGGTCGGTGCCGGTGAGGACGGGCACGCCGGGCTCGTAGGCCAGGTCGACGCCGGACAGCGTCACCTCCCCGCGCACCCGCCAGGGGGCGGCGGGGCGCTCGGGCGAGACGATCTCGGGCCGCACGTCGAGCAGGTCGGCGACGCGCTCGCCGGAGGCGGTGGCGCGGGCGATGCGGCCGGTGTACTTGGCCATGTCGCGCAGCGGCTTCATCGCGGTCTTGAGGTAGGTCAGCACGATGACCAGGTCCCCGGGCGTCATCGCGCCCTGCAGCACCCGGGTGCCGCCGAGGACGAGCACGGCCGCGGTCGAGACGCCGACGACCACGTCGGTCCGGCGCTCCAGGCCGGCGGCGAGGCGCTTGGCCAGCACGCCGTCCCGGAGCGACTTCCTGTTGGAGCCGCCGAAGTGCCGCGCGCGGTCGGCCTCCATGCCGTAGGCCTGCACGTGCGTCATCCCGGCCAGCGTCTCCTGGGCGATGCTGGCCAGGTCGCCCTCGCTCCGCCGGGTCTTGCGGGCGGCGTGCGTGATCTCCGGGCCGGACCGGCGCGACAGCAGCAGGAAGGCGAGGATCGCGGCCACCGCCACCAGCGCCATGAACGGGTCGATCCAGAAGAGCACGCCGAGCATCGCCACGAGCGTCACGACGTTGGCCAGCAGCGGCATCCCGGCCGTGATGGCCACGTCCTGCAGCCGCCCGACGTCGCTGACGAGCCGCTGCACGAGGTCGCCGGAGCGCGAGCTGCCGTGGTAGCCCCGCGACAGCGTCTGCACGTGGTCGAACACCCGCGCGCGCAGCGCCGTGGCCACCCTCGACCCGCCGAGCGCGAAGGACACCGTCGCCCCGAAGTTGCACAGCGCCCGCATCCCGACGATCGAGACGGTGGCGAGCGCGAGCGCGACGAGCAGCTGCACGCTCGCGGCCGGCCCGGTCCCGGGCAGGTCGGCGCCCAGGCTGCGGGTCACCGCGTCGACGACGAGCTTGGTCGGCCACGGCTCGAGCACGCGGAAGCCGACCTCGAGCAGCAGCAGCGCCCCGCCGCCGAGCAGCAGCAGGCGCTGTCCGGGCAGGTGCGGGCGCACCAGGCCCAGCGTGCGCCGCAGGGCGGAGGTGCGGATGCGGGTGGACGGTGCCACGGGGTTTCCTCTCGGGGTATGGGGTGGGCCGGCTGCTCCGGTCGGCTATCCGACGGCGAGGGGCCGGGTCGGGCGGTGCTCGTCGAGGCGGTGCGCCACGGGGGCGAGGGTCGCGTCGAGGACGTGCGCCCAGGAGTGGCGCTCGACGGTGCGCGCTCGGGCGGCTGCTCCCATGCGCCGGGCGGCGTCCGGGTCGGCGGCGAGCCCGTCGACCGCCGCGGCCAGGGCTGCGGGGTCGGACGGCGGGACCAGCACGCCGGTGGTGCCGTCCTGGACCACCTCGGGGATCTGGCCGATGCGGGAGGCGACGACGGGGAGGGCGGCCGCGGCGTACTCGTAGACCTTCAGCGGCGAGAAGTAGTGGTCGCCGCTGTCCGGGTAGGGCGCGACCGCGACGAGCGCGCCCTCGAGCGCGGCGGGCACCTGCTCAGGCGCGACGGCCCCGACCATCTCCAGGTCCACGCCGTGCTCGGCCGCGAGCTCCCCCAGCGCCGTGCGCTGCGGGCCGTCGCCGACGAGGCGCAGCCGCCACGGGACGCGGGCCAGGGCCGCCGCCCGGACCAGGTCCTCCACGCCGTGCCACGGCTTGAGCGTGCCGACGAAGACCACCACCGGGTCGCCGCCCAGGTCGGGCGTCACGGGCCGGATGCGGTCGGTGTTGACGCCGTTCGGGGTGACGACGACGGCCGGGCCGGCACCCCTGTGCAGGAACGGTGTGTCACATCCGTGAGCAGGTCGACGGATGTGACGCACCGTTCCTGCACAAGCGTGGTGGGAGGCGTGGGCGGCGCCCAGGACATCTGCCGCCGCACGGTCGTCGGCGCCCAGGTGGCCGCGCACCCAGGCCGCGACCGGCTCGGACACGCAGGCCACGACGTCGGCGGCGCCCAGCTGGAGGGCCAGGGCCTGCGCCGCCCCGGCCTCGTCGACCAGCACGCGGTGGGTGCGCTGCTCGTCGACGAGCGGGGCGTTGACCTCGAGGACCGTGGTGACACGCGGCTCCCCGGTCCGGCCGACGCCGGCCCGAAGCGCCCGCCGCACCCGCGGCAGCACCGTCGAGAACAGCGAGTAGCGCTCGTGCACCACGTCCGGCCCGGACGCGGCGACCATCTCGGCGAGCTCGGCGGCGGCCCGCTGCTGGGCCACCTCCCTGGCGGCGGGATCGCGGTCCTTGGCCACCGGCACGACGTGCACCGGCAGGTCGGCGAGGTCGGCGGGGACGTCGTCGCCGCGGCGCACGGCATAGACCTCGACCTCGGCCCCACGGGCCCGCCAGGCCCGCACCAGCTCCTGGATGTGGACGCTGGCGCCCTTGGTGCCGAAGACGGGGATGCCCGGATCGGCGCAGACGTAGGCCACGCGCGTCGGCGGGCGCCGGGTGGCCCTGGCCGCCGTCCTCGGCGCACTCATCGGCCCACCTCCACGAGCTCGTCCCCCTCGACCGGACGCACGCTCTGCACGCCCTCCTCCCCGACCGGACGCACGCTCTGCAC
>CAZONQ010000167.1:0-5662 GCA_964581125.1 uncultured Ornithinimicrobium sp.
CCGGTGACGACGTACTCGACCGCGGAGTCGTGGAAGAGCGTCGACTGGGCGACGAGCAGGTCCAGCTCGCGCCCGAGCAGCAGCACCGAGTCGCCCTCCTGCAGCTGCTGGTCCAGCGGCGGGGTGAAGATCCGACGGCCGTCGCGCACGAGCATCGCCGGGTAGGCGGCCAGGCGCACGTCCCGGTCGTCCGGGTCGCGCAGCAGGTCGCCGATCGTCAGGTCGTGCACGCGCATCCAGCGGACGGCGGCCGGGGCGTGGGTGGCGTCGATGTCGAGGCGGTTGCTCACCGGCGTCTCGTCGCCGACGACCGCGACGATCTCGTCCATGACGTGCGCGTCCCAGTCGTCGTCCTCGTGCAGCACGTGGTCGATGAAGCTCCAGTAGTTGGGGGAGGTGATCCGGGCGACCGCCTCGCGGGCGAGCAGCTCGGTCGGGACGAAGACCGAGTCGGCGTCGAAGGCCCGCAGCGGCGCCTCGTTGACGGTGGAGTTCTGGCGCACGGCGATGAAGAGCTCGTCGTTCTCGATGCGCGCGTGGGCCGCCATCGCCATGTTGACGATGTCGGACTCGGCGCCGGCGATGAAGCCGACCGCGTCGGCGACGTCCGGCCGCCCGTCGGCGGGATCGACGTGGACGACGTCGAGCCCGGCGGTCTCCAGGTCGCGCGTCACCTCGAAGCCGAAGGTGCCGTCGGCGCACACCACCCAGTGGCCGTCGGTGAGGTGCTCGAGCTTGGAGGGCAGCTCGGTGCCGCGCGGGCTCATCAGCCACGACGCGAGCCGGAAGCCGGCCGGGCGGCGCAGCGCCATGACCAGGTAGGCGCCGTAGCGGTCGAAGGGGTTGATGACGACGTCGGCGGCGAAGTCGTGCATCTGCTGGGCGTGCTCCCGGTCGCTGGAGCGGGTGATGACCATGAGCTCGGGGCGCAGCAGGTTGACGCTCATGACGACGGAGAGGTTGGTCTCGTCGTTGTCGGTGAGCGCGAGCACCGCCTCGCAGTGGTCGTGCCCGAGCCCGGCCATGCCGAGGATCCGCGGGTCGCGCCCGCTCGCGGCGAAGGCCGGCACGTCGCTGGTGTAGCCGTCCAGCGCCAGCCGCTCGATCCGGTCCGGGCTGTTGTCGAGGACGACGAAGTCGCGGCCCTGGTCCTCCAGCGCGCGGCAGACCGCCTCGCCCGCCTGGCCGTAGCCGACGACGAGCACGAACGGCGCGTTGATCCGGCGGACCTTGCGGCTGAAGCGCTGCAGCTGGATCGCCCGCCGGAAGGTGTGCTCCTGGGCGAGCGAGAGCAGGGCACCCAGCCCGTAGGACCAGGCGAGCACGCTGCAGTAGATCGTCAGCGTCACCCACACCCGCTGGGCGTAGGAGAACGCGTGCGGCACCTCCCCGTAGCCGATGGTCAGGCCCGTGTAGCTGATGACGTAGAAGGAGTCGAAGATCGACAGGCGCTCGGGGTTCTCCGCCGAGCCCGGCATCGCCGACAGCCCGAAGGTCATGACGGCGAAGACGATCACCAGGACGACGAGCGGGACGCGCAGCCTGCGCAGGACGAGGAAGACCGCGTCGGTCGCCGGCGGCTCGCGCGGCACGTCGACCCGGACCCGCCGCAGCGAGTCGGGCCGGTTGCGGGCTCGCCTGCCCCTGGGGAGGAGCTGCAGCAGGTTGGCCATCGGGTATGGGGTGTCGCCGGCGGGCGGTCAGCGCCGGCGGTAGGAGACGGTCTCGACGACGAGCAGGATGATCGAGACGATGTTGGCCAGCAGGGCGCCCGCCGCGATCGACACCACGCTCGCCATGTGCTGGTCGGTGAGGCCGGCGGGGTCGACGTGGCTGGCCCAGATCCACACGAGCGCGGCGATGATGAGCTGGATGCTGGCGACGAGGGAGGTCGCCAGGTGGACGGCGCCGATCTGGGTGCGGTCGCCGAACTTGAGGATCGTGGCGATGATGTTGACCGCGACCGCCGCGTAGAGCTCGTAGACGTTGTGCAGCTGGGCGTTGTCGATCTCGCCGATGACGTAGCCGAAGTTCAGCGTCGCCGCCAGGAGCACGAAGAATCCGAAGACGACCTTCTCTAGGTTCACACCGCCGACCATAACGCCGAGGGCGTGTCGGCGGCGGTTCCTAGGATGGGCGTCGTGGATCTGACCCTCGCCGCGCGGCTGGCCCGGACGCTCATGGACGAGCACGGGCTGCACGACTGGGCCTTCGCCTTCGACCGGGCGCGGGTGCGGGCCGGGGCCTGCCACTTCCGCGACCGGCGGATCACCCTGAGCCGGGTGCTCACCGCCGCGCACGACGAGCCCGAGGTCCGCGAGACGGTCCTGCACGAGGTCGCGCACGCCCTGGTCGGTCCCCGCCACGGGCACGACGAGGTATGGCGTCGGCGCGCCGTCGCGATCGGCGCCACCGGGCAGCGCTGCTACTCGGCCGACGAGCCGGTCGTGCCGGGGCGGTGGCAGGGGCGGTGCGCCGCGGGGCACGTCGTGCACCGTCACCGGCGGCCCACGCGGCTGCTGGTCTGCACCCGCTGCCGCGGCGTGCCCGACCTCGACCGCGTGCTGCGGTGGACCCACGACGGGCGCCCCGTGCCCCACGAGCAGCTGGGCGCGGAGGTGGTGCTGGCGCTGCGCCACCTCCGGGCGGGGCAGGCCCGCGCAGCGCGACCGTGACCGAGACGTGACCTTCCGGTGGTGACGTGGACCACAAAATGTGGGTAGTGTCGAGGCCACGTGACGGCTCGGTGCGCGGACCGGAACCCCTGCCCGCGGCGGGCCGCCCCAGAGTTAGGAGCCTGACGTGGCGAGTTCACGACGACGACGCGCCCTTGCCGCCACCATGACGGTGGCTGCCGCACTCACCCTGACCGGGTGCCTGCAGGACCCCAGCCCCGGGGGTGGCGGAGGACTGGCCGAGGACGCCGAGCCTGCCGAGGGCGACGGTGTCGTCACGGTCCTCGGTGCCTTCGGCGGCCAGGAGGAGGCGGCCTTCCTCGAGTCGATCAAGGAGTTCGAGGACAGCAGCGGGATCGACGTCCAGTACGTCCCCGACCAGGACTTCACCACGACCATCCTGCTCAAGGTCAACTCCGGCGACGCCCCGGACATCGGGCTCTTCCCGCAGCCCGGCGGCGTCGAGCAGATGGTCGACATGGGCGAGGTCATCCCCATCGACCGGTTCCTCGACTACGACACGCTCAACTCGACGCTCATCCCGGGCTTCCTCGACGCCGCGCGCTTCGACGGGCGCGTCTACGCCGCCCCGATGCGGATGGCGGTCAAGTCGATCGTCTGGTACCCGAAGGGGGCCTACGAGGAGGGTGGCTGGAGCACCGAGCCGGCCGACCTCGACGAGCTGGCCGAGGTGGCCGACCAGATCCGCAGCGACACGGACGCCGCACCGTGGTGCATCGGCTGGGAGTCCGCGCAGGCCACCGGCTGGGTCGGCACCGACTGGGTGGAGGAGTACATGCTCCGCCTGTGGGGCCCGGACGTCTACGACGACTGGGTCGCGCACAGGATCCCGTTCAACGACGAGAGGGTCGTGGCGGCGATCGAGGCCTACGGCGAGCTGGCCAACAAGGAGGGCAACGTCCTCGGCGGGGCGACGGGCATCCTGTCCACGCCGTTCGCGGACGCGATGACCCCGGCCTTCGAGGACCCGCCCGGCTGCTACATGATGCGCCAGGGCAACTTCGCCACCGGCTTCTTCCCCGAGGACGTCCAGGCCAACCTGGACGACGAGGTCGGGATCTTCGTCTTCCCGCCCTCGGCCGACGGCTTCAAGGGCCAGCCGATCCTCGGCGGCGGCGACCTCGCGGCGGCGTTCAGCTACGACACCGACACGATCGAGTTCATGGAGTTCCTCACCTCCGACCAGTTCGGCGGCGAGTGGGCCGCGGCCGGTGGCTGGCTGAGCCCGCACAAGACCTTCGACGCCAGCCAGTACCCCGACGAGACCACGCGGCAGATCGCCGAGATGGCGACCAACGCCGACGTCTTCCGCTACGACGCCTCGGACCTCATGCCCAAGGAGGTCGGCTCCGACTCCTTCTGGAAGGGCATGGTCGACTTCCAGAGCGGCGACAAGACCGCCCAGGAGGCCGCCGACGCCATCGAGGCCAGCTGGCCGCAGGGCGAGGGCGACTCGGCGGACGAGACCGGGTCGGACTGACATGACCTCCTCGCACTCGACCCCACCCGTGGGTCAGGACGTCCCCGAGGACGACGCCAGGGTCGTCGACGAGGGCCCGCAGGAGACGGTCCCCGACGACACCGGGCTGCAGCCGGTCAAGCTGCTGGTCGGAGTCCTCGGCGCCGCCTTCACCGTGTGGGCCATGGGCAACCTGTTCCTGGCCTTCGCCTACTACCCGGGCTGGTTCCTCGACAGCAAGATCCTCATGGGCCTGCTGGGGCTCGTCGTCGGCATCGGCGGCGCGGCCGTCCTCTTCTGGTTCATCAACATGGCCGTCGAGGCGCTCCCGCGCCGGCTCGAGCACGGGCTCATCCCCTACGCGTTCCTGCTGCCGGGGTTCTCCCTCATCGGGCTGATGCTGCTCTACCCGACGATCCAGACGATCCACTACAGCTTCGCCAACGCCGACAGCACCGCCTACGTCGGCCTGCAGAACTACCGCGACCTCTTCGCCAGCAGCGCGTTCTGGCAGGCGATCATCAACAACCTGCTGTGGATCGCGATCGTCCCGGCCGTCTCGGTGGCGATCGGCGTCATCGTCGCGGTGCTCGCCGACAAGCTGTCGGCCAGCAGCGAGAAGTGGGCCAAGAGCTTCATCTTCCTGCCGATGGCGATCAGCTTCGTGGCCGCCTCGGCGATCTGGCTGTCGACGGTCTACGCCTACCAGGCGCCCGGCCGCCCGCAGACCGGGGCGCTCAACGCGATCGTCACGCTGTTCGGCGGCCAGCCGCAGAACTGGCTGGCGATCGACACGGCGCGCCTCAACAGCCTGCTGCTCATGGTGATCCTCGTCTGGCTGCAGACCGGCTTCGCCATGGTGCTGCTCAGCTCGGCGATCAAGGGCGTCCCCGAGGACACCCTCGAGGCCGCGCGGATCGACGGGGCCACCGAGTGGCAGATCTTCTGGAAGGTGACCATCCCGCAGATCAAGGGGACGATCATCACGGTCTTCATCACCGTCCTCATCCTGGTGATGAAGGTCTTCGACATCATCTACGTGCTGACCAACGGCCGGGACAACACCGACGTGATCGCCAACATGTTCTTCAACCAGCTCTTCGCCCGCGGGCAGGCCGGCCTGGCCAGCGCCCTCGTCGTCGTGCTGCTGGTGGCGGTCATCCCCGTCCTGATCTACCAGGTCAAGCAGTTCCGCGAGCAGGAGGCCATGCGATGAGCGCCACGACCGCAGCACCCACCAAGCCACGTGGGGCAGGGCGGCTCAAGGACGGGCGGCCCCGCAGCCCCTTCTCCATGGTGGTCATGCTGCTGCTGGCCGTCCTGTGGACGCTGCCGACGGTCGGCCTCCTGGTCACCAGCCTGCGCACCCGCGACGCGGCCGCCACCTCCGGGTGGTGGGAGGCACTGTGGAAGGGCGGCTGGACCGCCGGCAACTACTCAGCCGTCATCGAGCAGGCCGACCTGGGCAACGCCTTCCTCAACGGGATCCTGGTGGCCGTCCCGGCCA
>CAZONQ010000168.1:0-5608 GCA_964581125.1 uncultured Ornithinimicrobium sp.
TCGGCCGCTCCTGCCAGATCCACCGGGCGATCATCGACAAGGGCGTCTTCGTGCCCGCGGGCGTGCACATCGGGGTCGACCCCGACCTGGACCGGGCGCGCGGCTTCACCGTCACCGGGTCCGGCCTCACCGTGGTCGGCAAGGGGACCGTGATCGAGGGGTGAGCCGGCGGGCTAGAAGCCCATCGCGTGGTAGCCGCCGTCGACGTGGACGATCTCGCCCGTCGTCGCCGGGAACCAGTCCGAGAGCAGGGCCACGCACGCCTGCGCGGCCGGCACCGGGTCCTTGACGTCCCAGCCCAGCGGCGCGTGCTCGCCCCAGGTGGAGAACTGCTCGAAGCCGGGGATGGACTTGGCGGCGGTCGTGGCGATGGGGCCGGCCGAGACGAGGTTGGAGCGGATGCCCTTGGGGCCGAGGTCGCGGGCGAGGTAGCGGCTGGTGGACTCGAAGGCGGCCTTGGCCACGCCCATCCAGTCGTACATCGGCCACGCGTAGTGCGCGTCGAGGGTGAGCCCGACCACCGAGCCGCCCGGCCGCATGAGCGGCAGCGAGGCGACGGCGAGCGCCTTGAGCGAGTAGGCGCTGACGTGCAGCGCGGTCGAGACGTCCTCCCAGGAGGCGTTCATGAAGTCGAAGGCTCCCGGCGGCGCGAAGCCGATGGAGTGCAGGACGCCGTCGAGCTGGTCGACGTGCTCGCCGAGCCGCTCGGCGAGGGTGTCGAGGTGCTCGGTGTCCTGGACGTCGAGCTCGACCACCGGCGCCGGCTGCGGGAGCCGCCGGGAGATCGCCTGGGTGATCTTGAAGGTGCGTCCGAAGGAGGTCAGGACCACCTCGGCGCCCTGCTCCTGCGCGAGGCGCGCCACGTGGAACGCGATGGAGGAGTCCATGAGGACGCCGGTGATCAGCAGCTTCTTGCCGTCCATGAGCATGGGCAGACTCTATTCCCTCGGGTATGCGGTTGCGGGCAGGCGGTCGCGGCGCGTCAGTGCCCCATGCCGAGGCCGCCGTCCACCGGCACGACGGCCCCGCTGACGTAGGCCGCCTCGGGCGAGGCGAGCCAGCGCACGACCCCCGCGACCTCGTCGGCGGTCGCGAACCGGCCGGCGGGGATGCTCGCCAGGTAGCTCTTGCGCAGGTCCTCGGACAGCTGGTCGGTCATCTCGGTCTCGACGAAGCCGGGCGCGACGACGTTGGCGGTGATGCCGCGGGCGCCCACCTCGCGGGTGATCGACCGGGCCAGGCCGACCAGGCCGGCCTTGGAGGCCGCGTAGTTGGTCTGCCCGGCACCGCCGAGCAGCCCGACGACGGAGGAGACGAGCACGATGCGACCGTGCCGCCTGCGGATCATCCCGGTGACGGCGCGGCGTGCGCAGCGGAAGGCACCGGTGAGGTTGGTGTCGAGGACGGCGTCGAAGTCCTCGTCGCTCATCCGCATGAGCAGCCCGTCCTTGGTGATGCCGGCGTTGGCGACCAGCACCTCCACGGGGCGGCCCAGGATCTCCTCGGCCTCGCCGAAGGCCCGGTCCACGCTCTCGCTGTCGGTGACGTCGCAGCGCACGCCGCGCAGCCCCTCCGGCGGCTCTCCGCTGCGGTGCGTCACGACGACGTCGTGGCCGGCCTCGGCGAAGCTGCGGGCGATGGCCAGTCCGATCCCCCGGTTGCCGCCGGTGACCAGGACTGCCTGGGGCTGCTGCTGGTTGCTGGTCGAGTCAGTCACGAGGACACCGTAGTCGTATCGTGGACAGGTGCCCACCACCCCGTCACGCCCCGGCCCGGGCCACCGCCCGGTCCAGGCGGTGACGACCGCGCGCGCCTCTGTCGAGCGGGACCGCGCCAGGCGGATGTGGGAGTACCTCCTGGCCATGGGGTTCCGCATCCTGGCCTTCCCGGCGTCGGTGTGGCTGCTGCTCAACGACCGCGAGGTGCTCGGGGTGCTGCTGGCCGGGGCCGCCGTCGTCATCCCCTCGATCGCCGTGGTGCTGGCCAACAACGTGGACCGGAGGGGCAGCGCGCGGGGCCCGACGCCGGTGCGTGACGCGACGCCGCGGCTCGAGGAGGGTGCCCCGTCGGGACCCGACGCACCGGGGCAGGCAGAGCCCATCCGGGGCACCGTGGTGTCGAGCAAGGAGCAGCGCCGCGACGACGACCGCCGCCACGACGGCCGGGGACGGGAGGCGTCGTGACCGACGGTCCCGGACGCCCGGCCGCGGCCGCCCTGGTGTGCAGCGCCAAGGGCTGCCGGGCCGCGGCGCGGCACGCCGTCGTCTGGAACAACCCGCGCCTGCACGCCCCCGACCGGCGCAAGGTCTGGCTCGCCTGCGACGACCACCGCGACCACCTGCGCGACTTCGTGCAGCTGCGCGGCTTCCTCATCGAGGTCGTCCCGGTGGAGGAGCTCACCGAGGCGGACGGCTGACGTGCTCGGAGTGCTGCGGCGACCCCGGTGGATCGCCTACCTTGTCCTGGGGGTGCTCTTCGGCGTGCTCACCTTCAACCTCGGCCAGTGGCAGTGGGGCCGCTACCAGGACAAGGCCGACCGCCGCGACCTCGTCGTCGCCAACTACGACGCGGCACCGGTGCCGCTCGGCGACGTGCTGCCGGACGCGTCGACGCCGCTGGCGCACGACGACCAGTGGCGACGGGTGACCGCGACCGGCACCTACCTGGCCGACGAGCAGCACCTGGTGCGCAACCGTCCTCACGGCGGTGTCTTCGGGTATGAGGTGCTCGTCCCCCTCGAGCTCGCGGACGGGACCGCGGTCACGGTCGACCGCGGCTGGGTGCCCAACGCCGAGACCGCCGCCACGCTCCCCGACGTGCCGACCCCGCCCGCGGGCGAGGTGACCGTCACGGGATGGCTGCGCCCCTCGGAGCCGGACCTCGGCCACGACCTGCCCGACGGCCAGCTGAGCTCGGTGCACCTCGCCTCGCTGGCGGACGCGACGGGGCTCGACCTGGTGCAGGCCTACGTGGTCCTGCAGGCCGAGGACCCGGCCCCGCCCGAGCGACCCGAGCCGCTCGACCGGCCCGACGTGCGGCTCGGCTCGCACCTGGCCTACTCGCTGCAGTGGTGGCTCACCGTGCCGCTCGGCGTCGTCCTCGTGCTCGTCATGGCCCGGCAGACCGCGCGCGACGAGGCCGACGGGCCGGCGCGGGAGAGGAGGCCCAAGAAGGTCCGGATCTGGGACGAGGAGGACTGGTAGGCCGGTCGCCCGCCGGAAGACCCTGCCCGCTGGCAGGATGGGGGGATGGACCTCGGCCTGGCGGGACGCGCCTACCTGCTCACCGGCGCCTCGCGCGGCCTCGGCCGCGCCACCGCGGCCGCCCTCGTCGCCGACGGCGCCGACGTGCTCCTGTCCGGCCGGTCGGGCGAGCGCGCGGAGGCCACCGCGAGGGAGCTGACCCTGGCCGGGCCCGGCACCGCGCAGGGCGTCGCCGCGGACCAGGCCGACCCGGAGAGCGCCGACCGGCTGCTGACGACCGCCGAGGAGCGCCTCGGGCGGCTGGACGGGGTGGTCGTCAGCGTGGGCGGCCCGCCCGCCGGCAGCCTGTCCTCGATCAGCGACGACCAGTGGCGGCACGCCTTCGAGTCCGTCTTCCTCGGTGCCGTGCGGCTGGCGCGGACGGCGCTGGAGCGGGCGCGGAGCCCGGTCGCCGTCACGCTCGTCCTGTCCACCTCGGTGCGCGCCCCGCTGCCCGGGCTCGGCGTCTCCAACGGACTGCGGCCGGGCCTGGCCATGGTCGCCAAGACGCTCGCCGACGAGCACGGCCCGCACGGCCACCGCGTCAACGCGGTGCTGCCGGGCCGGTTCGACACCGACCGGGTCCGCGAGCTCGAGTCGGCGGCGGACGACCCGTCCGCCCTGCGCGAGCGGATCCTCGGCGGCATCCCGCTGCGTCGCTACGGCCGCCCCGAGGAGTTCGGCGCCGTCGCGGCCTTCGTCACCTCGCCCGCCGCGTCCTACATGACCGGCTCGGTGATCACCGTCGACGGCGGCTCCACCCGGGCCCTGTGACACCCCATACCCCCACCCCACCGTGCAGAGCGCGCGCCCGGTCGCCCCACCGCGCCCGGTCACCCCACCGCGACCGGGCGCACGCTCTGCTCAGGCGCGGAACTGGGTCTCGTGGAGCGTGCGGTAGAGCCCGCCGCCGGCGAGCAGCTGGTCGTGCGTGCCGCGCTGGACGACGCGGCCACGGTCCAGCACGAGGATGAGGTCGGCGTCGCGGACCGTGGACAGCCGGTGGGCGATCACCACCGAGGTGCGTCCGGTCAGGGCCTCGTCGAGGGCCCGCTGCACGGCCGCCTCCGACTCGCTGTCCAGGTGCGCCGTGGCCTCGTCGAGGACCACGACCGCGGGTGACTTCAGGAGCAGCCGGGCGAGGGCCAGGCGCTGCTTCTCGCCCCCGGACAGGCGGTGCCCACGGTCGCCGACCACCGTGTCGAGGCCGTCCGGCAGCCGCGCGACGAGACCGTCGATGCGCGCCGCGCGCAGCGCCTCCCAGATCTCGGCGTCGCTCACGCCGGGCCGGGCGTAGCGCAGGTTGGCGCGCACCGTGTCGTTGAACATGTGCGCCTCCTGGGTCACCACCCCGACGGTGCGCCGCAGCGAGTCCATCGACGCCTCGCGCAGGTCGACGCCGCCGATCTCGACGCTGCCCTCCGTCGGGTCGTAGAGCCGCGCGATCAAGGAGGTCAGCGTGGTCTTGCCCGCGCCCGAGGGGCCCACGAGGGCGACCATCGCCCCGGCGGGCACCTCGACGTCGACGCCCTCCAGGACCGGGCGTCCGTCCTCCGCCTCGGCCTCCGGCCGCTGCTCCAGCGAGGCGATCGAGACCTCCTCGGCGGGCGGGTAGGCGAACGAGACGTCCCGCAGCCGGATGCCGACCGGCCCGTCGGGGATCTCCCGCGGGTGCTCCGCCTCCCGCACGAGCGGCTGCAGGTCGAGCACCTCGAAGATGCGCTCGAAGGACACCAGCGCGGTCATGATGTCGACCCGCACGTTGGACAGGGCGGTCAGCGGCGCGTAGAGCCTGGACAGCAGCGCGGCCATCGCGACCAGCGTCCCCACGGTCAGGCTCCCCGCCACGGCCATGAGCCCGCCCACCCCGTAGACGAGCGCCGTGGCCAGGGAGGCGACCAGCCCGAGGCCGGCCATGAAGACCACGCGGTTGACCGAGATCGCCACGCCGGCGTCGCGCACGCCGCGGGCGCGCGCCGCATACTCCTCGTCCTCCTCGCGGGGCCGGCCGAAGAGGCGCACCAGCAGCGCGCCGGCGACGTTGAAGCGCTCGGTCATGCGGGTGTGCATGTCGGCGTTGAGCGTCATCTGCCGCCGGGTCAGGACCGACAGCCGGGCCCCCATGAAGCGGGCGGGGACGAGGAAGAGCGGCAGCAGGCAGAGCGCGAGGAGGGTGATCTGCCAGCTCATGGACAGCAGCGCCGCCAGGATGAGCACCATCTGCACCACGTTGCTGACCAGGCCCGACAGGATCGAGGTGAAGGCGGTCTGCGCCCCGATGACGTCGCTGTTGAGCCGGCTGACGAGGGCACCGGTCTGGGCGCGGGTGAAGAAGGCGATCGGCTGGCGCAGGACGTGCGCGAAGA
>CAZONQ010000169.1:0-5519 GCA_964581125.1 uncultured Ornithinimicrobium sp.
GTTGCCCTGCGTCATGTTGCCGATGCCGAAGCAGGCGATGGTGGCGAAGATCGCGAAGGCGAGGGCGAGCACCTTGCCGAACGGGCCCTTGATGCCGCGCTGCAGGTAGTACTGCGGGCCGCCGGACTTCTCGCCCGCCTCGTCCGTGCCGCGGTAGCGGACGGCGAGGAAGGCCTCGGTGTACTTGGACGCCATGCCGACCAGGCCGGTGACCCACATCCAGAAGAGGGCGCCCGGACCACCGATGCCGATGGCGGTCGCGACGCCCACGATGTTGCCGGTGCCGACCGTGGCCGCCAGGGCCGTGGTCAGCGCCTGGAACTGCGAGATGTCGCCCTCGGTGTCCGCGTCCTTGCGCTTGAGGATGCCCAGCCGGAAGGCGGGCATGAGTTTGAGGAACTGGATGCCCCCGAGGCGGAAGGTCAGGTAGAGACCGGTGCCGATGAGGAGGGGGATGAGGAGGAAGGGTCCCCAGATCACTCCGGAGATGTCGTCGAGGACCGTCTGTAGCGCTGTCCAGTCCATAGGGCTGCTGCCTCCCGGTAGGTCGTGTCGGGTCGTCGGTGACCCTGCGGATGGCGGACAGGCTACAGCCGCGGGAGCCCGCCGTCGGGGACGGCCCGCCGTGCCGCCCGGACCCGGTCGCCCCGAGGGCCGGGCTCAGCGGCGTCGGCGGCCTCAGCGGCGGCGGCGGTCCGCGTCGTGCTCGGCCATCCGGGCCAGGCGCGCGTTGTAGGCCTGCAGCTCGGCGTCGTGGTCGCGGTCGGCCCGCCGGTCGGAGCGCACGGCCTCCCGCTCGTCGCGCCGCATCCAGTCCAGCGAGACCATGATCATGAGCACGAGGGTGGGCAGCTCGCCGATGCCCCAGGCGATGCCGCCGCCGAGCTGCTGGTCGGCGAGCAGGTCCTCGACCCAGGGCACGTCGACCTGCTTGTAGAAGTCCGGCGCGAGCAGCCAGGCGCCCTGGAAGATCGACAGCCCGAAGAAGGCGTGCGCCGCCAGGGTCGCCAGCAGCACGATGACCCGCAGCGGCGCCGGCCACTTCGGCGGGCCCGGGTCGGTGCCGGCGAGCGCCCAGACGAAGGCGTAGCCGGTGAGCGTGAAGTGCACGACCATGAACACGTGCCCGACGTGGGTGGTCAGCGCCCACAGGAGCATCCCGCTCCAGTAGAAACCGACGAGGCTGCCGAAGAAGAGGACCCCGGCGACGACCGGGTTGACGACGAACGCCGCCCAGCGCGAGTGCGCCGACGCCAGCAGCACCTCGCGCGGCCCGAGCGTCCCGTCGCGGCGCGCCGGCAGGGCCCGCAGGGCGAGCGTGATCGCGGTCGCCGGGACGAGCAGGATCGGCACGGCCATCATGAGCGCCATGTGCTCGACCATGTGGACCGAGAACATCACCCGGCCGTAGACGCCCGGTCCCCCGCTGGTGACGAAGACGAAGACCGCCCACCCCAGCGTCCAGAGCAGCAGCTTGTGCAGGGGCCAGCGGTCCCCGCGCCGCCGCAGCCGCACGACCCCGGCGGCGTAGAGCCCGACCGCGACCAGCGCGACGAGCAGGAAGAGCCAATCGACCCGCCAGGTCGTGAACATCCGCGCCCACGTCCACGGCTCCGGCATCGGGTAGGTCGTCAGCGCGATCACGGGCGTGACGTCGACCTGCTCCGGCTCCGGCGTGGGCGTGCGCCCGAGCACCACCCCGAGCGCGACCGCCGCGCCCATGAGCACGAGCTCGCCGAGCGCCAGCCGGCCGAAGCGCGCGGGCGAGTCCACGCCGCGGTCGACGACGCGGCGCCGCTGCACCCACCCGGCGACGCCCAGCCCGAGGAGCAGCGCGACCTTGCCGGCCAGGACCGCGCCGTAGGCCGTGAGCAGCCCCGACGGACGCCCGACCGACACGGTCGCGAAGATCACGCCGGAGACCGCCACCGCCCCGAAGCACCACGCGGCCAGCGTCGAGAAGCGCCGCACCGTGTCCGGCAGCGCGTCGCCGAGGACCGGCAGCAGGACCCCGGTCGCGAGCAGCCCCCCGACCCAGACGGTCATGCCGACGAGGTGGATGCCGAGCGCGTTGACCGCGGTCTCGTGGCCGAGCGTCGAGCTGGCGTGCCCCGTGAACGCCAGCGGCGCGAGGGCGACGAGCGACAGCACGAAGGCCCACGCGAGCACCGCCCGGGTGCTGGCGTAGGCGCACAGCGCCACGAGCAGCGCGACGAGCACCGCCTCGACCAGCAGCAGCCGCAGCGTCTCCAGGCCCCACGCGTTGGCCAGCAGCTCGTCGAGGAAGCCCGGCGTCGACGGCGCCATCCCCGCCAGCTCGGCGAAGGTGAGGTAGAGCATGACCAGCGCGGCCACCATCCACACGAACGCCGACGCGAAGGCACCCTGCGCCGCGTGCGTGCGCCGGAACCCCCCGGAGCCCTCGGGCGCCTCGCGGGCGAGGAAGCCGCCGACGAGGAGCAGCCCGACGGTCAGCGCGGCCGCCAGGTCGTGCAGGATGCGCACCACCGGCTGGCCCCAGCGCACGACCGGCCCCGCGTCGCCCAGCACGAGCCGGGCCGTGGCCCCCGACGACGCGGCCACCGGGATCGCGACGAGCAGCGCGACGGCCGCCACGATCACCACGAGCACCCAGCCACCGGGCAGCGGCGTCCGGGCCGTGCCGCGGGCAGGGGTGGCCGCTGGGTCGGACGGTCGGGGCATGGTCACCATGCTAGGCCGGTCGCCCGGGCGTCCGGCCCCCGCGGCCCCGCAGGTATGCCGTGCATCCTCGGTGCACCCCTGGTTCGCTTCTGCCCGGGCAAGGGGACACAATGGGTCCTTGCAGACGACAAGGATGCCGCCGCGCCCCTGCGTCCTCCTTGACGTCGCTGCCGTGCGCGCATCGTCCGCCTGCCACCAGATGGATAGACGAGTGAACGAGTGAACACGGAGTGACACACATGCGACGCACCACCCTGACCGCCGCGCTCGGCGTGGCCCTGGTCCTGGCCGGCTGCTCCAGCGACGGCGGCGACACCACGGGCACCGAGACCGCGGCGGGCCAGTCGGCGGAGGACACCGCCGCGGGGACCGACGCCGGCGACGCCGGCGGGGAGGCGACCAAGGCGGCCGCCATGGACGACCCGATCTGCGCCGGGTTCTTCCAGTCCGGCCCGGTGACCCTGGCCGAGCGGGCCCAGCAGGACCGTGACGTCCTGGCCGCCGGCGAGACCCTCGACCCGGCCTCCTGGGGCGAGATCAGCCTGCTCAACCAGCGGATCGTCGAGCTGGCCGCGCAGGCCGAGGGGGACCAGGCCGCGCTGCTGGAGCGGATCAACGCGCCGTTCGTCGAGGCGACCGACGCGGTCCTCTCCGACGACGACCAGAGCCCGACCGACGACGAGATCACCGTCCCGGAGATCGACGTGACCGACTCCGGCGCGGCCCAGGACGAGCTCGAGACCGCCTGCGCCGGCTGACCAGGCCTGCCGGTCCCGACCGGACCCCGTCGACGCCGCCCGCGACTGCTGTCCGGGCGGCGTCGGCATACCCTGTGCTCATGCCCGTCCACCCCGCCGCTCCCGCCGACGTGACCGAGCTGGTCGCGGCCTACCGCCAGACCCTGACCTCGTTCGCCGACGTGGCCGACGGCCTGCGCGAGGAGGACTGGGCCGCCCCGGTGCTGCCCGGCTGGACGGCGCGCGACGTGCTCGCGCACGTCGTCCACGTCGAGGACTACCTGGCCGGGTCCGAGCACCCGGCCCCCGGCCGGACCCGTCCCGCCGAGCCGGTCGAGGTGGGTCGGCCCGAGCACGTGCGCCACTCCTTCGGCGCCTGGATGGAGGAGGGCGTCCGCGCCCGTGACGACCGCTCCCCCGCGGACCTCGTCGCCGAGCTGCGCGGGCTGGTCGACGTGCGCTCCGCGGGCATGTACGACACCGACCTCGAGATGGACACCCCGGTGCGGTCGGTGCGGGGGCGGCAGGCGCCCTTCGGCGCCGTGACCCGCATGCGCATCGTGGACGTCTGGGTCCACGAGCAGGACCTGCGCGACGTCGTCGACCGGCCCGGCTCGCTCGACTCCCCCGGGGCCTCGCAGCTCCTCCAGACCCTGGAGGACGCGCTCCCCGGCATCGTGCTCGAGCGCCTCGCGCCCGAGCCCGGCACCGTCCTCATCCTGGAGAGCACCGGCCCGGTCACCGCCCGCGCGGGCGTCCGCGTCGGGGAGGACGAGGACGGTCGGCTCGTGGCGCACGAGCTCTTCAGCGGCCACGCGGCCGAGGGCGACGACCCGGCCGAGGACGACGCGACCACGGTGTCGCTGTCCACCTCCTTCCTCGCCCGCCGGGCCGCCGGGCGCGTGCCGACGGAGGAGACCGCATACCAGGTGGTCGGTGACGAGGACCTCGCGCGGCGCCTGCTCGACGCCGTCGTGATCACGCCGTAGGAGGACCGCCGTGGCGCGCCGCGACGAGACCCGGGACCGGCCCCGGCCCCCGCACGACCGGCGGGCCGACCGGTCCCCCGAGGACGGGCACCGGCGCGGCCGGGCGGCCCGGCACGCCACGGGGACCGGAGGGTCCGGCGCGCCCGTCCCGGAGACGGGCCTGGTGCTCGGCGGCGGCGGGGCGCGCGGGCTGTGCCACGTCGGGGTGATGCGGGTCCTCGAGGAGCTGGACATCCACCCCGACGTCGTCTCGGGCACGAGCATGGGCGGGCTGGTGGGGGCGTTCATCGCGGCGGGCTACGCCGCGGCCGAGCTGGAGGAGATCGCCACCGACCTGCGCTGGCGCTCGATGATCAGCTGGAGCCCGCTGACCGGGCGGCTGCTGAGCACGCGCGCGTTCGAGCGCTGGCTGGAGGACCTGCTGCCGCCCACCTTCGAGGAACTCGAGCTGCCGCTGGTGCTCACCGCGACGAACCTCACCGACGGGCGGATCTACTACGCCCGCAGCGGCGACCTCTACCGCGCGCTCCGGGCGACCACGGCCTATCCCGGCGCGATCGAGCCGGTCCGCGTCGGCGACGACGTGCTCGTCGACGGCGGCCTGCTCAACCAGATCCCCGTGGACGGCGCGCTGCTGCACGGCGTGCGGCGCGTGCTCGCGGTCAACGCCACGCCCCTGACCGAGCTCGACGGCGCCGAGGACGGCGGGTGGCTGCGGCTGTCGGCGCTGGAGTCGTTCCGCGAGGTGATGCGCGCCGTCGACGTCATGCAGGCCCAGCTGACGATGTCGCGGCTGTCGTTCTATCCCCCCGACCTGGTGCTCGACCCCCGCATCGAGGGCATGGAGATCAGCGACTTCCACCGCGCCCGGCACGCGATCGACGCCGGCGCCCGGGCGGCGCTGGACCAGCGGGAGGAGCTGGTGCGGCTGTTCGGGCGGCGGAGCGAGGCCGGGGGTGCGGGGAGCGCGGCCGGCGAGCCGGCGTCGGAGGAGGCACCCCCGGCGGAGACGTGACACTGGCCCGCCGCACGGACCAGCCTGCCGGGCGGTCCGCCGCACGCACCAGCCTGCAGGGCGGTCCGCCGCACG
>CAZONQ010000170.1:0-5498 GCA_964581125.1 uncultured Ornithinimicrobium sp.
ACTACCTGGTCGGGGTCACCGTCCAGGCCGAGACGGTCGAGGAGGCGGCCGACGCAGCGACGACCGTCGCCGAGCAGACGGCGGCCAACCTCGCCTACCTCGACCCCGAGCACGGGACGGACTGACAGGTATGCAGCAGCTCACCGACCTCCCGCCCGCCGTCCTTCGTGCGCTCGAGGACCTGCTGCGGCGCGTCCTGCGCAGCCCGCACGGCATCGACGTCGCCCACGTCTCCGCCGCGACCCAGGACGCGGCCGAGGCGCGCCGCCAGCGGCGCCTGCGCCGGCGGCTCCAGGCCGCGGTGCTGCTGTCCCTCGGCGCGGCGCTGGTGCTGGTCGGGTGGTTCGTCGGAGTGTGGGTCACGCGCTTCTGAGGGGCACGATCGCGCGGCGCCCCGGGGATCTTGACCATCGGTGGCCGGCGATGCGCGATCGGTGCTGGCGACACGCCCGGGAAGCGTCGGCCCGAGCGTGCATGTGCACGCTGTGGCCGCTGCGGACGGGCGCGTCGTCGGGACGGTTCGCTCCGGGCTGGCGGGCGGCTACCGGTCCTGCCGCGGGAAGTGCTGGCCCCTGAGAGACTGGTCGGGCCATGACTCCGACCACGACGCACGACCGCCGCCCGCTGACCGCGACCTACCGCATGCAGCTCCACCAGGGCTTCACCTGCGACGACGCGGTGGAGGTGCTGCCCTACGTCGAGGCGCTCGGCGCCAGTCACGTCTACCTCTCGCCGGTCCTCACCGCCGTGCCGGGCAGCGAGCACGGCTACGACGTGCTCGACCACACCCGCGTCAGCGAGGAGCTCGGCGGCCGCGCGGCCCTCGAGCGGCTCGCCGACGCCACGCACGGGCGGGGGATGGGCGTCATCGTCGACGTGGTCCCCAACCACATGGCCATCGTGCCGCAGGTATGGCGCAACGCACCCTTGTGGGAGGTCCTCCGAGAGGGGTCGACCGCCCCGCGCGCCCACTGGTTCGACGTCGACTGGGCCCACCTCGGAGACCGCTTCGGCCTGCCGGTCCTCGGCCAGCCGCTGCCCGACGTGGTCGCCGCCGGCGAGATCACCGTGAGCACCGGACGCGAGGACGAGGGCCCGGCCGCCGGGCAGCCGGTGGTCCGCTACTACGAGCACGTCCTGCCGCTCGCGGCCGGCACCGAGCACCTGGCGGGCACCGACGACCCCGACGCGCTGCTGGCTCTCCTCGACGCCCAGCACTGGCTGCTCGCGCACTGGCAGGACGCGCCGGAGGTCCTCAACTACCGCCGCTTCTTCGAGGTCGACGGGCTCGTCGGCGTCCGCGTCGAGCACCCGGACGTCTTCGAGGCGACCCACGCCGAGCTGCTCGACCTGCACCACCGCGGGGTCGTCGACGGCTTCCGCATCGACCACCCCGACGGGCTGGCCGACCCGGGCCGCTACCTCGACCTGCTCGCCGACCGGACCCGGCCGGGCACGCCGGTGTGGGTGGAGAAGATCCTCGAGGGGGACGAGCGGCTGCCGGCCTCGTGGGCCTGCGAGGGCACCACCGGCTACGACGCCAACGCCGCGCTCACCGGCGCCCTCGTCGACCCGACGACGGCCGAGGTCGTGAGCACCGCCTGGTTCGCCACCGGCGGCGAGCCGGACCTGGCGGTCGAGGTCGAGCGGTGCAAGCGGACGGCCGTCGACGAGCTCCTCCAGCCCGAGGTCAACCGGCTCCTGCGCCGCGCCCGCGAGGCCCTCCCGCACCTGGACGGGCACCGGCTGCGCGCCGCGCTCGTCGAGCTGCTCGTCGACGTCCACGTCTACCGCGCCTACGTCCGCCCCGGGGACCCCGGCCACGCCGACGACGAGTCCCTGCGCCGGCCCCTCCTCGACGCGGTCGACCGCGCCCGGACCGCCCGCCCCGACCTGCTCACCGAGGTCGACGCCCTGGGCGAGGTGCTGCTGCGGCCGGACGGCACGGCCGCCGACCCCGCCGCCGCGACCGACCTGGCGGTCCGCTTCCAGCAGACGACCGGCCCGGTCATGGCCAAGGGCATCGAGGACACCGCCTTCTACCGCTGGCACCGGCTCGTCGCGCTCAACGAGGTGGGCGCCGACCCCGCGGTCGGCGAGCGGCCCGAGGAGGCGGTCGCGGCACTCCATACCTGGGCCTCCCACCAGGCCGACCACTGGCCGAGGGGGATGACCACCCTGTCGACCCACGACACCAAGCGCAGCGAGGACGTGCGGGCGCGGATCCTCGCGGTCGCCGGCGACGCCGACGCGTGGCGCGAGCTGTCGGCCGCGGGCGCCGCGGCCGCCCAGCGGCACGGCGTCGACGCCCCGACGGCGCACCTGGTGTGGCAGACGCTCGTCGGCGCGGGGCGGGTGTCGCCGGAGCGCCTGCACGACTACCTCACCAAGGCGCTGCGCGAGGCCAAGCTGCACACGACGTGGGTGGCGCCGGACGAGGACTACGAGGCGCGGGTGCTGTCGCTGGCCCACGACATGGCCGGCGACGGCGAGGTGGGCCGCCTCATCGACGAGGCGGTCCGCGACAACGCGCTGACGATCCGCACCCTCACGCTCGCGCAGAAGCTCATCCAGCTCACGCTGCCGGGCGTGCCCGACACCTACCAGGGCTCCGGCGTCGTCGACCTCTCGCTCGTCGACCCCGACAACCGCCGCCCCGTCGACTACGCCGAGCGCACCGAGCGCCTGGTGCGGCTCGACGCGGAGGGGCGCCCGCAGGACCTGTCCGACGAGGTCCTCTGGGTCACCTCGCGGGTGCTGCGGCTGCGCACCTGGCTCCCGCAGGCCTACGGCCCCGGTGCCGGGTATGCCGCTCTCGACGCCGGGGAGCACGTGCTCGGCTTCGTGCGCGGCGGGGTGGCGGCGACGCTCACCATCCGTGCGCCGCGGGCGCTCGGCGCGCGGGGCGGGCTGGGGGACACGCGGGTGCCGCTGCCGGCCGGGCACTGGCGCGACGCGCTCACCGGGGCCGACCACCACGTCGCCGAGGACGGCGTGCCCGCGGCCGACGTCTTCGCGGTCTCGCCCGCGGCGCTGCTCGTGCGGGCGGAGGACCTCGAGCGGGGGCCACGGTGAGCCAGTCCTACCGGCTGTGGGCGCCCGACGCCGCGCGCGTCGACCTGCGGGTCGGGGCGGACGGCGCGGTCGGCGTCCCGATGGAGCGGGCCGCCGGCGGCTGGTGGGAGGTCGCGACGGACCCCCTCGACGGGCGCTACGCCTTCGCGATCGACGGCCGCCCGCCGGTGCCGGACCCGCGCTCGCGGTGGCAGCCCGAGGGCGTGCACGCGCCGAGCGCGCTCGTCGACACCTCGGCGTTCACGTGGACCGACCAGGGGTGGCGCGGGGTCCCGCTCGAGGGGGCCGTGGTCTACGAGCTGCACGTGGGCACCTTCAGCCCCGAGCGCACCTTCGACGGGGTGGTCGCGCACCTGGACCACCTCGTCGACCTCGGCGTCTCCGTCGTCGAGCTCATGCCGGTGGCCGCCTTCCCCGGGCGGCACGGCTGGGGCTACGACGGCGTCGCGCTCCATGCCGTGCACGAGCCCTACGGCGGGCCCGCCGGCCTCGCGCGCCTCGTCGACGCCGCGCACGCCCGGGGCCTGGCGGTGTGGCTCGACGTCGTCTACAACCACCTCGGCCCGAGCGGCAACTACCTCTCCCAGGCCGGGCCCTACTTCACCGACCGGCACCACACGCCGTGGGGCGAGGCGCTCAACCTCGACGGGCCGGGCAGCGACGAGGTGCGGGCCTTCGTGCTCGACAACGTGCGGATGTGGCTGCAGGACTACCACCTCGACGGGCTGCGGCTCGACGCCGTGCACGCGCTGCACGACGAGCGTGCCACGCCGCTGCTCGAGGAGATGGCGGCGCTGGCCGACGAGATCGGGGCGCGGACCGGCGTCCCGCGCACGCTCGTCGCCGAGTCCGACCGCAACGACCCCGCGACCGTGGCCCCGCGCGCGACCGGCGGCGCCGGCGGGTTGGGGCTGCACGGGCAGTGGGCCGACGACGTGCACCACGCGCTGCACGTCGCGCTGACCGGGGAGACGCAGGGCTACTACGCCGACTTCGCCGACCCGGAGGCGCTGCCCAAGGTGCTCGGGCGCTCGCCGTTCTTCCACGACGGGACGTTCTCGACCTTCCGCGGCCGCGGGCACGGCGCGCCGGTCGACCCCGGCGTGACCCCCGGCTGGCGCTACGTCGCCTCCCTCCAGACCCACGACCAGGTCGGCAACCGGGCGGCGGGGGACCGGCTGGCGCACTCCATACCCCTCGGGCGGGCGGCGGTGGGCGCCGCGCTGCTGCTCACCTCGCCGTGGACCCCGATGCTGTTCATGGGCGAGGAGTGGGCGGCCTCGACGCCGTGGCAGTACTTCACCGACCACGCCGAGGACTGGCTCGCGCAGGCGGTCAGCGAGGGGCGGCGGCGCGAGTTCGCCGAGCACGGGTGGTCCGGCGAGGTCCCCGACCCGCAGGACGAGGGGACGGTCGTCGCGTCCACGCTGCGCTGGGACGAGGTGGACGAGGGCGACCACGCGCGGATGCTCGGGTGGCACCGCACCCTCCTGCGCCTCCGCCGCGAGCTCCCCGGCCTGCGCGCCCCGCTCGGCGACGGGGAGGTATGCCGTGCACCCGCCGGCGACGGCGAGCTGGTCACCGTGCGGCGCGGGACGGTGACGGTGCTCGCGACGCTGGGGGACGCCGCCGGGGTGACGGTGCCGGTGGAGGGTGAGATCGTGGGCAGGTTCGGGTCCGTCGAGGAGCGCGACGGGCAGGTCGTGCTCGGCGCGGACTCGGTGGCGGTCGTCGACGGAGGTGAGGCATGAGCGAGGACCCGGGCCGCAGGCCCTTCCACCGGCCGGTCTACCGCCCCGGCGAGTCGCTGGAGAGCCTCGGCGGGGCCGTCGACCCGCTCGAGCAGGTCGAGGCGGCGCACCGCACGGCGGCGCTCGTGGTGGGGCGGGGCCGGGACACCGACGACCCCGAGCTGACCGCGCGGCTCGTCGGCCTCGTGCGCGAGCTGGGGCTGGCGACCGTCGCCGAGATGTGGTCCGACCGGCCCGCGCGGACGCTGCCGGGGGCGCTGTGGCGGCTCTACCTCCTGCACGAGTGGGTGCAGCGCAGGCCGGAGGACGTGCGCCGGCTCTGGAGCGCAGGGGCCGGGCACGCGGAGGTCTACCGCGCGATCGTCGGCGTCGCCGAGCCGCCCGACCCCGCCGCGCTCGCGACCATGACCGAGCAGGTGCTCACCGGCGTGTTCAACGGCGACCTGGCGGTGGCGCTGGAGCGGGCCGCGGCGTTCTGCCACGTGATGGCGGTCGGGCTGGTCGAGCCGGGCGTCGACGAGATCCCCGCCGACCAGGTGACGCGCGCGGGGCGGATGCGTGACACCGCCGACGACCTCACCGCGTGCGCGCGGCTGTGGCGGCTCGACGACCTGCACTGAGGGCCGCCACCGCACGGTTGTGCGGGAACGGTGTGTCACATCCGCCGCCGCG
>CAZONQ010000171.1:0-5452 GCA_964581125.1 uncultured Ornithinimicrobium sp.
GTCGCACCGCCCGACCGAGCGCACGGTCTGCACCCCGTCAGGACCGTGCAGAGCGCGCGTCCGGTCGGGGAGGAGGGCTGGCGCTGGCGTGCCTGCTCGGCGGTGCGTCCGTCGCCTGCGGCGTGGCGCTCACCGCGACCTCGGGCTGGCTCATCGTGCAGGCCTCGACGATGCCGGTCGTGCTCACGCTCATGGTGGCGATCGTGGGGGTGCGGGCGTTCGGGCTGTTCCGGCCGGTGTTCCGCTACGCCGAGCGGGTGCTGTCCCACGACGTGGCGCTGGAGGACCTCGCCGGACGGCGGGCTGACGTCTTCGCACGACTCGTGCCGCTGACGCCCGCGCGGCTCGGTCGTCGCAGCCGCGGGGAGGTGCTGACCACGGTGGTGCGCGACCTCGACGACGTCGTGGACGAGCAGGTGCGCGTCACCGTCCCGGCGTGGTCGACCGCCCTGGCCACGCTCGTCGGCGCCGTCCTCGCGTGGTGGCACCTGCCGACCGCCGGCGCGGTCGTCGCCGCCGGCGGGCTGGCGATGCTCGTCCTCGCGACGACCGGGTATGCCGTGGAGCGCCGCGCCCAGCAGGCTGCGGTCGACGCGCGCGGCCTCGTGCAGCACCGCGTCACCGCGCTGACCGGCCGGCTCCTGGCGGTGCAGGCGGTCACCGGGCTGACGGCCGACCCGGAGCGGCTGCTGGCCCCCGTGGAGGCGGCCGAGCGGCACCAGCTGGTCGAGGAGGGCCGGCTCATCCGTGCCCGGGCCGTGCTCATCGGGCTCACCTGGGCCGTCGTGGCCGCCACCACCGCGGCCGTGGGCGTGCTCGCCTGGCAGGCGCACGCGGCGGGGCTCCTCTCCGGTCCCTACGCCGCGCTCGTCGCGCTCGTCCCGATGGCGCTCGCCGACACGTGGGCGGACGTGCCGACGGTCGCCGGGGCGCGCGCACGTGCCCGTGCCGCCGCGGCACGGCTCGAGGCCGTCCTCGGCCAGCGCCCCGCCGTGCGCGGCGACGGGACGAACGAGCCGGCGTGCTCCGACGTGCCGACCCTCACCCTGGACGGCGTAGGTGCCGCATGGACACCTGCCGTGGCCGGGACGCCCGACGCCGCGCCGGACCTCGCGCCCCTCGACCTGGAGCTGCCGCCGGGCAGCCGGGTGGCCCTGACCGGGCCCAACGGCGTGGGCAAGTCGACAGCGCTGGCGGTCCTGGCACGGCACCTGGACCCGGCGTGCGGCACCTACGCGGTCGACGGCGACGACGCGACCGACCTGGACCTCGAAGCACTGCGCGCCCGCGTCGCCGTCGTCGACGACGAGCCGCACGCCTTCGGCGGCAGCGTCCGCGCCAACCTCGTCCTCGCCCGGCCGGACGCGCGGGACGAGGAGATCCTGGCGGCGCTGGAGGCGGTGGACCTGGCTCACTGGTTCGGCACGCTCCCCCACGGCCTGGACACGCTCCTGACCGGCCTCTCGGGCGGCGAGCGCGCCCGGCTCTCCCTGGCCCGCGCCGTCCTGTCCCGGCGGCCCGTCGTGCTCCTGGACGAGCCGGCGGCGCACCTCGACGACGCGACGGCGGAGCGCGCGCTGGGCGGGCTGCTCGCGACCGACGAGAGCGGCACGCGCAGCCACGTCCTCGTCAGCCACCGCACGACCGACCTCAGCGGCTGGGACGCGGTGGATCTCTCCGAGCAGCAGGGACGGAAGGATCAGCAGCGGCAGCGTCGGGTGGAGAGCCTCGCCGCCCGGGCCTAGGTTGGAGTCGACCGTCCCCAGGCCGACCCGAGGAGGACCCGTGGGTGACAACGCGTGGATCGTGTGGCTCATCGTCGCGATCGTCGTCGTGGCGATCATCGTCGCGGCGGTGCTGGCGGTGCAGCGCCGCAGGAAGATGGAGGAGGCCAGGCGCGAGGCGGCGACGCTGCGCGAGCGCGCCGCCGGCGGGGAGACCTACGCCGCCGGCGCGGAGGACCGGGCCCGTGAGCTCCAGGGCCTGGCCCACGACGCGGAGGCCAAGGCGGAGCGGCTGCGCGCCGACGCCGACGAGGCGACCAAGATCGCCCGCGAGCACCGCGACCGGGTGACCGGCGACCACCTGCGGGCCGACGAGGTCGACCCCGACCGCTGACGCGCCTCCCGCCACGCGGACGAGTGCCCCGGTTCCCGCGGTCCGATCGCGCGAACGGCACGCGTCCCGGGGCGAGTGCCCCGGTTCCCGCGCGGGGTCACCTCGTCCCGCACGACCCCGCCCCTGCCTACCCGTCGATCTCGTCCAGGGTGAGCACGACCAGCGCCGCCGTCCATCCCAGCGGCGCAGGTCCGCCGGGGCGGCCGGCCCAGTCGACCTTCTCCGGCAACGAGCCCCACGGCGCCCGGTGCTCGTCGAGCCAGCCCAACCAGTGCTCGGCGAGCTCGTCCTCGCCGGCCGCCGCGGCGGTGTAGGCCACGAGCGCCGTCTCGGGCGTCCACGAGATCCCGTCCTGCTTCCACCCGGTCCCCGGCGCGAGCCCCCCGGCGGGGCGCAGCGCCTGCTCCTGGTAGGCCAGCCACGCCTCGCGGACGCCGGGCAGCGGGTCGGGGTCGAAGGGCGGCATGAGCATCGCCGTCGCGGCGTCCAGGCCGCCGTGGGTGCCGGCGCGGAGGAAGTCGGGGCCGAAGGACCGTGCGATCTGCGACCGCACGCCGTCCGCGGCCGCGCCCACCACGTCGGCCCGTCCCGCTTCGCCGAGCGCCCGGTAGTCGGCGGCGGCGAAGCGCAGCCCCGCCGCGACCGGGGCGCTCGCGCCCAGCAGGTGCTCGTAGGTCGTCTGCTCCCAGTAGTCCTGACCCGGTGCCGGCAGGTGCGCACCGCCGCCGGTCGCCCGCAGCAGCTGGTCGGTGCACCGGTCGCGCAGGTCGCCGACGTCGGCGGGCACCGGGGCGAGCGCCGCCGTCACGTGCGTGGCCCAGAGGACCCAGCCGCAGCCGTCGCCCTGCGCCCTCCGCGGGTCGTCGGTGACGCGCTCGCCGGACGGCAGGTAGCGCGCGTCGAACCCGTGCACCGGATCGAGGTAGAGGCCACCGACCAGCGACAGCAGCTCCACGGCCTGGTCGACGTGCCCGGTGCGGGCCAGCGCGACCGCCATGAACGCACCGTCCCGCGGCCAGAAGTAGCCCCAGCTCTCCCCCGGTCCGGCGGTCGGCAGCAGGCCGTCCCCGGTCCCGCCGGTCAGCAGGCGCAGGTCCGCCATCGCGGACCGCCCCAGGTCCTCGTATGGAGTGCCCTCACCCGGGAGCACACCCTCACCGGTCGGGTCCGGCACCTCGGTGCCCGGTCCTCGTCCGGCAGAGTCGTGCGCGGGCCCGCCCAGCAGCGCGACGGCGGTGCGCGGGTCGACGGGGCCGCTGCTGCGCAGCCCCCACCCGGCAAGCGGGACCGCGGCCACCGAGACCGCGACCACCACGGCGACCGCCCGGGGCACCGAGACGCCCAGACGGCGGCGGGCGGTGCGCGCCAGGAGGCCGCCACCGGCACCGACCGCGAGCGCGGCCCACAGCGGCACGAGGTCGGGGACCGCGCAGGCGCGGGCGAGGGACGGCACGGCCAGCTGCACGACCTCGACCAGCACGGGCACGGCCGCGGCTGCACCGAGCCATGCCGGCCCGCGGCAGACCGCCGCTCCGACGACGAGCATGAGGGCCACACCGCCCATCCGCGGGTCCTGGCTCACCCACCGCCACGGCCAGAGCAGGTGCGCAGCCCCGAGGTCGCACGTCCTCGCCAGGCCCGGCACGAGCCGGCCCCCGGGCGGCGCGAGCGACACGGCGACCAACGCCCCCAGCCCCCAGGCCGCCACCGCCGCGCCACCGACCCGGCGTCGGGCGAGCAGCGCCCCGCCGACCGTCACGGCCCACAGCAGCGTCCACCATCCCAACGCCGGGTGAGCGTGGAGCAGCAGGCTCGGCGACGGCACCCGAGCACGCTACGCCACGACACCGTGTCGTGGATAGCCCCTGTGGAGGAAGTAGCTACCCGGACCGCCGCGGGTTCCTCACCGCGATCGCCGTCGACAGCGCCGTCGCGAAGCCGCACCACGCCGCGTAGGGAGCCAGCGCCACACCGGCGGCCCGGTCGGCCCGGCAGGTCCGCCGCACGAGGTCGGCCGAGCTGAGGGCCAGGACACCGCACTCGGCGGCGGCCAGCCACGGCCTGCGGCTGCGCCAGAAGAGCCAGCTCCATCCGGCGTTGAGCGCCAGGTTGACCGTCAGCGCCCGCCGGTATGCCGTCCGCTCCTCCTGACGCCCACGGTCGCGCAGCTCGTCGAGCGCGACGGCCGAGGTCAGGGCCACGTCGGCGTAGAGCGGCGTCCAGACCGCGGCGAAGGCCGGTCCCGGTGGCTGCCAGTCGGGCTTGCGCAGCGTGCGGTACCACAGGCTGTCGGGGTCGGTGGCCAGGCCGCCGGCCACCGCCGTGGCGGTCACGGCCGCCGAGGTCCGGAGCAGGGTGGAGATGCGCATGCCTCCCACGTTCCCCGACCGGCGGTCCCGGCGCACGCCGAAGGACCGGAGGGGCGCGCCGCCCCCGGGATGGGAAGATGGTCACCATGCCGCTGCCTGCCGCCCGCACGCCCCTGGCCGACCTCGAGCCCCCGATCGCGCTGGGCGCCCTCGACGGGCGCTACCGCGGGGCCGTCGCCCCGCTCGTCGACCACCTCTCCGAGGCCGCGCTCAACCGCGCCCGCCTCCACGTCGAGGTCGAGTGGCTCATCCACCTGACCGGCAACGACGTGGTCCCCGGCGCCGACCACCTGTCCACCGGCGAGCAGGATGCCCTGCGGGCGCTCGTCCTCGACTTCGACGCCGCCGCCATCACCGAGCTCAAGGACATCGAGGCCGAGACCGTCCACGACGTCAAGGCGATCGAGTACTACCTGCGCCGCCGCCTCACCGACGTCGTCGGCGCGGACCGGGCCGTGGCCCTCGGCGAGCTCGTCCACTTCGCCTGCACCAGCGAGGACGTCAACAACACCTCCTACGCCCTCATGGTCCAGGGCGCGGTCACGCAGGTCTGGCTGCCCCGGGCCCAGGCGCTCGTCGACCAGCTCTCCACCATGGCGCGCGACCTCGCCGACGTCCCTCTCCTGGCCCACACCCACGGCCAGCCCGCCACCCCCACCACCATGGGCAAGGAGCTCGCCGTCCTCGCGTGGCGCCTCACGCGGCAATTGGAGCGGGTGGGCGGCACGACCTACCTCGCCAAGCTCAACGGGGCGACCGGCACCTACGGCGCGCACGTCGAGGCGGTGCCCGGAGCCGACTGGCAGCAGGTGAGCCGCAGCTTCGTCGAGCACCTCGGGCTGACGTGGAACCCGCTCACCACCCAGATCGAGAGCCACGACTGGCAGGCCGAGCTCTACGCCGACGTCGCCCGCTTCAACCGGGTGCTGCACAACCTGTGCACCGACGTCTGGACCTACATCTCG
>CAZONQ010000172.1:0-5450 GCA_964581125.1 uncultured Ornithinimicrobium sp.
AGGCCGCGGCGGTCCCACGAGCCACCGCGACGTCCCGGTCCGGTCGACGGACGCCCGCGCCGCCCCGCGCGAGGGCGACCACGAGGACCGCGGCGGCCACGGCATACAGGACCCCGAAGGCCATCCGCCCGGCCGGCGGCAGGTAGAACTGCGGCAGGACCAGGGCGAGCAGGACGCCGAGCGGCCAGGCCGCGGCGCTGCCGGAGGACCGCTGCCAGGCGAGGGCGACCAGGGTCCCGGAGACCGCGAGGAGCAGCAGCCCCAGGCCGAACGTCGCCGTGGCGGCAGGCTGGTCCCGCACCTCCGGCACCAGCGCGAGCACCGCCGGGTCTCCCGCGACGGCCGCCCGCCCGAGGGCGTGCAGGCCGAACGTCTCGGCGCCGTAGTAGGGGAGCACGAGCACCGCGCCGGCCAGCCCGGTCCATCGCGCGGTGCGGGCGAGCGGCCCGGAGACGACGTCGGAGAGGCGCAGCGCCAGCCTCCCGGCGGAAGCGAGCGCGAGCGCGCCGCAGAGGTGGGCGACGATCCACCACGGCGTGGCGAAGGCCGCTGCCGCTGCCGCGCCGGTGGGGCCGCCCGCGTCGCCGTAGGGACGGAGCAGCAGGTAGGCGGCCATGAGGACGCCGGTGCCCACGGTGGGGGCGACCAGGCCGGTGGTGGGTGCTGTCATGTCGGCTCCTCCGGGATGATGCGAGAGCACCGCTCTCGTCGATCTCAAAGATAGAGCACTGCTCTCGAATCTGCAAGAGCGGTGCTCTCGCTCATGGCAGACTGGCCGCATGGGCAGACGCGAGGACAACCGGGCCGAGGTGCGCACGCGCATCCTCGACGCCGCCCGCGACCAGATCGCCGAGCACGGCGGGGTGGGGCTGTCGATGCGGGCCGTGGCGCGCGAGGTCGGCATGGTGAGCTCGGCGGTCTACCGCTACTTCCCCACCCGCGAGGCCCTGCTGACGGCGATGATCGTGGAGAGCTACGACCACCTCGCCGAGGCGCTCGGCACGGCGCCCGACGGCCGGCGGCCGGACCGGCGCTGGACGGCCCTGGCCGAGGCGCTGCGCGGCTGGGCGCGGGAGCACCCGCACGAGTTCCAGCTGATCTACGGCACACCGATCCCGGGCTACGTCGCGCCGCCCGAGACGGTGCCGGCGGCGGCCGCGGTGGCGCAGCCCTTCCTCGAGGCCGGCGCCCGGTCGCCGGTCGAGGGCTTCGGCGGGCGGGTGCTCGTGGGCCAGCTCCGGCCGTTGGCCGAGGAGACGGGCGTCGACCCGGCGGGCGCGGCGGCCGTCCTCGCCGAGCTCGCCTCCCTGGTGGGCGCCGTCAGCCTGGAGCTCGCCGGACACCTGGTCGGCACCGCGGACCCGGCCGACCACCTCTTCGCCGCGCTCGTGGCGCGGCAGGTCAGGACGCTGGGCCTCGACGCACGCTGAGGTGCCGGCGCGCGCCGTCCCTCACGGGTGCGGCAGCGCGGCCACCATCCGGGGCAGGGCGACCGCGGCGGTGGTGCGCCAGACCACGTCGGCGGCCTCGCTGACCTCGCTCTCGAGGGGGTTGACCTCGAGCACCGGCACGCCGCGTGCACCGGCCAGGTGGGGCAGGGCCGCCGCCGGGTGGACGAGCCCGGAGGTCCCGACGACCACGACGAGGTCGGCCTCCTGCGCCGCCTCCACCGCCGCGACGAACTGCTCCTGCGGCAGCGCCTCGCCGAACCAGACGACGCCCGGCCGGACGGCGCCCCCGCAGACCGCGCAGGTGGGTGGGTCCAGGTGGGCGACGGGCTCCGGCACGGGCGGGTATGCCGCGTCGCTGGGGGCCGAGCAGGCGCTGCACCGCAGGTCGAAGAGGCTGCCGTGCACATGGGCGAGCACGTCGGCGCCGGCCCGCTCGTGGAGGTCGTCGACGTTCTGCGTGGCGATGGTCAGCTCGACGCCGGGGCGCCGCTGCCACTCGGCGAGCGCACGGTGCCCCGCGTGGGGGCCGGCGGTGCGGACCAGGCCGGCGCGCCAGGAGTACCACGCCCACACCTGCCCGGGATCGTCCGCCCACGCCTGCGGAGTCGCGAGCTCGACCGGGTCGTAGCGCTCCCACAGCCCGACCTGCACGTCGCGGAAGGTGGGGACGCCGGACTCGGCGGACATCCCCGCGCCGGTCAGCACGCACACGCGCTGGGCGCGCCGGACCAGCTCGACGACCGGCGAGGGCACCGGCTCGGTGGAGGTGTGGGTCACGGCTCCATCCTGGCACCGGCGTCGTGGACGACGAGGGCGATCTGCACCCGGTTGGACAGGCCGAGCTTGGCCAGGATGCTCGAGACGTGCGCCTTGACGGTCGGCAGGCCGAGGTAGAGCTCCTTGGAGATCTCCGCATTGGACGCGCCGCGGGCGACGGCGCGCGCCACGTCCAGCTCGCGCCCGGTCAGCCCCCCGAGGCGGGCGCGGGCCTCCTCGGCCCGGTCGTCCCCGGCGCCCGGGCCGGCCGACACCTGCCGCACGAGCAGCGCCGTCACCGAGGGTGACAGCGCGTGGTCTCCGCGGGCGACCTCGTGCACCGCCGCGACGAGCCGCTCCGGCGGAGTGTCCTTGAGCACGAAGCCGCGCGCGCCCGCCCGCAGCGCCTCCACGACGTAGTCGTCCGCGTCGAAGGTGGTCAGCACCAGGATCTTCGTGCCCGGATAGCGGGCGAGCACCTCGCGCGTCGCCGTCAGCCCGTCGGTGCGGGCCATCCGGATGTCCATGAGCACCACGTCCGGGCGGTGCCGGCCGACGAGCCCGACCGCCTCGTCGCCGTCCCCGCCCTCGGCCACGACGTCGACGCCGTCCGGGCCGCCGAGCATCATCCGCAGGCCGGCGCGGACGAGCGCGTCGTCGTCCACCAGGACGACCCTCGGCCGGGACGCCGGCACCTGCTCATCCATCTCTGTCTCCCTCGCTCGGCCACGGCAGCTGCACACGGACCACGAAGTCGCGCTCCTCGACGCCCGCGTCGAAGGTGCCGCCGGCCAGCTGCACGCGCTCGGCCATGCCGGCCAGTCCGCGACCTCCCGACGGGAGCGTAGCCTCCTGCGTCGTCGTGGCGTTGCGCACCACGACCGACAGCTCCGCGCCGGGCGAGCCGTCGATCTGCACGGTGACCGGCTCCCCGACCGCGTGCTTGCGGGCGTTGGTGAGCGCCTCCTGCACGAGCCGGTAGGCGTGCCGGCCGGTGCTCCCGGGCAGGCCGACCGACCGCGCCCACAGCTCCGGGTCGGCCAGCAGGCGGACCTCCTGCCCGCTGCTGGTCGCCTCCGCGACGAGGGAGGGTATGCCGCTCAGCCCCGGCTGCGGCGCCTCCACCGGTCCCCCTCCGGTCCCGTCGGGCGGGTCGGCCGCGTCGGTGCCCGCGCGCAGCACGCCGAGCACCTCGCGCAGCTCCTCGAGGGCCTGGTGGGTGCCGGCCCGCACGACCTCGGCGGCCTCGGCCCGCTCCTCCTCCGACAGGTCGCTGCGGTGGGCGAGCACGCCGGCGTGCATGGCGACGAGCGAGAGCCGGTGCGCGAGCACGTCGTGCATCTCCCGCGCGATCCGGGCCCGCTCGGCGAGCTGCGCCTGGGCCACCCGCGCCGCCTGCTCGCGGTTGGCCGTGGCCGCCTGCTCCCGCCAGCTCGCCACGAGCTCGCGGCGGGACCCGATGTTCCAGCCGGCGAGCGCCACGACGCCGAAGGTCAGCGCGACGAAGACGGTGTAGACCGTCAGGTCGAGCAGCCATCCCTGGCCCGTCATGCTCTGGAACTCGGGGGGCAGGGTGCTCGGCACGACGACGCGCTCGAAGACGAGCCCGCCGACCAGGTTGAGCAGGCCGACCAGGACGACCGGCGCCAGCCGGCGCTGCGTCGCCAGCGAGAGCGCCGCCAGGAAGGCGGCCGGGACGCCGAAGACCGTCACCGTCGTCAGGAGCATGGCGAGGACCGCCACCAGCACCGGCGCCCGCCGGCGGAAGGCGACGAGCACGAGCACGAGGTGCCCCACGACGAGGTCCAGGAGGACGAGCACGCCGGCCACGTCGGGCGGCGGGGCCTCCTCGACCTGCATGCCCAGAGGCGTGATGTAGACGAGGAACAGCACCGCCCCGAGCAACCACACCACCGCCAGGCGCCAGGCGTTCTGCCACAGCGGCAGCCGCTCGAAGCGGGGTGCGGCGGGGAGAGGAGGGTGCTGCATACCTCCTGAGCGTAGGTGTCCGGCGGACCCCGCCCCACCGACGATCGGCCCGCGGACCCCCGACCTTGGTAGGGGGCGGCGCGCGACCAAGGTGACCGGGGCGCAGACCTGCGACCGATGTGCGGGGGCGGGGCGCGCGGCGAGGCTGGAGCCATGATCCAGATCGAGAACCTGACCAAGCGCTACGGCACCTTCACCGCCGTCGACGACATCACCTTCACCGCGCGGCCCGGACGGGTCACCGGCTTCCTCGGCCCGAACGGGGCCGGGAAGTCGACGACGATGCGGATGATGGTCGGCCTCACGCCGCCCACCTCCGGAACGGCGCTGGTGCTCGGCCGGCCCTACCGGACGCTACCGACCCCGACCCGGCACGTCGGCGTCATGCTCGACGCGACCGCCCAGCACGCCGGCCGCACCGGGCGCGAGACGCTGGCGCTGGCCGGGGCGATGGCCGGCCGCGGCAGCCGGGACGTCGACGCGGCGCTGGAGCGCGTCGGGCTGACGACCCGCGAGGCCGCGCGGCGGGTGGGCGACTACTCGCTGGGGATGCGGCAGCGGCTCGGCCTGGCCGGCGCGCTCATCGGCGACCCGCAGGTGCTCGTCCTCGACGAGCCGGCCAACGGCCTCGACCCCGCCGGCATCCGGTGGATGCGCGGGCTGCTGCGGGACTTCGCCGCCGACGGCGGCACCGTGCTGCTCAGCTCGCACCTGCTGCACGAGGTGGAGCAGATCGCCCAGGACCTCGTGATGATCGGCCGCGGCCGGATCGTCGCCAGCGGCACCAAGGAGGAGCTGCTGCGCGCGGGCGGCGTGGTCGTGGACTCCCCCGACCGGACCAGGCTCGGCACCGTCCTGGAGCAGGCCGGGCTCGACGTCGCCGCGCGGGCGGAGGGCGGGCTGCTCGTCGGCGCCCCGGCCGAGGAGGTCGCCCGGCTCGCGCTGACCCGCCAGGTGCTCGTCACCGAGCTGCGCACGGCCGGCGGCGGCGGGCTGGAGGACATGTTCCTCCAGCTCACCGCGGACGACGCGCGCGAGGGCGTCACCGAGGGAGCGGCGGCATGAGCACCGCGCCCCGCACCACCACCCAGCCCCTGACCGAGGAGGACCCCATGACCACGACACCCACCGCCGCCCCGACCCGACCGACCACCGGCGGGAGCGACCCGCGGACGGGAGGCACCCCATACCTGCCCGAGCTGGAGGACGTGCGGCCGGTGCCGTTCACCCGGCTGCTCGGGACCGAGCTGCGCA
>CAZONQ010000173.1:0-5427 GCA_964581125.1 uncultured Ornithinimicrobium sp.
CAGCTGGAAGGCGCCGTCGTTGAAGATCGGGCAGTTCTGGTAGATCTCGACCAGGGCGGTGCCCCGGTGCGCGGCGGCCTGGCGCAGCACCTCGGTCAGGTGCTTGCGGTCGGAGTCCATCGTGCGGGCGACGAAGGTCGCCTCGGCGCCGACCGCCAGCGAGACCGGGTTGAAGGGTGCGTCCACCGAGCCGGCGGGCGTCGACTTGGTGACGGCGCCGACGTCGGAGGTGGGGGAGTACTGACCCTTGGTCAGGCCGTAGATCTTGTTGTTGAACAGCAGGATCGTCAGGTTGACGTTGCGCCGCATCGCGTGGATGAGGTGGTTGCCGCCGATCGACAGCGCGTCGCCGTCCCCGGTGATGACCCACACCGACAGGTCCTCGCGGGAGGTCGCCAGGCCGGTCGCGATGGCCGGGGCGCGCCCGTGGATCGAGTGCATCCCGTAGGTGTCGAGGTAGTAGGGGAAGCGGCTGGAGCAGCCGATGCCCGAGACGAAGACGATGTTCTCCCGGCGCAGCCCCAGCTCGGGCAGCAGGCCCTGGACGGCGGCGAGGATCGCGTAGTCGCCGCAGCCCGGGCACCAGCGGACCTCCTGGTCGGAGGTGAAGTCCTTCTTGGTGAGGGAGGTGCCCTCGGGGAGCGTGGGGACCCCGGCCGTCCCGCTGCGGGGAGCGGGCTCCGGGGAGCTGGGTGTCTTGTCGTTCCGGGGGTTCCCGGGGGTGGAGCCCCCGGGCGTCGGCATACCGAGGGGGGTGCTCATGCTGTGGCCTCCGTGCGGGTGTCGACCTCGAGCAGGTGCTCGTGCAGCACCTGGGCGAGCTCGGCGGCGGTGAAGGGCAGGCCCCGCACCGCGGTGTGGCTGCGCACGTCGGCCAGGTAGCGGCCGCGCAGCAGGAGCGCGAGCTGGCCGAGGTTCATCTCGGGCAGCACCACGCGCTCGTAGCGGTGGAGGACCTCGCCCAGGTCGGCGGGGAAGGGGTGCAGGTGGCGCAGGTGCGCGCGGGCGACCTCCGCGCCGGTCCCGCGGACCAGCCGGACGGCCGCCGAGATCGGCCCGTAGGTCGACCCCCAGCCCAGGACGAGCACCTTGGCGCGCCCGGTCGGGTCGTCCACCTCGAGGGGAGGTATGGAGTCCGCGATCCGGTCGATCTTCGCCTGCCGCAGGCGCACCATCTTGTCGTGGTTGGCGGGGTCGTAGGAGATGTTGCCGGTGACGTCGGCCTTCTCGATGCCGCCGATGCGGTGCTCCAGCCCCGGGGTGCCGGGGACGGCCCAGGGGCGGGCGAGGGTCTCCTCGTCGCGCAGGAACGGGTGGAAGACCGGCTCGCCCTGCTCGTCGGTGGCGTTGGGGCCGTCGGCGTGCTCGACGGTCAGGTCGGGCAGGTCCGCCACGGCGGGGACCGCCCACGGCTCGGAGCCGTTGCCGAGGTAGCCGTCGGAGAGCAGGATCACCGGGGTGCGGTAGGTGGTGGCGATCCGCACCGCCTCCAGCACCGTGGTGAAGCAGTCGCTCGGGGTGGAGGAGGCCACGACCGCGACGGGGGACTCGCCGTTGCGGCCGTACATCGCCTGGAGCAGGTCGGCCTGCTCGGTCTTGGTCGGCAGGCCGGTGGAGGGGCCGCCGCGCTGGATGTCGATGACGAGGAGCGGCAGCTCGGTGGCGACGGCCAGGCCGATGGTCTCGCTCTTGAGGGCGAGGCCGGGGCCGGAGGTGGTGGTGACGCCGAGCGACCCGCCGAAGGAGGCGCCGAGCGCCATGCCGACGGCGGCGATCTCGTCCTCGGCCTGCAGCGTGGTGACGCCGTGGTCCTTGAGGGCGGCCAGCTGGTGCAGCACGTCGGAGGCGGGGGTGATCGGGTAGGAGCCGAGCACGAGCGGCAGGCCGGAGCGGCGGGCCGCGGTGACCAGGCCCAGGGCCATGGCCTGGTTGCCGGTGATGGTCCGGTAGGTGCCGGGGGCCATCGGGGCGGCGGCGACCTCGTAGCGGACCGCGAAGTCCTCGGTCGTCTCGCCGTAGGCGTGCCCGGCGCGCAGGGCGACCAGGTTGGCGCGCAGGATCTCGGGGGCGGAGGCGAACTTGGCCCGCAGGAAGGCCTCGGTGCCGGAGGTGTCGCGGGAGTAGAGCCAGGACAGCAGGCCCAGGGCCAGCATGTTCTTGGCGCGCTGCTTCTCCTTGCGGGTGAGGTCGAAGTCGGCGAGCGCGTCGACCGTCATGCTCGTCAGCGGCAGGGCGTGCACGTGGTAGCCGGCGTCGGCGAGCGACCCGTCCTCCAGCGGGCTGGCGTCGTAGCCGACCTTGGCCAGGTTGCGCCGGGTGAACTCGTCCTTGTCGGCGATGACCATCGCGCCCCGGGGCAGGTCGCGCAGGTTGGCCTTCAGCGCGGCCGGGTTCATCGCGACCAGCACGTCCGGCGCGTCGCCGGGGGTGGCGATGTCGTGGTCGGCGAAGTGCAGCTGGAAGCTCGAGACGCCCGGCAGCGTGCCCTGGGGCGCCCGGATCTCGGCCGGGAAGTTGGGCAGCGTCGACAGGTCGTTGCCCAGCGAGGCGGTGTCGGAGGTGAAGCGGTCGCCGGTGAGCTGCATCCCGTCGCCGGAGTCCCCGGCGAAGCGGATGACCACGCGGTCGAGCTGGGTCAGGGGAGTGCTGGACATATCACGCATCAGCCTACGCCTCCGCAGATCGGTTTTCCTAACCAGGGTGGTGCATATTTGTGGTGAGGCGTGCCTTAGTGCCCCGACCCGCGTCGCGGCGCCCTCCCCGGGCCGATCCTACGCCGAGTGGCGCAGGCACCTGGTGGCCCACGGCCGCGCCTCGAGACGGCCCTCCGGGATGGTCTCGCCGCACACCTCGCACACGCCCCAGCCGCCCTCGTCGAGGCGGGCCAGGGCGTGCCGCACCTGCTCCAGCGTGGCGCGCAGGTTGTCGTGCGCGGTCACGGCCGTGAGCCGGTCCACGGCCATCGCCGTGCCGTCCCCGACCCGCTTGCCGAAGGAGATGCTGCCCTGCTCCTGCGTGGGCTCGCTCAGCTGCTCCATCTGCGCGACCAGCTCGGCCTCCTTGGCCAGCAGGGTCGCCCTCACCTGCTCGTCCATCAGGACAGCATGGCAGAGCGCGTCAGCTCCGCGGCCCCACCGGCTCCCGGTCCTCGGCGTGGGCGCCCAGGAAGGCCTCGAGCTCGGCGTCGGCGCGCCGCTGCAGCTCGTCCCGGTCCCACGTCTGCACCGCGTCCGGGACGGTGTCGGGCAGGGCGTCCTCCATGAGTCGCAGCGAGGGGGTCAGCAGCCCGACGACGCCCCAGGCGACCAGCACCATGGCGGTCGCGACGAGGGCCAGCCCGAGATGGCCGCCCGCCGCGTCGAGGCCGAGCGCCGCCGGCAGGTCGGGCAGGGCGCCGGAGTCCAGGGCCGAGCGCAGCCGCTCGGTGAGCGGGCCGATGGTGAGGAAGCCGACCGGCATCGTGGACATGGCCAGCATCTGGTTGACGCCGAGGACACGGCCCTGGAGCTCGATGCCCACCTTGGTCTGGATGAGCGAGAGCCAGTGCGCGTTGAGCACGACGAGAGCGGCGTAGACGACGAACATCCCCAGGGCCTGCACCCACGGCGCGTTGGTCAGGCCGGTGACGAGGACCCCGACGCCGAGCACGGCCGTGCCGCCCACCATCCCCAGCGCCCGGCGCCGGGTGCCGCCCCACAGGCCCATGGTCACCGCTCCGGCGAGGGCCCCCACGCCGCCGGCGGCGAGCACCGCACCGACGACCTGCGGCGTGGAGGTGGCGAGCACGAACGAGGGCACCAGGACGAGCGGGAGCGCGAAGAGCAGGTTGAAGACGACGAAGAAGACGACCATGACGACGAGCGGTCGACGGCGGGCGATGTAGCGGAAGCCGCCGCTCACCTCCGTCCAGAAGGTCTCCTCCCGCCGCAGCCAGAGCCGGGCGGGGAAGCGGACCAGCACCAGCACCGCCATCGCCGAGAGGAAGGTCACGACGTCGACCGCGATGACCCAGCCCAGGCCGAGAAGCCCGATGAGGATGCCACCCACGAGGGCGGCCAGCAGGTCCGCCGCGGAGGTGCCGAGGGTGACCAGTCCGTTGGCCTGGCCGAGGTACTGCTTGGGCACGAGCTGGGTGACGGCCGCCAGGTAGGCGGGACGCTGGAGGGCGTTGGCCGCCGACCCGACGGCGGCGTAGACGTAGATGTACCAGAGTTCGAGGGAGCCGGTGGCGACGAGCAGCACGAGCCCGGCGGTGACCAGCCCGGCCGTGCCGTCGGCCAGCAGCATCACCCGGCGCCGGTCGTGCCGGTCCGCGACGGCGCCCGCGAGGGGGGAGAGCACGATCGCCGGGGTCACGGCCATGACCGAGATGAGGGCGAAGCGAGTCACCGAGCCCGTCTCCTGCAGCACCCAGATGCCCAGGGCGAAGCTCGTCAGGCCGGTGCCGAGCATCGACATCAGCTGGGTGAGGGCGACCCACAGGAACGTCGAGGTGCGCGCGGTCTCCCCGGCGGCGACGGCCGACCGGGAGCGCGGTCTGGCACCGGCGCGCCAGGCACGCACCCGGTCCTGGAGCAGGTCGGCCAGCTCCCCGGCCTGGTGCTTGAGGAAGTAGTGGCCGGCGGCGGGGACCACCGCCAGCTCGACGTCGTCGGCGAACTCCTCCCACTCGGCGAAGCGGCGACGTCGCGCACGGTCGCGGAGACCGCCAGGTCGGGCAGCCGGAGCCGCCGCCCGGTCAGGCCGACGAGGCGGGCGATGACGGCGGCCGCGAGCAGGCTGTTGCCGCCGAGCTGGGCGAAGGTCCGGTCGACGGGGACCTGGTCGAGTCCGAGGACCTCTGCCCAGGTCCGGGCGACGAGCTCCTCGGGCGTGCCTGGGGAAGGCGGCTGCTGACCGGCGACGGCCATCCCCTGGCCCTCCCCGGCGGTGGCGGCAGGCGCGTCCGAAAGGTCGACCTCGGGCAGCGCCTCGCGGTCCACCTTGCCGTTGGGCGTGAGCGGGACCCGGGGAAGGACCACGAGCCGGGCCGGCACCATGTAGGAGGGGAGCTGACCCTGCAACCGGGCGAGGAGGGCCCCCTCGTCCGGCCGCGTCCCTTCCCGGCCCTCGACGAAGGCGACGAGCGCGAGGCTGTCGGAGCGCCCGTCCTGCCGGGCGACGGTGACCGCGAGGGCCACGTCCGGGTGCCGCAGGAGGGCCGCGTCGACCTCCCCCAGCTCGACACGGAAGCCGCGGACCTTGACCTGGTGGTCGACCCGGCCGCGGTAGTGCAGGCGGCCGTCGGCGCCGCGCGTGCACAGGTCGCCCGTCCGGTACATCCGCTCGCCCGGCATCCACGGGTCAGGCAGGAAGCGCTCGGCGGTCAGCTCCGGCCGTCCGAGGTAGCCGCGCGCCACGCCGGCGCCAGCGAGGTGGAGCTCCCCG
>CAZONQ010000174.1:0-5373 GCA_964581125.1 uncultured Ornithinimicrobium sp.
ACGTCCTCCGCCGGCATCCCGGGCACGAGCCACTCACGTGGGTGGCTCACGCACGTCCTCCGCCGGCATCCCGGGCACGAGCCACTCACGTGGGTGGCTCACGCACGGGGCCGCGCCTGTCGCCGCGCCCCGCCGGCCGCTCAGGCGTTGAGCACCTCGACCCGCACCGCCCGCGCCCGGCGGACCGCCTCGTCCAGCACCGCGCGCCTCGGGTCGGGCAGGTCCCACAGCTCCCGGACGGGTATGGAGTGCAGCCGCCCGAGCGGTCCGGTCGCCAGGGCGTCGAGCACCTCGGCGGCCAGGGTCCGGTCGCCGCCGAGGACCAGTCCCCCGACGGACCCGGCGTCGCCCTCCCCCTCCTCCAGGACCCGCGCCGCGTGGCCGGCCACCGCGGCGACGAGCGCGTCGGCCTGGTTGGCCCGGCGCCGGGCGTAGCGCTGCTGGCTCCACCCGCCCGCGGCCGTGCGCGACTGCACGTGGCGCGTGCCGACCTTGTGCGCGGCGAGGCCGCCGTCCGCGGAGGCGACGGCCACGGCATACCCTCCCCGGCGGACCAGGACCACGAGCAGGGCGGGCGGTCGCGCCCACCCGTCGGGCCCGGCGTCCGACCACGAGGTGAGCCGTGCCCAGCTCCCGTCGGCCGCCGAGAGCAGCCACGACGACGGGGAGGTGCCCCGGTCGACCGACCAGGACACCTCCCCGTGCGCGGCCGCGAAGCGCGCCACCCACCCGTCGAGGCGCTCGGGGGCGACCTCGACGCGGCGAGGGGCGGTCATCCGCTCAGACGTTGAAGCCGAGGGCGCGCAGCTGCTCGCGACCCTCGTCGGTGATCTTGTCCGGGCCCCACGGCGGCATCCACACCCAGTTGATGCGGTGGCTGGCCACCAGGCCCTCCAGCGTCTGCGCGATCTGGTCCTCGATCACGTCGGTCAGGGGGCACGCGGCGCTGGTGAGCGTCATGTCGATGACGGTGTGCGCCTGGGCGTCCACCGTCAGGCCGTAGACGAGGCCGAGGTCGACGACGTTGATCCCGAGCTCGGGGTCGACGACGTCGCGCAGGGCCTCCTCGATGTCGGCCACGTTGGGCGGCTGGGAGATGGTCTCGCTCATGGTTCCTCCGGTGGTGAGGGGTGTGAGGTGGTCGGGTGCCCGTCGGCGCTGGCGGCGGAGATGTCCGCACCGGCACGGGCGAGCGCGTCCAGGTAGGCGGTCCAGGGCAGCAGCGCGCACTTCACGCGCGCAGGGTAGCGGGCCACGCCGGCGAAGGCGACGCCGTCGCCGATCTGCTCCGGGTCGCCGGGGTCGGCGCCCTTGCTGGTGAGCATGGCGCGCAGGTGGGCGTAGGTCTCCAGGGTCTGCGCCAGCGGCCGGCCGATGGTCTCCTCGGCCAGCACGGAGGCGGAGGCCACCGAGATCGAGCAGCCGAGCGCGTCGTAGGAGACGTCCCGGACGACCTTCCCGGCGCCGTCCCCGGCGTCCTCGAGGTGGACCCGCAGGCTGACCTCGTCGCCGCAGGTCGGGTTCACGTGGTTGACCTCGACGTCGAAGGGCTCGCGCAGCCCCGCGTGCTGCGGGCGCCGCGCGTGGTCGAGGATCAGCTCGCCGTACAGGTCCATCAGTAGTCCATCTCCTTCAGGCGTCCCTCACGCGCTCGCGCCGAAGACCTGCGGCACCCGGTCCAGGGCCTCGGCGAAGGCGTCGATCTCCGCGGGGCTGGTGTACACCGAGAAGCTGGCGCGGGTGGACGCCGGCACGCGCAGGCGACGGTGCAGCGGCCAGGCGCAGTGGTGCCCGGTGCGCACCGCGACGCCCGAGTCGTCCAGGACCTGGCCGACGTCGTGCGGGTGGACGCCGTCGACGACGAAGGACACCGCGCCGACGCGGTCGGCCGGGTCGGTCGGGCCGAGGACCCGGACCCAGGGCCGCTGCGCCAGGACGTCCAGCGCGTGCGCGACCAGCGCCCGGTCGTGGGCCTCGACCCGGTCCATGCCGAGCGCCGTCAGGTAGTCGAGCGCGGCGGCCAGGCCGACCGCCTGGGCCGTCATCGGCACGCCGGCCTCGAACTTCTGCGGCGGCGGCGCCCAGGTGGAGCCCTCCATCCGCACCACCTCGATCATCGAGCCGCCGGTGAGGAAGGGCGGCATCGCCTCGAGCAGCTCGCGGCGGGCCCACAGCACGCCGATGCCGGACGGGCCGAGGGTCTTGTGCCCGGTGAGGACGAGGGCGTCGACGCCGGAGCCGGCAGCGGTCAGGTCGGTGATGTCCAGGTGCGGCGCCGACTGGCAGGCGTCGACCACGACCAGCGCGCCGGCCTGGCGGGCGGCGGCCACCGCCGGCGCCAGGTCGTTGTGGGTGCCGAGGACGTTGGAGACGTGGGTGAGCGCCACGACCCTGGTCCGGTCGGTGACGACCGTGGCCGGGTCCTCCAGGTAGCCGTCGTCGGTCACGCCGATCCAGCGCAGGGTGGCGCCGGTGCGCCGGCAGACCTCCTGCCAGGGCACGAGGTTGGCGTGGTGCTCCATCTCGGTCACCACGACCTCGTCGCCGGGACCGAGCCGCAGCCGGGCGGCCCACTCCTCGTCCACGCCGTCCAGCGCGCCCGGGGCGCCGGCGTTGGAGAAGGCGTAGGCCAGCAGGTTCAGGCCCTCGGTGCCGTTGCGGGTGAAGACCACCTCGTCGGTGCGCCCGCCGACGAACCGGGCCACGGTCTCCCGCGCCCTCTCGAAGGCGTCGGTCGCCTCCTCGGCGAGCTGGTGGGCGCCGCGGTGGACGGCGGCGTAGTGCCGCTCGTAGAACTCGCGCTCCGCGTCGAGCACCACCCGCGGCTTCTGCGCGGTCGCGCCGCTGTCGAGGTAGACGAGGGGCCGACCGTCGCGCACGGTGCGCGCGAGCAGCGGGAAGTCCGCCCGCACCCGGGCGAGCTCCTCGCCGCCGAACGCCTCGGCCGGCCGGCCCCGCGTCATACCTCCCCGTCCTCTCAGACCGCGGCCTGGAGGAAGCGGTCGTAGCCCTCCTCCTCGAGCCGGTCGGCGAGGTCGCGGCCGCCGGACTCGGCGACCCGGCCGTTCACGAACACGTGCACGTAGTCGGGCTGGATGTAGCGCAGGATCCGCGTGTAGTGGGTGATGAGCATGACGCCCAGCCCGGTCTTGTCCTTGACGCGGTTGACGCCCTCGGACACCACGCGCAGGGCGTCGACGTCGAGGCCGGAGTCGGTCTCGTCGAGGATCGCGATCTTGGGCTCGAGCAGCTCCATCTGGAGGATCTCGTGGCGCTTCTTCTCACCGCCGGAGAAGCCCTCGTTGACGTTGCGCTCGGCGAAGGAGGAGTCCATCCGCAGGTTCTCCATCGCGGTCTTGACGTCCTTGACCCAGTGGCGCAGCTTGGGGGCCTCGCCGTCGATCGCGGTCTTGGCGGTCCGCAGGAAGTTGGACACGCTCACGCCGGGCACCTCGACGGGGTACTGCATGGCCAGGAACAGACCGGCCTGCGCGCGCTCGTCGACTCCCATCGCCAGGACGTCCTCGCCGTCCAGCAGCACCTGGCCGCCGGTGACGGTGTACTTCGGGTGGCCCGCGACCGCGTAGGCGAGGGTGGACTTGCCCGAGCCGTTCGGGCCCATGATCGCGTGGGTCTCGCCGGAGTTGATGGTCAGGTCGACGCCGCGCAGGATCTCCTTGGGCTGGTCGTCGGCCTGGACGCTCACGTGGAGGTCGCGGATCTCGAGGGTGGTCATGCGTGCTCCTTCTGGAGGTTCTTCGGTATGGGGTGTACGTGGGGGTCGGTCAGTCGGACAGCTCGACGTAGACGTCCTCGCCGTCGACGACGACCCTGTGGACGGCGACCGGCTGGGTCGCGGGCAGCTGCTTGGGCTCGCCGGTGCGCATGTCGAACTGCGAGCCGTGCAGCCAGCACTCGATGCGGTCGCCCTCGATCTCGCCCTCGGCGAGCGAGACGTTCTGGTGCGTGCACGTGTCATCAAAGGCATGGAGTCGTCCCGAGCTGTCGCGGGCGATCGTGACCCTGCGGCCCCCGACGTCGGCGACGACGGCACCGACCTCGGTCGGCAGGTCGCCGACGCGGCAGATCAGGACCGGCTCACGGGTGCGCAGGGGCTCGCTCATGCGCTGGCGGGCTCCAGGGTGACGGTCAGCTCGAGCTCCTCGTCGATCGCGGCCATCAGCCGGTCCACGACCTCCGGGACGCCGATCTTGGCGATGATGTCGGAGAAGAAGCCGCGCACCACCAGGCGGCGCGCCTCGTCCATCCCGATGCCGCGGGACATCAGGTAGAAGAGCTGCTCGTCGTCGAAGCGGCCGGTCGAGCTGGCGTGCCCGGCCCCCTCGATCTCACCGGTCTCGATCTCCAGGTTGGGCACGGAGTCGGCGCGGGCGCCGTCGGTGAGCACCAGGTTGCGGTTGAGCTCGTAGGTGTCGATGCCCTCGGCCTCCTTGCGGATCAGCACGTCGCCGACCCAGACCGTGCGGGCGGTCTCGCCCTGCAGCGCGCCCTTGTAGGTCACCAGGGAGGTGCAGTGCGGGGCGTTGTGGTCGACGAAGGAGCGGTGCTCGAGGTGCTGGCCCGCGTCGGCGAAGTAGACGCCGAGGAGGGTCGCCTCTCCGCCGGGGCCGGCGTAGCGCACGTTGGAGTTGACGCGCACGATGCCGCCGCCGAGGGTGACCGCGATGTGCTTGTAGGTCGCGTCGCGCCCGACGAGCGCCTCGTGCTGGCCCAGGTGGATCCCGTCGTCGTCCCAGCGCTGCAGGCTGACCATCGTCAGCTCCGCGCCGTCGCCGACGAGCACCTCGAGGTTGCCGGTGTGGTCGGCCGCCCCGGTGTGGTCGAGGATGACCAGGCTCCTGCTGTGCGCCCCGGCCTCGACGACGTAGTGGGCGTTGCTGCGCCGGCCCGCGCCGTTGCCGTGCACCTTGACGCGCACCGGCTGCTCGAGCTCGGCCTCGGCCGCGATCCGCACGTGCAGCGCCTCGGCGGTGTTCTTGCTGGCCACGACGGCGCCCCGGTCCTCGGGGACGAGGACCGTGCCGCGCGGGGTTTCGCCGGGGGCGAGGGTGCCGGTGGTGACGCCCTCGGGCGCCTCCACCTGGTAGTCGGCGGCCTCCTGGCCGTCGCGGACGTCGGTCGGCGCGTCGGTGAAGACGTTGCCCAGACGGTCCAGCGGCGTGAAGCGCCACTCCTCCTCGCGGCCCGTGGGGACCGGGACGGCCTCCACGTCGAAGGACCGGTTGCGCGAGGCGCGCGACTCGTCGGGGATCCGGTGGTCCCCGCCGAGCTGGGCGGCGGGGTCGGTGTGGGTCTTATCGTCGACAAGAAGCGACATCAGCCGACGGCTCCTTCCATCTGCAGCTCGATGAG
>CAZONQ010000175.1:0-5373 GCA_964581125.1 uncultured Ornithinimicrobium sp.
AGGCGGTGTGGGTCGACACGCGCGCCACGACCCCGGTGTCCCCGAGCCGCAGCATCAGGCTGCCGCGGTCGGAGAGCACCTCCGGCCGGACGTCGCCGAGGCCCAGCTCGCGGGCCAGTCGTCGGGCGGCCCCGAGGCCGCGCCGGACCACGGGTCCGGGGCTCTGCGGAAGTTCCCGGCGGGGAGGCTCGCTGCTCATCCGACCCATCCTGCCCTGCTGCCCGACGGCCCCGACGGGTGCACGGCCACCGGATGTCGTCGCCCGCACGGCCGTGCCGAGGTCCTGCCGCCGCGGGTCCGTCAGTCGGTGGTCCGCTGCAGCTCCCAGGCGGCGACCAGCGCGTCCTCGACCGCCTCCTGGTCTCCGGCCAGCAGGTCGGCGACCACCATCATGTGACCCCGGAAGCGGCGAGGCACCCCGAAGGTCTGCGGCGACTCGGCCACCAGCACGTCCCGGGCGTGGAACGCGGTGCGGAGGACCACGTGGCCAGCGTCCAGCTCCCGGGCGACCAGCCGCCCGTGGTAGCGCCACTGCCGACGGCCCCCTCCGCCCGTGCTCTCCCGGACGCCGTCGAGGGTCCCGGCCAGCCGGCTGACGTCCTCCAGGTCCATAGGTCCACGGTGGCAGGCCGGGGCCGGCCCGTCATCCGGGCCGGCCCGTCATCCGGGACGGCCCGCCACCCGGGCGGCCCGTCACGGCCCGGCGCCGGTCAGCCGGCGCTGGCGGGCCGCTCGCGCCAGGCCCGCTCGAACGGCAGCCGCCACGCGTGCGGGGCGATGAGCTGGTGGATGGCGTTGGGACCCCAGGTGCCCGGCTGGTAGGGCTTGACCGGCGGCGGGCTCTCCAGCAGCGGGGCCGAGCGCGCCCACAGGCTCTCGATGCCCTCGGCGGTGGTGAAGAGGGTGTGGTCGCCGCGCATCGCGTCGAGGATCAGCCGCTCGTAGGCCTCGAGCACCTCGCCGGCCGCGGCGGTCTCCCGGGTGGAGAACTGCATCGACAGCTTCTCCAGCTTCATCCCCGGCCCGGGGCGCTTGCCGTAGAACGAGAGCGACACCTTGGACTCGTCGGCCAGGTCGAAGGTCAGGTGGTCCGGGCCGGCCTGCCCCACGCCGGAGTGCGCCGGGAACATGGTGCGCGGCGCCTCCTTGAAGGCGATCGAGATGATGCGGGCGCCCTCGGCCATCCGCTTGCCGGTGCGCAGGTAGAACGGGACGCCGGCCCAGCGCCAGTTGTCGATGGCGCAGCGCAGCGCGATGAAGGTCTCGGTGTCGGAGTCGCGGGCGACGCCCTCCTCCTGGAGGTAGCCGACGTACTGCCCCCGCACGACCTGGGCCGGGTCCAGGGGCAGCATCGAGCGGAAGACCTTGTTCTTCTCCTCGCTGATGGCACCGGGCTCCAGCGCCGTCGGCGGCTCCATCGCCACGAAGGCCAGCACCTGCAGCAGGTGGGTAACCACCATGTCCTTGAAGGCGCCGGTGCCCTCGTAGAATCCGGCACGCCGCTCCAGCCCCAGGGTCTCGGGGATGTCGATCTGCACGTGGTCGATGAAGTTGCGGTTCCAGATCGGCTCGAAGAGCCCGTTGGCGAACCGGAAGGCGAGGATGTTCTGCGCGGCCTCCTTGCCCAGGAAGTGGTCGATCCGGAAGACCTGGTCCTCGGTGAAGGTCTCATGGACCCGGGCGTTGAGCTCGACCGCGCTGGTCAGGTCGGTGCCGAACGGCTTCTCCATGACGACCCGGGAGCCCGCGACCAGGCCCGCCCGCCCCAGCAGCTCGATCACCGACAGCGCGGCCCGGGGCGGGACGCTCAGGTAGTGCAGCAGGCCGGCCCCCTCGCCCAGCTCCTCCCGCTGCTGGTGCACGACGCGGGCGAGCTCCTCGGCTCCGGCGCCGGTGGGCACGTAGTGCAGCCGCCCGGCGAAGGCGTCCCACTCCTGCTGGGTCAGCTGCCGGCCGCCGAACTCCTCGATCGCCTCCCGCGCGAAGGCGCGGAACGCGGCGTCGTCGAGATCCTCCAGCGAGGTCCCGACGACGCGGATCTCCGGCGCCAGGTGGGACGCCGAGAGGTAGGCCAGGCCGGGCAGCAGCTTGCGCCGGGCCAGGTCCCCGCACGCACCGAACAGCACGAGCACGTGCGGCACGGCGCTCTCCGTGCCCTGGTGGCCCGCGCCGAGGCCGGGGTAGGAGGTCGTCTGGGACAGCGGGTCGATCCGGTCGTTCACCCTCGGGAGTGTGGCAGCCTCGCCGTGCCGTGTCGAGGAGAGCGGCGCGTCCCACTAGGCTGCTCGCGTGGTCCTGAGCTCCGAGCCCGATGGTGGCGTCCCGCCGCAGGACCCGCCGGAGGAGCCGTCGGCCTGGGGCGTCGGGGCCGGGCAGCTGGCCGCCTGGGGCTTCTCCTTCCTGCTGCTGCGCATCTTCGCGGTCTCCGGCTACGACTGGGACACGGCCTTCCTGGTCAGCACCACGCTCGGTCTGGACGACGGGGTGGTGCTGCTCTTCGGCTCGCTCATGGCCAACTACCTGCTGACCGCGGTGCTGCTGGCCTGCCTCCTGCCGCTGCTGGTCGCGGCCGCGATCTGGGGCGACCCGCGCTACCGGGTGGTGAAGACGGCGCTGGCGGCGCTGGGCCTGGTGCTGGTCGCCTCCCTCACCGTCAGCCACCGGTTGTGGTGGCTCCCCGTCTCGACCCTGGTCCTCCTGGGATGCTTCGCGCTGGTCCGGCGCCTGCCGCCGGCGAACTGGGTCAGGCGCACGCTGATGAGCGCGCTGGCCCGCATCGGCCCCATGGTCGGTGCGGCGACGCTGCTCGTGGCCGTCTTCGTGCAGACGCCCTGGCTGCCCCAGGAGCGGATCGGGACCACGCAGGGCACCCTCACCGGCTACGTCCTCAGCGTCGACTCCGGCTACCTCAACGTGCTCACCGACGACCAGGAGTTCGTCATCCTCCTCAGCGAGGACGTGCTCTGGCGCGAGTAGGGCTTCACCGCGCGCCGACCAGGTCCGCGGCAATCACGGCGGCGAGGCCGTCGAACTGGTGGCCGCCGCGCTCGTGCAGCGTCACGCGTGCGGACGGCAGCCGCTCGGCGTGGAGGGCCAGGTGCGTGTGCGGGACGACCTCGTCGTCGACGCAGTGGTGGAGCGAGAGGGCGGTGCCCGGCTCCGGCCCGTCGAAGGCGTAGTCGGCGACGTCCCAGCCGGCGGCCGTCCAGTCCGGCATCGCGAGCAGGACGGCGCGCGCCGGTGCCGCAGCCCCCTCGCCGAGCACACGCAGGAGGACCGACGCCCCGAACGAGTGGGCGACCAGCAGGTCGTCCCGGTCGGTCGCGGCGAGGGCCCGCCGGACGGCGGCGCCCCACGCCGCGCAGGACATGTCCTCCTCCGGCAGGAGCGGCATGGACACCTCGGCCCCCGCCGCCCGGCCGAGGGCGTCCGCGAGGGCACGGTCCTCGTGCTGCGCGGCTGCGCCGTGGAGGAAGAGGAGTCGCCTCAACCGAGCTCCTCGGCGAGCGCCACGATGATGCCGGCCGGGCCACGCAGGTAGCACAGGCGGTAGGCGTCCTCGTAGCGGGCGACGTCGCCCAGCAGCTCGGCACCGTGCGCGCGCAGCCGCGCGAGGGTGTCGTCGAGGTCGTCGACCGCGAACATGACGCGGTGCAGGCCGGTCGTGTTGGGCGGCGGCTCGTCCGGTCCGGCCACCAGGTCGGGGTGGTGGTAGGTCGCCAGCTCGAGCCGGCCGTGGCCGTCCGGCGTCCGCAGCATGGCGATCTCGCTGCGGATGCCGTCCAGCCCGACGGTGCGGTCCGCCCACTCGCCCTCGACCGGTGTCCTTCCCTCGGGCTCCATCCCGAGCTCGGTGAAGAACGCGACGGCCGCGTCGAGGTCGTCGACCACGATGCCGACGTTGTCCATCCGTCTGATCGTCATGGCTCCTCCTTCGTCAGGGAGACGGAGCCGATGCACCGTCCTCGACGTCGTCCCGGCCCCTGGGGCCGGCGGATCTCGGCGATGGTGCTGTGGCTGGACATCCCGCCGTCGACGACCAGGAGCTGCCCGGTGACGTAGCGGGACTCGTCCGAGGCGAGGAAGACCATGAGGTTCGCGATGTCCTCGGGCTCGCCGATGAAGGGCAGCGCGTTGTGCCGGCGGATGCCCTCGATCATCTCGGTCGGCAGGTTGTGGCGCAGCGCCGGCGTCATGACGGCACCTGGCGCCACGGCGTTGCAGCGGATCCGGTGCTCGCCGTACTGGGTGGCGACGTACTGCGTCAGCCGGATGACCGCGGCCTTGGCGGTGCCGTAGGCGGTCTGGGTGAAGTCGCCGGAGATGCCGCCCACGGAGGCGGTGTTGATGATCGAGCCGCCGCCGGCCCGGACCAGGTGCGGGATCGCGAGCCGGCAGCCGAGCACGGTGCTGCGCACGTTGAGCCGCATCGTCCGGTCGAACTCGTCCAGGTCCATGCCGACGACGTCCAGGTCCTTGCGCGGGTCGCTGCCCCCGACGTGGTTGCACATCACGTCGAGCCGGCCGAACTCCTCGACGGCGCCGTCCACCAGCCGCGCCAGCGACTCCTCGTCCGTGACGTCGACCGCGAGGCCCACGGCCCGACCCCCCGCAGCCCGGACCTCCTCGGCCGCGCGCACGGCGTCCTCCTCGCGCAGGTCGCCGACGACGACGGCCGCGCCCTCGGCGGCGAGCTGCAGCGCGGCGGCCCTCCCGATGCCGCTCGCCCCGCCCGTGATCACCACGACCTTGCCCTCGACCCGACCCACCGCTGCTCCCTCTCCGTCGTCCTGCGGTGTGCGCCTCTACCTTGTCACGCCGGGCCGTCGGACCACGAGGGGTCGCGGCCGCACAGCGCCACGAGCCGCTGGACGTGCGAGGCGCCGTGTGGCACGTCTACCGGAGGGGCGAACGCACCGTCGGCGGCCATGAGGTGCACGTATGGAGCGAAGGCCGCCTGCAGCTCGAGGCACAGGTCGTCGTCGAGCCGAGCGTCCTGGCCCTGGGAGCGCGCCAGGTCCCAGGCGTGCACGGCCAGGTCCAGGGTGTGCATCTGGAGCGTGCCGAGATCTGTGACCGTGGATCCGTCGTCCCCCCGGTGCTCCTCCTCGACGTGGGCGACGACGTCACCTGCCCTCCACGCGCCGGCGGGCGTCGCGGCCTCGTGGTCGGCCAGGCTCGCAACCGCCTCCCGGTAGGCGGCAGCGGCGCGGGCGTGCAGGTCGCGCCACCGCTGCCGCTCCTTGGCCGTCATGGTGAAGAAGTCTGGTCGCGACGTGGGCCGCCCGCAACAGCGCATGGCCGGCCGGCACGCGTTCCGGCACGGGTGAGGTCGAGGGCCCCCTGCTCCCCCGACCTCACCCCTGGGCCGGG
>CAZONQ010000176.1:0-5372 GCA_964581125.1 uncultured Ornithinimicrobium sp.
CCGCCGCCTCAGGCCGCCAGGAGCAGCCCGAGCGCGGCGGTGTCGGCGTCGGCCTGGAGGTCGACGCTGGACCGGCCCTCCCAGCGGGTGACGTGGCCGAGCGCGTCGGCCTCGACCCACGCGGCGCGGTGGTCCAGGCCCAGCTCGGGCAGGCCGGGGAGGAGGAGGCAGCCGGAGGCGGTGTCGTACTCCCGCACGGACGCGATCGTGCTGCGCGGCGGGTGGAGCACCGCCAGGCCCGGCGGGAGCGCGCCGGCGAAGCGGCCCGGCTCGACCGGCTCGTCGCCGAGGATCGGGCCCTCGGCCAGGACCAGCCCGACCGCGCCCTCGGGCGGACCGTCGGGGACCTCCTCGGCGACGCGGAAGATCGTGCTGCCGCCCGGGAGCATGCCCGGCACGGCGGCCATCTGCACGGCGAGGAGCAGCACGTCGGCCCACTCCAGGGTGTCGTCGGGCCAGCGCCCCAGCAGCACGAACCCCGCGAGCTCGCTGCCCCGCTGCAGCGGCGCGACCTCGACCGGCGGCAGCCCACGCTCCGACATCGCCCGACCTCCTCGCCTCGTGCGGACCGGCTCTGCGGTGGTCCCTCCTAGCCTGCCACGTCCGGCGCCCGGGCGGAGCGGACGCGAGGTCACGGATCGGCAACGACATACCCGTGCTCGAGGGGCGGCCTGTCGGACCGCGCGCCTACCCTGTGGCAGGTGTACAGCACCGTGGCGGTCAGCGGCTACCGCTCCCTGCGCGACGTCCGGCTGCCGCTGGGCCGGCTCACCGTCGTGACCGGCGCCAACGGCACGGGCAAGAGCAGCGTCTACCGCGCGCTGCGGCTGCTCGCCGACTGCGGCGCGGGCCGGGTGGTCGGGTCGCTCGCGCGCGAGGGCGGGCTGGAGTCGGCGCTGTGGGCGGGCCCGGAGACCCTCGGGGGCGCCCGCCGGGGGTATGACGTGGAGGGCACGGTGCGCAAGGGTCGCGTCAGTCTCCTGCTCGGGGTGGGCAGCACCGACGGCGAGCTGTCCTACCTGGTGGACCTCGGCATACCCGTCCAGCACGGGTCGGCCTTCGACCGCGACCCGGAGGTCAAGCGCGAGGCGGTGTGGAGCGGCCCGGTGATGCGGCCCTCGACGCTGGTCGCGCGGCGCAGGCACCACAGCGTCGAGCTGCGCGACGACGCCGGGGCGTGGACCAAGGCGCCGGTGAGCGCGCCGGCCTGGTCCAGCATGCTCACCGAGGTCGTCGACCCGCTCGCCGCGCCCGAGCTGTGGGCGGTGCGCGAGGCGCTGCGGTCGTGGCGGTTCTACGACGGCTTCCGCGTCGACGCGGGCAGCCCGGCCCGCCGGCCGCAGGTGGGGACGCGCACGTGGGCGCTGGCCGACGACGGGTCGGACCTGGCGGCCGCCCTGCAGACGATCCGGGAGGACTCTCGCTCGGCGCTCGACGACGCCGTGGCCGACGCCTTCGACGGTGCGCGGCTCGAGGTGGGCGCCACCGACGGGTTCTTCGACGTGCGGCTGCACCAGCCCGGGATGCTCCGGCCGCTGCGCTCGGCGGAGCTGTCGGACGGGACGCTGCGCTACCTCCTCTGGCTGGCGGCGCTGCTGACGCCGGTGCCGCCGCGGCTGATGGCGCTCAACGAGCCCGAGACGAGCCTGCACCCCTCCCTCGTCGCGCCGCTCGCCCGCCTGGTGGTGGCGGCGTCGCGGCGCACCCAGGTCGTGCTCGTGACCCACTCCGAGCCGCTGCTCGAGGCGCTCGCCGAGGCGCTGGGGACGAGCCTGGAGGCGGTGCGCGACGAGGAGGAGGACGGCGGCCCGGCGGGCGGCGAGGTGGCCGACCTGCGCCTGGTCGAGCTGACCAAGGACCTCGGCGAGACCCGCGTCGTCGGGCAGGGGCTGCTGAGCACGCCGCCGTGGGAGTGGGGCAAGAGGTAGGGCGCCGGTCGTCCCCGCGCGTCGCGCAGGACGGTGCGTAGGGTCGGACGGGTGCCCGCCCTCAACGTCATCCACCACATCGAGCTGTGGACCTCGGAGGTCGCGGCCGCCGCGCCGTCGTTCGAGTGGCTCCTGACCTCGCTCGGCCTCCGGGCCGACCACGACCCTGACTGGCCCCAGGGCCGGGTCTGGAGGCACGAGAGCGGCGCCTACGTCGTGCTCGAGCAGTCGCCCGCGCTCACGGGGGAGCACGACCGTCGGCGTGCCGGGCTCAACCACCTGGCGCTGCGGGTCGGGTCCAGGGCACGGCTGGACGAGCTGCGCCGGGTGTGCGGCGACCACGGGTGGAGCGAGCTGTTCGCCGACCGCTACCCGCACGCAGGCGGACAGCAGCACGATGCCCTCTACGTCGAGAACGAGGAGGGGTTCGAGGTCGAGCTCGTCGCCGACTGACCACCTCCTGTTGTCGAGATGCAGGGAGGATTGCGTGACGGTCGCGGTGAACCTTGCACGATCGGCATGATCGTGCGTGACGGTAGGGTGGGTGGGTGTCGTATGGGTGGCGCGAGTCGGGGTCGGCGAGCTCATCGAGTTCTGTGACGAGTGTGGCTTTGACGGACGCAGCATCGACCTGTCCGGTCGGCTACAGAGCGTCCTCGGAGACCTGAGATCCCTGGAGTCCGCATCAGCCTTCCACCGGTCTCCTGCCGCCGAGGTGTGGTCAGGTGCTGAGTACGTGGCCCACTGTCTGGAGATGATTGGCGAGACAATTGCCGTCGTTCGTGATGGTCGGCCCGAACCTCGCGCGACGGTCCTGGACCTGTCTGACGGCGCGGAGCAGCTGCGCCTCGTCATGGAGGCCGAGGACGCAGGCAGCTGGAGCCGCTCGATCGACCTGGGTGGCCCGTTTCCAGTGTCGCCCCGGTGGATGCTCGTTCATCTCCTTCACGATCTTGAGCATCATCGCCTCGACATCCGTCGCGGATACGCGCGTCTGCAACTGGCGGCCGCCGCCGGGCCGACCGTGAAGCGCTGACGAGCATTTCGCGGCTACCTCAAGGCTGGCCCTTGATTCCGTCGCGCCCTTGATCGACAACAGACCTCGTCCAGGTCCAGCAACCGCTCCCCGACCACCGTGACGTCGGCGGGCCGGAGGCCGGCCGCCCAGACCAGCCTGGCTCCACGGAGCCGGTGGGGCGCCTCGGCCGACCTTGCGACAATGCACCCATGCCTCTCGTGCTCCGCATGCCCACCCGCGCCGACGAGCCCGCGGCGCGGAGGCTCCACGCGCAGCTGCTCGAGGAGGGCTTCTCCTTCCTGCTGGCGGAAGGGACGTGGGACGAGGTGCTGGACGAGGTCGCCCGCGAGGCGGCCGGGCACGACCTCCCGCCCGGGCGCGTGCGCGCGGACTTCCTGCTCGCCGAGGTCGACGGCACGGTGGTGGGCCGGGTCTCGATCCGCTACGCGCTGACCGACTTCCTGCGCCGGGTCGGCGGGCACGTCGGGTATGCCGTGGGTCCCGAGTTCCGGCGCCGCGGCCATGCCACCCAGATCCTGCGTCAGTCCGTCGAGCGGCTGCGCGCCGCGGGCGTGGACCGTGTCCTGGTGACCTGCGACGACGACAACGTGGCGTCGGCGCGCACCATCGAGGCCTGCGGCGGGCGCCTCGAGGACGTGCTCGAGGTCGAGGGCGGCCCGGCGAAGCGCCGCTACTGGATCGGGGAGCCCCCTCAGCCCGCCTCGTCGTAGGAGTCCACCACCGTGACGTCGAGCGGGAACTCGACCGGGAAGCTGCCGAAGAGCAGCTCGCCCGCGGCACGGGCCGCCTCGCCGATCGCCGCGGCGACCTTCTCGGCACGCTCGGCCGGCGCGTGGACGATCACCTCGTCGTGCAGGAAGTAGACGAGCTCGGCCCGACCCCCTGCCTCGCCCGGCGACATCTCGCCCAGCAGCCGGCGCAGGTGCCCCATCCAGCACAGCGCCCACTCGGCCGCCGTGCCCTGGACGACGAAGTTCCTCGTGAAGCGACCCCAGTCGCGAGCCACCTGCCGCGCCCGCCGCTCCGCCGCCGCACCGGCGCCCGGCTGCTGCGCGGCCGCCTGGGCCTCGCGCCACCAGCCCGACGGCCACGGCGACGTCCGTCCCAGCCAGGTGCTCACGCGCTCGCCCCGCTCGCCCGTCCGGGCGGCCGTCTCGACCAGCCCGATCGCCCGCGGATAGGCGCGCTGCAACCGTGGCACGAGCGCGCCCGCCTCCCCGGTCGTCGCGCCGTACATCGCCCCGAGCATCGCCACCTTCGCGTGCTGACGGGTCTCGACGACCCCCTGGTCGACCAGCGCCTGGTAGAGGTCTCCGGCCGAGGCCGCCCTGGCCATCTGCTCGTCACCGGACATCGCCGCGAGCACGCGCGGCTCCAGCTGGGCGGCGTCGGCGACCACCAGCCGCCGGCCCGGGTCGGCCCGGACGGCGGAGCGGATCTCCTTCGGCAGCTGGAGCGCACCGCCGCCCCGGCTCGCCCACCGGCCGGTCACGACCGCCCCCGGCACCCAGTCCGGCCGGAAGCGCCCGTCGCGCACCCAGGCCTCCATCCACGCCCAGCCGTTGGCGGTGTGCAGCCGGCTCAGCTTCTTGTAGCGCAGCAGCGGCTCCACCACCGGATGGTCGAGCTTGGCCAGCTCCCACTTGCGGGTGCTGGTCACCTCGAGCCCGGCCCGCCGCAGGGTCGCGACGAGGTCGACGGCGGAGTCCGGGTTGAGCCGGGGTGCGTCGAGCGCCGCGCGGACCTGCTCGCACACCTGCGCGAGGACGGCCGGCCGCCCGCCGTAGGGGTCGGGCGCGCCGAGCTGCTCGGTCAGCCGCCGGTCGTGGACCTCGGCGCTGAACGGGACGCCCGCGTGGTTGAGCTCCTGCGCGATGAGGCCGCCGACGGACTCGGCGTGGCAGAGCAGCGCCAGCGCGCCCCGGTCGTCCGCCTGCGCGAGGCACTCCTGCTGCGCCAGGTGCTCGGTCACGCACTCGTCCACGCCGGGCCCGTGCGACGCCGCGACGTCGAAGAGCGTCGCCTCCGCAGGGACGTGCTCCGGCGCGACGGCGGGCTCGGTGGAGGCGGCGTCCCAGGCGTTCTCCGGGGCGCGGGCGTATGCGGTGCCCTCCACCGCGCGCGCCCGCCTCAGCACCGCGCGGGTCAGCCTGAGGTCGACGCAGCGACGCACGGGGACGCCGGCCCGCAGGAGCCGGGGATAGAGCGAGGCGGAGTCGGCCCACACCCAGCGGACCGGGTCGGGCTGCGCCGCGACCCACCCGGGCAGCGCGTCGAGCGCGACCCGGTGCCGGCCCGCGGGCACGCCCGCCTCGACCTCGACGGCCTCCACCGCGTCGCCACCGGCGACGGCCATCACGAGGTCCACGAGCACGAGCCTAGGTCCCGCCGCCGACAACGCCCGA
>CAZONQ010000177.1:0-5365 GCA_964581125.1 uncultured Ornithinimicrobium sp.
GCGAGGTCGTCGACAAGCTCTTCACCTTCCTCGGCGTGCTCAGCGTGGGGGCGCTCGCGCTCGCGGTCGCGATGGTCGTGTGCGCCGTCCTGCTCATCTCCACCACGATCCGGCTCACGGCGTGGACCCGGCGGCGCGAGACCGCGATCAAGCGGATGGTCGGCGCCTCGGCGTTCTCCATCCGGCTGCCGTTCGTCCTGGAGACGGTGGTCGCCACGCTCGTGGGGGCGGCGCTCGCGGTCGGCCTGCTGTGGGCGACCGTGCGCTACGGCATCACCGGCTTCCTGTCCGAGCTGCTGGCGGGGGACAGCGGCCTGATCAGCCTCGTGGGTCCGCGCGACCTGTGGCTGATCACCCCCTTCCTGGCCGGCGGGGCGCTCCTGCTGGCCGTCGTCACCGCCTGGCTGGCGCTGCACCGCCACGTGAGGGTATGAGGAGAGTCACCATGACCGATCACCGCACCACGCTCCGGGGTCACCTCGTGCGCCGCCGCCTGCGCGGAGCCGTCGCGCTGGCGCTCGCCGGGGCGCTGCTGGGAGGGCCGGCGCTGGCCGACGACCTCGACGACATCCGCGACCGGATCGACCGCGTCGAGCAGCAGCAGAGCCAGACCAAGAAGGACCGCAAGGACTCCCAGCGGCAGGCCGGCCGGCTCGGGGAGGAGCTGGAGCACACCAGCGCCGAGCTGGTGGCGGCGGACGAGCGGCTGCGCGAGACCACGGCGAAGGTGGCCGAGGCCAGGATCGCCCTCGACGAGGCGGAGGCCGACCTCGCCGAGGCGGAGGCCGAGGCCCGGCGGATCGAGGCCGAGCTCGCGGTCGCCCGCGCCAACGAGGCCCAGATCGAGGAGTCGCTGGCCGCCAACGAGGACGCCCAGGAGGAGAGCCGCTCCACGATCGGGGCGATCGCCCGCGACAGCTACAAGCAGGGCGGCATGGGGTCGCTGGCCACCACCCTGGAGCTGCTCTCCGGCGGCACCGACGCCGTGGAGCGGATGGCGATGGCCCGGACCGTGCTGCGCGTCCAGGACCAGCAGATCCACGCCCTGTCCGTGCAGCAGGCCGAGGCGGTGGCCGAGCAGGACCGGCTCGCCGGGGTCCGCCAGGACATCGACTACCTGCTCGCCAGGGCCGAGGCCAACGTCGTGGCCAAGGAGCAGGCGCGCACCGCGGCCGAGGAGGCCAAGGCGGACCTGGAGGCACTGGAGGCGCAGCAGGCGGAGGACAAGGCCGCCCTGGAGGCGGAGAAGGCCAAGGTCGAGGCGGCCCTCGCGCAGGAGCAGGAGCGCTCCGACGAGCTCACCGCCCAGCTGCGCCGGCTGGCCACCAAGAAGCACGGGCTCAAGGCCGACGAGAAGGCCGAGCTGCAGCGCATCGCCGAGGAGAAGGCCAAGGAGGAGGCACGCCGCCGCGCGGCCGAGGAGGCCGCCCGCAAGAAGGCCGAGGAGGAGGCCGCCCGGCAGCGTGCCGCCGAGCGCGAGGCCCGTCGCCAGCGGGAGGCCGCCGCCGAGGCGCAGCGCCGTCAGGACGAGGCGGCCGCCGCCGAGGCGAGCCGGAGGGCGGCCGCGGCCGACGACGAGGCCAGGCGCGCGCAGCAGGCCGCCGCCGACGCCAGGGCGCAGGAGCAGGCCCAGGACGAGGCCCGCCGCAGGGAGGCCGAGCGCGAGCAGCAGCGGGCCCAGCAGGTGTCCTCCTCGGGCTTCCTGAGCCAGCCGATGCCCGGTGCGGTCACGAGCGAGTTCGGGATGCGGCTGCACCCGATCCTGGGCATCTACGTGCTGCACTCCGGCATCGACTTCGGCGCCGCCTGCGGCACGCCGGTCACCGCGGCCGCCGACGGCGTCGTCTACGCCACGCCCTACGACAGCAGCCGCGGCAACCACGTGATCGTCGACCACGGGGTGCAGCGCGGGGTCAACCTCACCACGGCATACCTGCACCTGGAGCGCTTCGCGGTGTCGCCCGGACAGTCGGTGTCGCGGGGCCAGGTCGTCGGCTACGAGGGGACCACGGGCTCCTCGACCGGCTGCCACCTGCACTTCGAGACCCGCGAGAACGGCACGCCGGTCAACCCGCGCAACTGGCTCTGAGGCGGATAACGCTTCGGCGCGCGGCCCGCGAGCACCTAGGATGGAGCCGCCATGTCCAGGTCCAGCCACCCCGACCGCAAGGTCGTCGCCAACAACAAGAAGGCCCGTCACGAGTACCTCATCGAGGACACCGTCGAGGCCGGCCTCGTGCTGACCGGCACCGAGGTGAAGTCGCTGCGGATGGGCCGGGCCTCCCTCGCCGAGGGGTATGCCGTGGAGTACGGCGGCGAGCTGTGGCTGGAGAACGTCCACATCCCCGAGTACAGCCAGGGGACGTGGACCAACCACGCCGCGCGACGGCGGCGCAAGCTGCTGCTGCACCGCGAGCAGATCGACAAGCTGGTGGCCAAGGCGGAGCAGGCCGGGCACACGATCGTGCCGCTGTCGCTCTACTTCAAGGACGGCCGGGCCAAGGTCGAGATTGCCCTCGCCAAGGGCAAGAAGCTGCACGACAAGCGGCAGACGCTGCGCGAGCGGCAGGACCGCCGCGAGGCGGAGCGCGCGATGTCGGCGCACCTCAAGCGGCACGGCTGAGCGCTCCGGTGTGCGCGGAGCGGTTGCCGCGCGAGCGGTGCCGGTGCAGGGTGGACGCGTACGTCATACCCCCTCATGAGGAGACCCCATGACCACCGCACGCGAGATCATGACCGCCGACCCGCACACGCTGCGGGAGGAGCAGACCCTCGCCGAGGCCGCGCAGCTGATGCGGGACCAGGGTGTCGGAGCCGTGCCCGTGGTCGGCGCCGACGGCGCGCTGACCGGCATCGTCACCGACCGCGACGTCGTCGTCCGCTGCGTCGCCGACGGCGGCGACCCGGCGAGCACGACCGTCGGCAGCCTCGCGCACGGCATCGTCTCGACGGTGGCGCCCGACGAGGACATCGACCGCATCGTCGACACGATGGGCGGCCAGCAGATCAAGCGGCTGCCGGTTCTCGACGGGGACCGGCTCGTCGGGATCATCAGCGAGGCCGACCTCGCCCGGCACGTCGCCGACGACCACGTCGCCCACTTCGTGCAGATGGTCTACGGCCGCGGCTGAGCCGCGCTCCGGCGCGGGCGGGAATCTGCGTGGACCCGCCCGCGTTGGACCGTCTAGACTGGACGTTCCGCCCGTCGAGGGCGGATCTTGACAACTGCACAGCGTGAGGCACCCCCACGGGGGTGATCGGTTTCGACGTCGTTCGGCACTTCAGGGGAAGCGGGTCGAGGAGGCAAGGTCATCTCGTCAACGCTCCTTGCGAAACCAATAGCTGCCGATTCCAAGCGCAGCGACTTCGCCCTCGCCGCCTGAGCGAGCCCGAAGTCTGTCAGCCTGAGCTCGTCCTCGACTCAGGTCCTGGCATCAGCTAGAGGACTTGCTCCGCCGTCAGGTCACCGGACGGCGGGGGACTTCTAACGTGACTGGGCCTGTCAGGGAACGTGTGCGCGCGAGCCCTGGGGCCGAGAAAATCCGTAGCGCACTGCACCCGGAGAAGCCCTGACTTCCCGGCGACGGACGCGGGTTCGATTCCCGCCACCTCCACCCACGTGTCTCACGCTGTGCGAGTTGTCGCACGTCGGCCCCCGATTTCCGCGCCGTAGCGCGGAAATCGGGGGCTTCGTCGTGTGTGCGCGTGTGAGCAGATGTAGGCTCGACAGAGCACCTGATTTGTCACAGGCTTGTCACACGACCCTTGCTGGTGGAGGAGTGGGTAACTTGGCGGTCAAAGAGCCCAAACTGCCGAGCGGTATCACCCTGTACCGCGGGCGCTACCGGGTGCGCCTGCATCGTGACGGCACGACGCATGCCCTGGGGATCTACGAAACTCTCACCGATGCTCGTGCCGTCCTGGACATCGCTCGCGCCGATGTTGCTCGAGGGATCTTCGTCCCGCCAGCGCAACGTAGGGCTGCCAGGAGGGCGCGGGAGGAGAGGGCCGAGGCGGAGTCCCTGACGCTCAAGGAGTGGTCCGAGACGTGGCTGGCTCAGCTCGAGGCGAACCCCGACCGGTCCCGGGCCACAGCGCTGTCATACCGCTCGGTGATGAAGAACCACGTCTGGCCCGAGCTGGGAGATGTTCGTCTGCGGGACCTGACGACGCAGCGGGTTGCTGACCACCTTGGACTTCTTGCGAGCCGCCGGAGCAAACGTCACCCCCGGGCCAGGGTCAATGGTGTGACACCCAACGTGGTGATTGCGCTCCGCTCTTGCCTCAACGCCGCGGTCAAGGCCAAGGCAGGGGGTCTGGAGTCGTCCACCCTTTCCCGAGGCGCCGAAGCACCGCCGGGTCCGTCCTGAGGACGAGTAGGGAGACGTCGCCACTCCCGAGGAGGTCCGGGTCATGACCGCGGCTATGCCCGAGCATCTGCGCATCGCTGTACCCCTCGCGGCGTGGTGCGCACTGAGGCTGGGGGAGGTGCTCGGGCTGGAACGTCGGGACTTGGAGCACCTCGACGACCCCGAGAAGGCTGTTCTGCACGTGCGCCGGCAGTTCAACGTCAAGGCGAACGCGCTCACCCTGCCGAAAGCAGACAGCGCTCGGACCATCGCCATCCCGGCGGCGCTGCTGTCCGCACTTCGTCAACACCTGGGCACCTGCACCCCAGCTGCCCGAACAGCACCCGTCCTGGCCGGCCCGTCGGGCAAGCGCATCTCGCAGACCACGCTGGACAGGCATTGGCGAGCCGCCCGCGAAAAGGCCGGGCGTCCCGGTTTCCACTTCCACAACCTCCGGCATACGGGCCTGAGCGCGTATGCCGTGCAGGGGGCGACTCTGGCCGAGCTGCTCCACAGGGGTGGCCACACCGACGTGTCGGTGGCGCTGCGCTATCAGCACGCCACGGCGGCGCGGGACAGAGCCCTCACCGAGCGACTGAGCAGAGAGATCGCGCTCTAGCGCAGCTGGTCGGCGGTGGGAATGCGGGTGAGGAGCCTGTCAACGTCCTCGGGGTCAAGCCGAATGATGCGGGTCCCGCTACGGTAGGCGGGCAACAGACCCTCGGCGATTCTCCGACGCAGTGTGTAGGTGCTCAACCCTGTCCGATCAGCTGCCTCACGGAGGGACTCGAACTGCCGGCGGCCTGATGTCGCGATGCGTTGGGTGCGCGTATTCATGCACTCTAAAGCGTAAGAACGGAGCCCTGGGTCTCACGTCAGGCCCTGGCGCGGAGGAAGCACCTCCCGGCTCCCAGCGGTCGTCAACGGCCGAGCGGAGGTCCCGGACGCTCGCACGTCGGTGACACGTCAGGCGGGCCGGGAACGGTCGTGTGCTCCACCCCTGGCGTCAGTAATCC
>CAZONQ010000178.1:0-5303 GCA_964581125.1 uncultured Ornithinimicrobium sp.
GCGAGCTCAAGCACGGCCCGATCGCCCTCATCGAGCCCGGCCAGCCGGTCTTCGTCATCGTCCCCTCGCCCGACAGCCCGCACGGCCTGCACGGCAAGGTCGTCTCCAACATCCAGGAGATCCGCGCCCGCGGCGCCCGCACGCTCGTCATCGCCGAGGAGGGCGACGAGGACGTGGTGCCCTTCGCCGACGTGGTGATCCGGGTGCCGCACACCAGCCCGCTGCTGGCGCCGCTGCTCACCGTCGTGCCCCTCCAGGTCTTCGCGCTGCACCTCTCGACCGCCAAGGGCCTCGACGTCGACCAGCCGCGCAACCTCGCCAAGTCGGTCACGGTCGAGTAGGCCGGCGGTTCCGGTGACCTGCGGGGTGCGGTCGGCATGATCGTCGGTCTGGGGATCGACGTGGTCGACGTCGCCCGTTTCACCGCCCGCATCGAGGCCACCCCGCGCCTCGCCGAGCGGCTCTTCACGCTCGAGGAGCGGGGGCTGCGGCCTGAGTCGATGGCGGCCCGCTTCGCCGCCAAGGAGGCGCTGGCCAAGGCCCTCGGTGCGCCGGTCGGCCTGCGCTGGACCGACGCGTGGGTGGTGCGCGACAGCACCGGCCGCCCGCACCTGCGCACCCAGGGCACCGTGCGGGCCCGCGCGGACGAGCTCGGCGTCCACCACCTCCACGTCTCCCTCTCGCACGACGCGGGCATCGCCTCCGCCGTCGTGGTGGCGGAGGGCTGATGCTCCGCGGGTATGCCGTCCCCCACGTCCGCGCGGCCGAGGACCGGGCGCGGGGCCGGCTGCCCGAGGGAGAGCTGATGCAGCGCGCGGCGCGCGGCCTCGCCCACGTGGTGGCCGCGCGGGTGGCCGACCGGCGGGCCCGGCACGTGGTCGTGCTGGCCGGCCCCGGCGACAACGGCGGCGACGCGCTCTGGGCCGCGGCGATCCTCGCCCGGGAGGGGCTGGCCGACGACGGCCCGGTCCGGGACGGTCTCGTCGTCGTGGGCGTCGCCGAGCACCTGCACCCGGCGGGACGGGCCGCCGTCGAGCGGGCCGGCGTCGAGGTGCACCTCGTCGCCCCGGACGCCGAGCTCCCGCCGGGCGTGCTCCGTGTCCTCGAGCACGCCGACCTCGTCGTCGACGGTCTGCTCGGGATCGGCGGGCGCCCCGGCCTGCGCGGTGCCATGGCCGCCGCGGCCGCCGCGGTGCCCGAGGGCGCGCACGTCGTCGCGGTCGACCTGCCCAGCGGCGCCGACCCCGCGGGGGAGGAGCCGCTCGGCACCACCGTCCGGGCCGACGAGACCGTGACCTTCGGGGTGGCCAAGCCGGTCCACCTGCTGCCCGCCACGGCGGCCGCCGTCGGTCGGCTGACCGTCGTCGACATCGGCCTGGGTGCCGACCTCGGCGCCGCGCCGGCCGTCGAGCGCCTCGAGCCCGCCGACGTCGCCGGCCTGTGGCCCGTCCCGGGGGCCCGGGACCACAAGTACTCCCGGGGCGTCGTCGCCGTCGTCGCCGGCAGCGACGCCTACCCCGGCGCCGCCGTCCTGTGCACCACTGCCGCGGTCGAGGCGGGCGCGGGGATGGTGCGCTACGTCGGGCCGCCGCACGCCACCGAGCTCGTGCTGGCCGCCTGCCCCGAGGTGGTGCCCGGCGCAGGCCGGGTGCAGGCGGCCGTCGTCGGCCCCGGCGTCGACCCGCAGGGCTGCGACCACCCGGAACGCGACGACCACCAGGTGGACCACGTCGAGGTGGCGCTCGCCGACGACGTGCCCCTCGTGGCCGACGCCGGCGCGCTGGAGCTGCTCGCCGAGCGGGTGCGGCGGGGCGACCGCCCCGCCGCACCCACGCTCCTCACCCCGCACGCCGGAGAGCTGGCCCGCCTCCTCACCGCCGTCGAGGGCGCCGGCGTGGGCCGCGAGCAGGTCGAGGCCTCCCCGCTCGCGCACGCGCGGCGCGCCGCCGCGGCCACCGGGTGCACCGTGCTGCTCAAGGGGTCGGTCACCCTGGTCGCCGACCCCGACCCCGCGGTCCCGGTCCGGGCGCAGGCCGACGCCCCGGCCTGGCTCGCCACGGCCGGCGCCGGAGACGTCCTCGCGGGGCTCTGCGGCACGCTCCTCGCCGCCGGCCTGGACCCCCGCGACGCCGGCTCGCTCGCCGCCCTCGTCCACGGGGTCGCCGCCCACCGGGCCAACCCCGGGGGCCCGCTGCGCGCGCTCGCGGTGGCACGCTCCATACCCCCGACCGTGGCGGCCCTGCTGACCGGCTGACCAGCGCTGCTAGGTTGACGGCATGGATCAGCGCGTCTCCCTGGTGACCCTCGGCGTGGCCGACATGGACCGTGCCCGTGAGTTCTACGTGGCCCTGGGCTGGACGCCGGGCCCCTCGCCGGAGCACATCGAGTTCTTCCAGGCCGGTGGCATGGTCGTCGGCCTGTGGGACCGGATGGCGCTCGCGGTCGACTCGGGCATCGACATCGACGACGAGACCGAGGACACGCCGGGCAGCGGGGACAGCTGGGGCGGCAAGGTGCTCGGTCTCAACGTCCCGAGCGCCGGCGACGTCGACGAGCAGTTCGAGACGGCCGTCGACGCCGGGGCGACCGTGCTGCGGCGCCCGGCGACCCGCTACTGGGGCGGCTACTCCGCGGTCTTCGAGGACCCCGACGGGCACGTGTGGGAGATCGCCTACAACCCCTGGTGGGAGGTCACCGACGACGGGCGGACCCTGCTGGGCGACGGGCGCGGCTGAGCCCGCCCGAGGTCGGTGACGGGGCTCAGGGCCGGGGCCGGTCCACGGCGCTCATGACCGCCCGCAGCGACGCGGTGACCGTGCTCGGGTGGATCCCCACGCCCCAGCGCACCTCGCCGTCCACCGCGCACTCGACGTAGGCCGCGGCGTAGGCGTCCGACCCCGCGCTGAGCGCGTGCTCCTGGTAGTCGAGGACGCGGACCTCCACCCCCGCACCGTTCAGGGCGTCGGTGAAGGCCGCGATCGGGCCGTTGCCGGTGCCGCTCACCCGGCGCGGCGCGCCGGCCACGGTGACGGTCGCCTCGATCCGGTCCTGCCCCGCCTCCTCGTCGTGGACCACCGCGTAGTCGGCACCGACGGCCGACTCCGCACCGTGGAGGTACTCCCGCCGGAAGGCCTCCCAGATCTGCGCCGGGGTCATCTCGCCGCCCTCGCTGTCCGTGTGCTGCTGCACGACCCGGCTGAACTCGATCTGCATCCGGCGCGGCAGGTCGAGCTTGTGCTCGGTCTTCATCACGTAGGCCACGCCGCCCTTGCCGGACTGGCTGTTGACCCGGATGACCGCCTCGTAGCTGCGGCCGACGTCCTTGGGGTCGACGGGCAGGTAGGGCACCTCCCAGCGGAACTCCTCGACCGGCACGCCGGCGGCCGCGGCGTCACGCTCCAGCGCCTCGAAGCCCTTCTTGATCGCGTCCTGGTGGCTGCCGGAGAAGGCGGTGAAGACCAGGTCGCCGCCCCAGGGGTGGCGCTCGTGGACGGGCAGCTGGTTGCAGTGCTCGACGGTGCGCCGGACCTCGTCGATGTCGGAGAAGTCGATCTGCGGGTCGATGCCCTGGGTGAACAGGTTCATCCCCAGCGTCACCAGGCAGACGTTGCCGGTGCGCTCGCCGTTGCCGAACAGGCAGCCCTCGATCCGGTCCGCGCCGGCCAGGTAGCCCAGCTCGGCCGCGGCGACCCCCGTCCCCCGGTCGTTGTGCGGGTGCAGCGACAGGACGACGTTCTCCCGGTGGTCCAGGTGCCGGCTCATCCACTCGATGGAGTCGGCGTAGACGTTGGGGGTGGCCATCTCCACGGTCGCCGGCAGGTTGATGATGACCGGCTTCTCCGGCGTCGGGACGAAGACCTCCATCACGGCGTTGCACACGCGGACGGCGAACTCGAGCTCGGTGCCGGTGTAGGACTCGGGGGAGTACTCGTAGGAGACCTCGGTGCCCGGCGGCAGCTGCTCCTCGTACTTCTTGCAGGTGCGCGCGCCCCGGACGGCGATGTCGACGATCTCGTCCTCGCTCGCGCCGAAGACCACGCGCCGCTGCAGCGTGGAGGTCGAGTTGTAGAGGTGCACGATCGCCTGCCGGCACCCGGCGATCGCCTCGTAGGTCCGCTCGATGAGGTGCTCGCGCGCCTGCGTCAGGACCTGGATGACGACGTCGTCGGGGATGAGGTCCTCCTCGATGAGCATCCGGACGAAGTCGAAGTCGGTCTGGCTCGCGGCCGGGAAGCCGACCTCGATCTCCTTGTAGCCCATCCGCACCAGCAGCTCGAACATCCGCCGCTTGCGGTCGGGGGTCATCGGGTCGATCAGCGCCTGGTTGCCGTCCCGCAGGTCGACGGCGCACCACCGGGGGGCCTGGGTGATCGTGCGGCCGGGCCACGTGCGGTCGGGCAGGTCGACCGCGGGGTATGGGGTGTAGCGGCCGAACGGCATACCGCTCGGCTGCTGGGGGTTGCGTCGGACGACGTGCGTGTCGCGGGCGGGGGTGACGATGCTCATGGTGGTCTGGCTCTTCCTCGCTGGGGGCTGTCGTGGTCCGTGGACAGCAGGACTCCGCAGCGAGGGCCGGACCTAGGAGGTCTCGCTGCGGCGTCGAAGGAGGAGCAGGTGAGTCATCGTCAGCCACTGTAGCCGAACCCGGTGACGTCGCGTCAACGTGGTGCTCGTCACAGGCGGGCCCCGGCGGACCTCTGGCGGACCTCGCGCATCGGTGGCAGACTGCACATGCAGTGTCGCTGCACATGCCTCTCACGGGTTCGACGACGACCGACAGGAGAACGATGACCCACCGCACGACCCGCCGCGCCGCCCTCGGCGTCGCCTCCTCCCTCGCCCTGTGCCTCGCCATGGGCCCGGCGGCCACCGCCGCGCCGGTCGACGCCGCGCTCGAGCGGCAGGAGACCAGGGGGACGCGCCCGGCCGAGCCGTCCGCCCCGGGCCTGGAGATGCCGGCGTCCTACCCCTACCAGCCGACGCTGCGCGTCTACGACCACGACCCCGAGGACCGCTCCTACGCGGCCGACCTCGTGGGCTACGCCGACCTCGCGCCCCGCCTCAACGACCTCATGAGCAGGAGCGACCGCGTCTCGGTGCAGGTGGTCGGGCAGTCGAGCGAGGGCCGCGACCTCTACCTGGTGACCGTCACCGCGCCCGAGAGGGCCAACGAGACCCGCAGGCAGACGGCCTACCGCGAGAAGATCCAGCACGCGCCGGACAAGGCGGCCAGGGACAAGAAGCTCAAGGCGGAGTACAAGACGCCCATCTGGTTCTCGGCCAACATCCACGGCAACGAGTGG
>CAZONQ010000179.1:0-5292 GCA_964581125.1 uncultured Ornithinimicrobium sp.
GCCGCGGCGCTCGGCGCCGGGCCGTGGCGGGCGGCGTGGACGGCGGAGGCCCCGGCGCTCGCGCGGCCGCTGCTGGCCGCGACCGGCTTCGCCTTCGCGGTGTCGCTGGGGGAGTTCGGGGCGACGTCCTTCCTCGCCCGCCCCGACCGGCCGACCGTGCCGGTCGTCATCTACCAGCTCATCTCCCGCCCCGGCGCCGAGCACCTCGGCATGGCCCTGGCCGCCAGCGTCGTCCTCGCGCTGCTGACGGTCACGGTCATGGGCGTCGTCGAGCGGCTGCGCGTCGGCTCGGTGGGGACCTTCTGATGCTGCGGCTCGACGACGTCACCGTCCGCTTCGGCCCGACGACGGCCGTCGACGACGTGTCCCTCTCGGTCGCGGCCGGGACCGTCCTGGCGGTGCTCGGGCCCTCCGGCTGCGGCAAGTCCACCCTCCTGCGCGCCGTCGCCGGCCTCGAGCCGCTCGCCGCCGGCACCGTGACCTGGGACGGCCGCGACCTCGCCGGCGTGCCCACGCACGAGCGCGGCTTCGCCCTGATGTTCCAGGACGGGCAGCTCTTCGCCCACGCCTCGGTCGCCGACAACATCGCCTACGCCCTGCGCCTGCGCCGCGTGCCCCGCGCCGGGCGCGACCGCCGCGTCGCCGAGCTGCTCGAGCTCGTCGGGCTGCCCGGCTACGGCGACCGGCGGACCCCGACCCTCTCCGGCGGGGAGCAGCAGCGCGTGGCCCTGGCCCGGTCGCTCGCGGCGGACCCGTCCCTGCTGCTCCTCGACGAGCCGCTCTCCGCGCTCGACCGCTCCCTGCGCGACCGTCTCGCCGGCGACCTGCGCGAGATCCTCGTGCGCACCGGCACGACCGCGGTCATGGTCACCCACGACCACGACGAGGCCTTCACCGTCGCCGACCGGATGGCGGTCATGCTCGCCGGTCGCATCGCCCAGGAGGGGCCGTCCTCGGAGGTATGGCGTGCGCCCGCCACCCGCGAGGTCGCCGAGTTCATCGGCTACGAGACCTTCCTCTCCGGCGGGGCGCTCGCGGCCCTCGCGGAGCTGTCCGGCTGCGCCGACGGGTCGGGGACGCTGGCCCTGCGCCGCGGTGCGCTGCGCGCCGACCCCGGCGGTGCGCTGCGCGGCGTCGTGCGGCGCGCGGTCACGGTCTCCGACGCCGTCCACCTCGACGTCGACGTCGACCGCGTCGGCGCGGTCGCCGCCCGGGCCGACGAGCCCGGCCTCCAGCCCGGGGACGAGGTGCGGCTGCGCGTCGACCCCGGCGCCACGGCATACCTGCCCTGAGGCGGTGCCGTGCGTGCGGCCGGCCTCAGCTCGTGGGGCTGGTCTCGGCCGGCGCGACCGGGTCGGCACAGAAGCTGAAGCCCTTGTCGCGGGCCGCGTGATAGCTGCCCAGCGCGCCGTCGACGCCGAGGACCAGCTGGTAGCCGGGGACGAGCGCCTGGGTGTACATCATCCCGGGCTTCGGGCAGCCGATGCTGCCGTCGGACCAGGTGACCTCGGCGAAGCCGACGACCTCGACCTGGTCGACGGGCACGCCCATGCGCTTGGCGTAGTCGGCGATCGCCTCCTGGACGTCCGCGCGCTGCACGACCGCGTCGGGGACGGGCCCCGACGGCAGCGCCGCGCCGCCGGTGGGGCGGGGGATCGGCGAGATGCTCTCCATGTCGTCCTCCGAGGTCTCGGGGCCGGACGAGGTCTCGTCCGTGGTGGTCTCGTCCGTGGTGGTCTCGTCCGTGGTGGTCTCGTCCGTGGTGGTGGGGGCCGCCTCGCTCGTGGGGCTCGGCGTGCTCGCGGGGTCCGTCGCGTCGCCGCAGGCGGTCAGGCCGAGCGCGATCGCACCCACGAGCGCCGCGGCTCGGGGGATCTTGCGCATCATGCGTCCTCCTCGGATCGGCTGCCCAGTCTAGGAGCGCCGGCTGGTCGTGTCCTGCGGGCGCCCGGCGGGCCCGGCGGACGGGCGGGGACGTGACGAGAGGCGGAGCGCGAGGTCCCCTGACCCTGCGCCCCGCCCCTCGCGTCCCCCCCTCGTCGCCATCGCCGATGGGCGACCCCTCATGACGAGGTGTCAGGTGTCCCGTCCTGACACTTCCTATGACGTCGCAGGGCCGCAGATTGTTGCACCATCGACCTGTGATCTGTGTCACATCTGTGTCGTCGGGCCCCCCTGACGTAGACGGAGCCCCGACGACGGCGCTGTCGTCCGGGGATCCGCGACCCATCCTGGGGCCTGCGGGACGGGAAATCCAGGGTCTTGACCCAATCGTTATCCGGCCCCGCCGCCCGGGCGGGCGGCCCTGCTCAGGGGCGCGGCCGCAGGGTCAGCGACTGCTCCACCGTGCCGACCGGGCCGTGCTCGTCGTGCACCACCGAGGAGGTCTGGCCGATGCCGGTCGGGCCCCACGAGACCTGCGTGTCCAGCCCGACCCAGCGCCCCTCCGGCCGCCGGTGGAGGTGGAGGGTGAGGTCGACGTTGGGGAAGAGCCACTCCTCCGGGTGCTGGCGCCAGGCGATCCCGTTGGCGACGTCGAGCATCCCGCACCAGCGCGCGAGCGGGCTCGACCCCTCGCCGGCGACGAGCGGGTGCTCCGTCGTGATCCACACCCTGCCGCGGCCGGGCCGCGGCTCCTCCGCGGCACGGAACTCCAGGGTCCGCAGGAAGTCCCCGTCCCAGGTCGACATGCCCTGCCACGGCGGCACCGATCCGGGCCCGGGCATCGGCCCGGCCTCGACCCCGGCCACCTCCGCCGTGTCCGAGCGCACCAGGCGCCAGGCGCTGGCCCGCACCACGTCCCGCCCGCCCGCGCTGGCGACCGCCTCGACCAGCTCGATCGTCCGCCCCGGCCGCAGCGTGCGCGTGCGCACGGTCGTCTCCGAGCGGTGGATCATGCCCAGGATGTCGAAGGTCATCCGCCCCCACTGCAGGTCCGGCCGCGGGTCGTGCCGCTCGAGGTTGTGCACGAGCAGACCGGTGAGGACGGCCATGTGCTGCTCGTCCGCGGACCAGGCCCCCGTCGTGTGCCGCGTCGGCGCGTAGCGTCCGTCGCCGAGCGCGACGTAGTAGTGGTCCTCGTCAGCCGTCATGCGCGCGAGTGTAGTGACGCGCCGCCGTGTTGAATGGACCGCATGCCCACCCCGTCGACCGGCCCCGCGGACCGCCCCGGGCGGCTGCCTGCCCCCGCCTGCGCGGGGGCCTGGAGCCGCGTCGCCCGGGCGGTCGTGGGCACGCCCTACCCGTGGGTCCCCGGGCACGTGGTCACCGGGCCGGACGACGCCCACCTGGTCCCCGAGCGGCTGCACCCCAGCTTCCACGGGTCCTTCGACTGGCACTCCTGCGTCCACGTCCAGTGGTCCCTGGTCACCCTCCTCACCAGGTATGCAGACGCGCTCGACCCCGACGAGCGCACCTCGGCCGTCGCGCTCCTCGACGGGCGGCTGCGGCCGGAGCACGTCGCCGTCGAGGTCGACTACCTGCGCTCGCGACCCTCCTTCGAGCGGCCCTACGGGTGGGCGTGGGCCGCCCAGCTGGTCGCGGCGCTCGCGGAGGCGGCGCGCGGTGGCGGCTCGCCCCATACCTCGTCGTGGGCGGAGGCGACCGCCCCGCTGGGCGACGCGGTCGCCGAGCTGGTGCTCGCGTGGCTGCCGCGGCAGGCCTACCCGGTCCGGCACGGCAAGCACCAGAACGACGCGTTCGCGCTGCGGCTGCTGCTCGACGCCTACGGGCGGCTGGGCAGGGAGGACGTCGTCGCGGCCTGCCGGGGGCGGGCGCTGGAGTGGTTCGGCGACGACGCGGACGCGCCGACGGCGTGGGAGCCGGGCGGCACCGACTTCCTGTCGCCGGCGCTGACCGAGGCCTCGCTCATGGCGCAGGTGCTGGGCGCGGAGGAGCTCGCGGCGTGGCTGGGGCGCTTCCTGCCGGGGCTCGGCGAGGGGCGGCACGCGCACCTGCTGGAGGTGCCCGAGGTGCTCGACCCGGCCGACGGTCAGGGTGCCCACCTGCTCGGGCTCGCGCTCAGCCGCGCCTGGCAGCTGCGGGAGCTGGCGGCGCACCTGCCCGAGGAGCCCGCCGCGCGGCTGCGCGCGGGCGCCGACGCGCAGGAGGCCGCGGTGCTGGGGCACATCACCGACGGTGACTTCATGGCGACCCACTGGCTCGTGTCGTTCGCGCTGCTCGCGCACGGGGGGTTGTCGTGAGGGGCAGGTCGTGGGTGCGGCGCTGGTCGGTCCGGCAGCGGATGCTCGCGCTCATCGTCGGCGTCATGGCCGCCGGGCTGCTGGCCGTCGGGGTGGTGAGCTACGGCGTGCAGTACGGCTCGCTCACCGAGCGGGTCGACCGCGAGCTCGAGCAGGAGGTCTCCGAGCTGCGGCAGATGGCCCAGCGGGGGCCGGACCAGGACGGGCAGCCCTACCAGGACGTGCGGGACCTGTTCTTCGCCTTCCTCACCACGGCCGTGGCCGGGGACGACGAGGCGATGATGGGCACGGTCGAGGGGGAGGAGCCGATCTACTCCGGCGGCACGCGGACCTTCGACGTCGCCGCCCCCGACGTCCTGGCGGCGGTGCGCTCGCTCGACGTGGAGCGGGGCCAGGCCCGGCTGACCGAGCTGCGCTCGCAGGGGACCGAGCTGCGGATGCTCGTGGCCGACGTGCACCTGCCGCAGGAGACCCGCGAGGCGCGCTTCGTCGTCGTCAACGACATCGGCGCGCAGCGGGACGAGGTGCGTCGGCAGGCGCTCACCTACGCGCTGCTGTCCCTGGCGGTGCTCGTCGCCGTCGCGTGGCTGGGGCACGTCCTGCTCGGCCGGCTGCTGCGGCCGCTCAACGAGCTGCGCGCCGCGACGGCGGCCACGTCGACGGAGGACCTGTCCCGCCGGGTGGACGTCAGCGGGGCCGACACCGACGTCGCCGAGCTCGTGGTCCGCTACAACGAGATGCTCGACCGGATCGAGGCCGGCGTGCAGGAGCAGCGGCAGTTCCTCGACGACGCGGCGCACGAGCTGCGCACGCCCCTGACCATCGTGCGCGGCAACGCCGAGCTGCTCAGCGCGGACGACCCCGAGGACGTCGAGGCGACCCGCCGGCTCGTGCTCGACGAGGTCGACCGCATGCAGCGGCTCGTCGACGACCTGCTCGTCCTGGCCCGCGTCCAGCGGCCGGACTTCGTGCGGCCCGCGCCGACCGACGTGACCGAGCTGGCCGTCGAGGCGATGGACCGGGTCACCGCGCTCGGCGAGCGGGCCTGGCGGCTCGACGCCGGGGCCGAGGGCACGATGCGGATGGACCG
>CAZONQ010000180.1:0-5250 GCA_964581125.1 uncultured Ornithinimicrobium sp.
GCGGCAGGTAGGCCTTGACGTCGACCGGCCCGTGCGACTCGACCGCCTCGGCCAGGACCGGCCCGAGCACGTCGCGCATCCACGCCAGCCGCGTCTGGACCTCCTCGTTGAAGGCGCCGTAGCGCAGCACCTTGCCCAGGCCCTCGTTGAGCGAGCAGCAGGAGGTGGTGCCGTGCACCGGGTCGCGCAGCTCGAAGAGCCACATCGACGGGCTGATGACGCCGGCCATCGGCCCGACGGCGCCGCGGCTGTGGCACGGAGCGAGCGAGACGTCGGGACCGGCGAGCTTCTCCTCGGCCTCCTCGGGCGTGGCGGCCAGGCCCTCGAAGAGCATGGCGCCGATGAGGGCGCCCTTCATCGGACCGGACGCGCGCTCCCAGGTCAGGGGCGGGCCGCTGTGCAGGAACTCGCCGGGCTTGAGGCCGAGGAGCTCGCTGGCCGGGGCGATGCGCACCAGCTCGGCCTCGGCGGAGGTGATCCGCTCCAGCGCGAGGGCGTTGGCCTCGGCGAGGCGCGGGTCGGCGAGCACGGTCGCGAGGGCCTCCTCGGCGCCCTCCATCGGCGGGCGCCACCGCACGTCGGTGACGGGGACGGCCTGCTCGCGCAGGGTCTGGCTGAAGAGCTCGGCGCCGGCGGCGGCGACGACGGGGTCGCGGGTCAGCAGGCCGCGCAGCGGCGCCTCGGTCGGGGTGCTCATCGGTTCCTCCGGTCGGTGGGGAGCGCGTCCAGCGCGGTGCGGACGGCCTGGGCGTGCGAGGTGTGGACCTGCGCGCCGGCCTGGGAGAGCGCGGCCGCGCAGGCCTGGAGCCCCTGCGGGTCGGACTCCGTGCCGACCAGCGCGACGACGACGGGCAGGTGCCGGCCGTCCTCGCGGGCGGCGGAGCGGGCGGCCGAGACCGCGTCGGCGAGCTCGCGGGCGGGGTCGGGGTGCGAGCCGTGGCCGAGGACGAGGTCGAGCAGGAGCACCCCGCACGTGGCGTCGGCGCCCTGCTCGCGGACCTTCTCCAGGCGCAGCGACGGGTCGATCATCGGGTGCGCCCGGCCCTGGGTGAGCTCGTCGTCGCCGAAGTCGATGACGGCGTGGCCGGTGAGCGGCCCGTGGCCGGAGACCCGCGGGCTGCCCTCGAGCGGGATGTTGGAGGCGACCGGGCCCAGCTGCTCCTCGGCGAGGATCATCGCCTCGTCGGCGAGGGTGCCCCCGCAGTAGAGCCCCCGCAGGTGCTCGCCCTGCCCGGGCTGCCCCGCCGGCCGGGGCTCGACGGCGGCCCACCAGGGCCACTCCGGCACGGTGCCGCCGGCGGCCGTGAGCGCGGCCTCCGTGGCGGCGGTGAGGTCGGGCAGGCCGCGGCCGAGCGTGGCCCACGAGACCTCGACGCCGAGCTCGGCCGCCAGGGCCGTGAGCTCCTCGACGACGGCCGGGGAGGCCGGCTTGGAGACGATGATCACGTGCTCGGTGCCCTCGTCGGCGGCGAGCGCGCGCAGCGCCTGCCTCGCCGAGCGGCCGCCGACCGCGTCGGACAGGTCGCGCCCACCGAGGCCGAGCACGTGGCTGACGCCCTCGCCGGCCAGGTCGAGCAGGCACATCACCTGCTGCGCGCCGGTGCCGGAGGCGGCGACGACCCCGAAGCGCCCGGGCCGGGTGACGTTGGCGAAGCCCAGGGAGGCCCCGCCCACCACCGCCGTCCCGCAGTCCGGCCCCATGACGAGCACGTCGGCGGCCGCGGCGGCGTCCTTGAGCCGGACCTCGTCCTCGACCGGGACGTTGTCGGAGAAGAGCATGACCGACAGCCCCGACCGCACCGCGTCGAGCGCGTCGACGGCGGCGTGCGCGCCGGGGGTGGAGATGAGCGCGAGCGTGGCGCCGGAGCGCGCGGCGGCGCTGGAGAGCGTCAGCGGCGCGACCTCCTCGGCGCTCGAGCTCTCCCGCGACCGGGCCAGCAGCTCGGCGAAGACCGCGTCCAGCCGCGCCAGCCCCGCGTCCACGGCGGCCTCGTCGTCGGCGCGCAGGGCGACGACGAGGTCGTTCGGGCCGGCGGCCGCGGGCACGTCGAAGCCCACCTCGCGCATGAGGCCGAGGTTGAGCTCGGTGCCCATGCCGATGAGGGCGTCGCTCACGCCGGGCGTCGCGCGCACCTGCTGGGACACCTGCATCAGGGTCACGGAGTCGTGGTAGACGCCGCTTCGGATGTCGACTCTGTCGGTCACGTCAGGCCTCTCGGGGGACGGGGGAGATGGGTATGGGGTCTGGCTGGGTCGCGTGGGCGAGCACGAGCTCGAGCGCGGCCCGGACGCCGAGGAGCAGGTCGGAGCCGGAGGAGTGGCCGACCTCCGTGACGGCCCTGACGGCACCGGCGAGGTCGGGCGGGGTCGACCGGGCCGGGGTGAGCTGCGCGGAGGTGAGGAGGCCGAGGACGGGCGGCACGGCATACCCGTCGAGCGCGGAGCGCAGGAGCGTGGCCGAGAGCGCGGTGGTGCGGCCGAGGTCGCGGGCGACCGCGTCGGCGAGGGCGCGGTGGAGCGCGCGGACGGTGGCCGGGCCGGAGGTGGCGCCGAGGACGAGGAGCATGCCGCAGAGGACGTCGTCGCCGGACGGGGTGAGCCCGGGGCCGAGGCCGAGGAGGGCGCGGGCGGCGGCGGGGTCGGCGAGGGCGTCGGCCGCGAGCTGGGGGAGGTCGTCGCGCCCGGGGCGGAGGGGTGCGGTGCCGACGGCGTCGAGCAGGTCGGCCGCCCCCGCCCAGGTGCCGCGCGGGAGCCGGCGGGGGCGCCAGGAGCGGCGGACCTCGAGCACGGCAACCGAGCCGTGGACGCGGCCGCCGCCGACGGTGACGGTGTCGCCCGGCCGGAGGCCGAGGGCGGTGGGGCCGGCGCCGGGGACGAGGACGGCGCCGGGCAGGCGGAGGGCGTCGGGGCCGACGAGGGCGAGGACGTCGGGGCCGGTGCCCGTGCCCGGGCCGGTGGCGTCGAGCGGCAGCAGGTAGGTCGCCGGCGTCGACGCCGCGAGCACCCGGGCGGGGACCGCGGGGCCGCCCAGCCAGGCGGGCGCGCGCGTCGAGGCGGCGGCGGGCACCGGCGTCGCCGGACCCCCGCGGCTCCCTCGCCGTGTCACCGCAGCATCCATGGCCTCACCCTAGGCAGCGAGGGTCTTGCCAGGCTCGGTGAATGATGACGACAATACGGCGATGGAGCGTCAACTCTTGCCAGGGCCGCCGGAGGGTCCGCCCGCCGAGGAGGACCACCGCCCGGGGACCGGCCTCGACGCGACGCCCACGGGGATCACCGTCGAGGAGGTCCTCGGGCTGGACGTCCTGGCCGGCGCCGAGCTCCTCGCCGGCGAGGAGGGCCTGGGGCGCCTCGTCACCCGCGTCAACGTCATGGAGGTCCCCGACCTGCTGCCGTGGGTGCGGCCCAACGAGCTGCTGCTGACGACCGGCTATCCGCTGCAGCAGCACGGCGACCTCGTCGCGTGGGTCCGCGACCTCGACGCCCACGGGCTGGCGGGGGTGGCGGTCAAGCTCCACCGCTACGTCGACCGGCTGCCCGACGAGGCGCTCGCCGAGGCCGACCGGCTCGGCCTGCCGGTGCTGTCGCTGCCGGCGGAGCTGGGTTTCGACGACGTCATGAACACCGTGCTCACGCGCGTCCTCAACCGGCGCGCGGTCACCCTTGCCCGGGCCGAGCAGGTGCTCGACGACCTCGTCGGCGTCGTCATCTCCGGGGGCGACCTGGACCAGGTGTGCGTCGGCATGGTGCGCCACCTCGCCGACAGCGCGCTCGTGACCTCGATGGACGGCAGGGTGCTCGCCCAGGCCGGCGCCACCGACGAGGTGCTGGCGCTGCCGTGCTTCGACCCGACCGGGCGTTTCCTCGTCGAGGACGAGGTGCCGGGCGTGTCGGTCGAGCACGAGGGCACGCACCGGATGGTCGCGCGGATCCCCGGCGGCGCCAACGACCTCGGCCGGCTCGTGCTCGTGCGCGACACCCGCTTCTCCGCCGAGGACCACCACGTCGTCGTCCCCGCGACCACGGCCGCCGCGCTGGCCATCACCAAGCAGCAGGCGGTGGCCGCGGTGGAGGCGCGCTACCGCGCGGACTTCCTGCGCGACGCGCTCCTCGGCCGCGCCGGCACGCCGGACCGCGTCCTCACCCACGCCGCCGACCTCGGCTGGGACCTCGACCAGCCCCTGGCCGTCGTCGTCGCCGAGGTCGACGGGCCCACCGCGCACGAGGGCATGGCCGAGCCGGAGCGCTTCCGGGCGGCGTGGCGGGGCGTGGCCGCGACCGACGACCCGACGACCGCGGTGGCCGGCTTCAGCCAGGAGGTCGTGCTGCTGCTCGGGGTGGCCGAGGACGCCGAGCCGCGCCAGGTCACCGACCGCGTCACGGCGATGGCCAAGCAGGTGCACGGGCTGGGCGGCGGCGGGCGGCGGACCTTCTGCACCGGCATCTCCCGGACCCTGACCGACATCGCCGACCTGCCCCGGGCCTATGCCGAGGCCCGCAAGGCCGTGCAGGTCGGCCGCCGCCTCCACGGGCCGCAGGCCACGACCCACTTCGACGCGCTCGGCGTCTTCCGGCTGCTCTCCCAGATCGAGGACCAGGCCGAGGTCGACGGCTTCGTCGCCGAGACCCTCGGGCCGCTCGCCGCCGTGGGAGACCCGGAGACGGAGGACCTGCGCCACACCCTCACCGTGCTGCTCGACAACAACCTCAACGTCGCGACGACCGCCCGGGCGCTGCACTTCCACTACAACTCGCTGCGCTACCGGATCGGCAAGCTCGAGCGCATGCTCGGGCCCTTCACGACCGACCCCCGCCTGCGCTTCGCGGTGATGCTCGCGCTCCAGGTGCGCCAGCTGCGCGACCAGTGAGCGACCGAGCGCACGCTCTGCACACCCCCACACGACCGAGCGCACGCTCTGCACGGCTGCTGGTCCGACCGAGCGCACGCTCTGCACGGCTGCTTGTCCGACCGGGCGCACGCTCTGCACCACCCCGACCGGACGCACGCTCTGCACGGCTGCTGGCGCCGTCCCGCGGTTCTCGTCACGTGGAAGTCGGGAACGGTCCCGAGTCCCACGTGACGACTTCCACGGGACGCGGCCGGGGAAGGCTGTCCGTCCCGTGGAAGAGGGTCCCGTGGAAGTGCGGTGCCTCGCCGCATTTCCACGGGACGCTCTTTCACGGGACGCAGAATGTGCGCCCGGTCGGGGTGTGCAGAGCGTGCGCCCGGTCGAGTGGGGGTGTGCAGAG
>CAZONQ010000181.1:0-5218 GCA_964581125.1 uncultured Ornithinimicrobium sp.
CGGGCCAGCCGAGGAAGGTCGAGTCCTTGCGCGCCACCGTGCACCGCCACCTCTCTCGCCACCGCACCGACGCCAGGCCCTCACCGTACCTCCCCCGGCGACCGCACATCATACGACAAGAAGTAGTAGACTGGTGGTGCCGAGCAAGGGAGGCTGATCACCATGACAACGTCGACCGCCCCACGGGTCCTGACCGAGGCCGAGTGCTGGGAGCGCCTCGCCGAGGAGGAGTTCGGACGGCTCGCCTACCACCTGACCGACGAGGTGCACGTCGCGCCCGTCAACTACGCGGTCGACGAGGGTCGTCTCGTCTTCCGCACCGCCGAGGGCTCCAAGCTCCTCGGCGTGGTGATGGACGACGACGTCGCCTTCGAGATCGACCACGTCGACGACGAGGCGGAGCTGGCCTGGAGCGTCATCGCGCGCGGCCACGCCCGCATCCTCGAGGGCCAGGCGGCGCGCGACGCGGACAACCTGCGGCTGCGCCCCTGGGTCGCCGAGGGCAAGCACAACGTCGTGGCCGTCCAGGTCAGCGAGGTCAGCGGCCGCGAGTTCCACCTCGCGCGCCCGTGGCGGCACCTGCTGCCCGAGAGCTGAGCCCGCCGCCCGCGACGCCGGGGGCCCTACCATGAGGGCGTGGCTCCCGACGAGGAACGGGGCACCACGAGCAGCCCCGGGGCCCACCAGACCGTCCCCGGCATGGTGGCGCTCCTCGACGCGGTGGTCGCCGTCGGCTCGGACCTCGAGCTGCCGGAGGTGCTGCGGCGCATCGTCCGGTCGGCGTGCACGCTGGTGGGGGCGCGCTACGGCGCGCTGGGCGTGCTCCGTCCGGACGGGTCCTCCCTCGCCGAGCTCGTCACCCACGGCCTCAGCGAGGGCGAGCGCTGCGCCGTCGGCGAGCTGCCGCACGGGCGCGGCGTCCTCGGTCTGCTGATCCGGGAGCCGCGCGCGCAGCGGCTGCGGGAGATCTCCGAGCACCCGCGGTCCTGCGGCTTCCCCCCGGACCACCCGCCGATGCACAGCTTCCTCGGCGTGCCCGTGCGGGTGCGCGAGGAGGTCTTCGGCAACCTCTACCTCACCGAGAAGCAGGGTGCCGAGGAGTTCACGGCGGAGGACGAGGAGCTGCTGCAGGCGCTCGCGTCGGCGGCCGGTGCCGCCATCGCCAACGCCCGGCTCTACGCCACGGTCCAGGACCAGCGCGCCTGGTCCGACGCGGTGGTCCGGCTGACGCGCACCCTCCTCGCCAGCCTGGAGCTGCAGCCCGCGCTCGACCAGATCGCGACCCTGGCCCTGGAGCGCACGGGCGCGACGGTCACCTTCGTCCTGCTCTGGGACGAGGAGGGCGGGCTGGTGGTCCGGGCCCGCCACCCGGACGCTCCGCGGACCGGCGGGGACCGGTCGGTCCACGTGGGCACGCGCGTCCTCGCGGGCTGCTGGCAGGAGGTCCCGGAGGCGGTCGTCCGGGTCCCCGGCGGCGCACCCGGGCACGACGCGGTGGCGCAGGAGGTATGCCGTCTGGCCGGGTCCGCCGGCACCGACGGTTTCGCGGTGCTCCCGCTGGGGTCCGGCGAGCACGACATCGGCTTCCTCGTGGTGGTCTGGCCGGACGGCACCGGCCCGTCGGGCGCCGTCCGGTCCCTGCTGGACTTCAGCCAGCACGCGGGGATGGCCCTGCTCGCCGCCCGCTCGCAGCGCGACCAGGCCCTCCTCGCCCTCCTCGAGGACCACGACCGGATCGCGCGGGACATGCACGACCACGTCATCCAGCGGCTCTTCGCCACCGGGCTCTCCCTCCAGTCGGCGGCACGCCTGGCCGTGCACCCCACCGTGCGGGAGCGGCTCGACGACGCGGTCGACGACCTCGACGGCGCCATCCGGGAGATCCGGCACACGATCTACGAGCTGCACCGGCTCCCGGCGGGCTCGATCCGCGACGAGATCTCCGGGCTCGTCGGCGACGCCTCGGACCTGCTCGGCTTCGAGCCGAGCCTGCTCGTCGAGGGCCGGCTGTCGGGCCTGACGGACACGTTGGCCCAGGACCTGGTCGCGGTGGTCCGCGAGTCGCTCGCCAACGTCGTCCGGCACGCGCGCGCCGCGTCGGTCTCGGTGCACGTGCGCTGCGACGACCACGTGCGCGTCGTCGTCACCGACGACGGCGTCGGGACCGACGGCGGCGCGGCCCGCAGCGGCCTGGTCAACCTCCGCGCCCGGGCCACCGCCCGCGGCGGCAGCCTCGAGGTGGTCCCGGGCACCCCCTCCGGCACCGTCGTCCGCTGGGCCGTCCCTGCGGAGCGCGACGACTGAGGACCTTCGGCCCCTCCCTCCCTGACCCGGAGGGGCGATGATGGTCCGGAACGAAGGAGCCGACGGTGACCATCAGCGTGTTCCTGCTCGACGACCACGAGGTCGTCCGCCGCGGGCTGCGCGAGCTGCTCGGCACGACGCCCGACATCGTCGTGGTGGGCGAGTCCGCGTCGGCGGCGGAGGCCACCCGGCGGATCCCGGCGCTGCGGCCGCAGGTCGCCATCTTCGACGCCCGCCTGCCCGACGGCTCGGGCATCGACGCGTGCCGGGCCGTGCGCTCGGTCGACCCCGGCATCAAGGGCCTCATCCTGACCTCCTACGACGACGAGCAGGCGCTGGCGACCTCCGTCCTCGCGGGGGCCTCCGGCTACCTGCTCAAGGACATCAAGGGCAACGGCCTCATCGACGCCGTCCGCAGGGTGGCGGCCGGGGAGAACCTCCTGGACGAGGCGCGGGTCGAGCAGCTCCGCCGGACGTGGTCGCGGGAGGACGGGCACGACGACCTCCTGGCGCGGCTGACCCCGCAGGAGCAGCGCGTCCTCGAGCACGTGGCCCAGGGGCTCACCAACCGCCAGATCGGCGAGGCGCTCTCCCTCGCGGAGAAGACCGTGAAGAACTACGTCACGGCCGTGCTGGCCAAGCTCGGGCTGGAGCGCCGCACCCAGGCCGCGGTCCTCGCCGTCCAGCGACGACCCGGGCCGCGCCGCCGCTGACGGCCCCTGGCGCCGTCGAGGGTCCCGGGACCTTGGGCCCTGTCCGGGCGCCGCCGCCGGCCCGAGAGTGGGGCCATGAGCACCGCACCCGCGCCCCCGAGCACGCAGCTGTCCACCGCCGAGGCCTGGGCCCTGGCACGGGGCAGCACGACCGGGCGCCTGGCCGTCGTCGTGGACGGGGCCCCGGACATCTTCCCGGTCAGCCACGTGGTCGACCATGGCACGGTCGTCTTCCGCACCGCGGCCGGCACCAAGTTCTCCGCCGCGAGCGGCCGCCCGGTCGCCTTCGAGGTCGACGGGTATGACGTGGACGACGGCTCCGCGTGGAGCGTGGTCGTCAAGGGGCGCGCCCACGAGATCCGCGAGCTCGGCGAGATCATCGACGCCCTCGAGCTCCCGCTGACCCCGTGGCACCACGGGCCGAAGCCGCGCTTCGTGCGCATCGAGCCCGACAGCGTCACGGGGGTCCGCCTGCCCGCCCCCACGGGCGACGACGGCCCCACGGGCGACGAGGGCGGGAGCCGGCGGTGACGGCGCCGTCATCCCGCCCGGCCGAGGTGGTCGTCGGCTTCGACGGCTCGCCCGCGGCCGAGGCCGCCGTCGCCTGGGCCGCGCGCGAGGCGGACCTCCTCGGCCACGGGCTGCGCATCGTCACCGTGGTCCCCAGCTCCGTCCTGGCCTCCGGCCCCTACGCCTACCCGGCGCTGGTCGACGACCTCGAGGCGGAGGCCGCCTCCGTCGGGCAGGAGGCCCGCGCCCTCGCCTCGCGGAGCATCGACGCCGCGTCCGTGACGGTCGAGGTCGAGGTCGGCAGCCCCGCCGCCGTGCTGGTGGGGGCCTCCCGCCGCGCCCGCCTGGTGGTCGTCGGGACGCGCGGCCGCGGGGGCGCCCTCTCGGCCCTGCTGGGCTCGGTGTCGCTCGCCGTCACCGCCCACGCCCGCTGCACCGTGGTCGTCGTGCCGGAGGCCGACGAGGACCGGTGGGAGAGGGGACCGGTGGTCGTCGGCGTGGACGGCAGCACCCCCGCCGACGTGGCCGTGCGCTACGCCGCCGACCACGCCGCGCGCCACGGGCTCCGCGTCGTCGCGCTGGCCGCCTGGGACCCGCCGACGAGCCCCGGGCTGCAGGAGGCGCGCCGGCGGCACCCGGGCACCGTGTGGCACGAGGGCGGACGCCGCGAGGCGGAGCGGCACGCCACCGGGGCCGCGAGCCGGGTGCGCGAGCAGCACCCGGACCTGGACGTCGAGGCGCGCGTCGTCGACGGCCCGGCCGGCCAGGCGCTCACGACGGCCTCGCGGTCGGCGGACCTCCTCGTGGTCGGGACGCGGGGGAAGGGCGGCTTCGAGCGCCTGCTGCTCGGCTCGGTCAGCCGCGCGGCGCTCCACCGGCCCGGGTGCCCGGTCGCCGTGGTCCGGGACTGAGCACGCCGGTGGTGGAGGGTCGCCGGGGCGGGCGTCCCTAGTCGTCGCCCTTGCTCAGGCCCGCGCTGATGAGGTCCATCACCGAGGAGTCGGCCAGCGTGGTGACGTCACCGATCTCGCGGTGCTCGGCCACGTCCTTGAGCAGGCGGCGCATGATCTTGCCCGAGCGGGTCTTGGGCAGCTCGGGGACGACCATGATCTGGCGCGGCTTGGCGATCGGGCCGATCTCCTTGGCCACGTGGCCGCGCAGCTCGGCGACCAGCGCCTCGCCCTCGCCCTCCTCGTCGGCCTCGCTGACCGCGTCCTCGCGCAGGATGACGAAGGCGCAGATCGCCTGGCCGGTCGTGTCGTCCGCCGCGCCCACGACGGCGGCCTCGGCGACCTTGGGGTGGGACACGAGGGCGGACTCGATCTCGGCCGTCGACATCCGGTGGCCGGAGACGTTCATGACGTCGTCGACGCGGCCGAGCACCCAGATGTTGCCGTCCTCGTCGAGCTTGGCGCCGTCGCCGGCGAAGTAGACGTCCTCGAAGCGACCCCAGTAGGTCTCCTTGTAGCGCTCCGGGTCGCCCCAGACGCCGCGCAGCATCGAGGGCCACGGCTCGGTGACCACGAGGTAGCCGCCGGAGTCGCGCTCGACCGGCTCGCCGGCGTCGTCGACGACCCGGGCGGTGATGCCCGGGATCGCGCGCATCGCCGAGCCGGGCCGCGCCTCGGTGACCCCGGGCAGCGGGCTGATCATGATCGCGCCGGTCTCGGTCTGCCACCAGGTGTCGACGA
>CAZONQ010000182.1:0-5207 GCA_964581125.1 uncultured Ornithinimicrobium sp.
GCGACCTCCTTGACCAGCTCGGCGCCGATCTTCTCGTAGGGGTCCTCGAGCTCGATCTCCTTGGCGATGCTCACGCCGTCGTTGGTGATCGTGGGGGCGCCCCACTTCTTCTCGAGCACGACGTTGCGGCCCTTGGGGCCGAGGGTCACCTTGACGGCGTCGGCAAGGGTGTTCATACCCTTCTCGAGCCCGCGACGGGCCTCCTCGTCGAATGCAATGGTCTTGGCCATCGTGGTCTGTTCCTCCACACGCTGATGGGCGGACGACCGGGCTGCCGCCCGCGACGGACGAGCCGCGCTCGGGGGCTCACGTCGCCCCGTCGCCCGACCCTCGACAGGTCCGGTCTGGTGTTATCACTCTCATGGCGAGAGTGCTAAGTCCCATCATGAGCACTCGACCCCCTCGAGTGCAAATGCGAGGGGCCCCGGCGTGCCCCGGGCGGGCACCCCGTGCGCCCTCAGACGCGGGTCGAGCCGCGCAGCTCGAGGGCGCGGACGGCCGCGTCCCGCAGGGTCTGGTCCTGCAGGCCCAGGCCGCGGCAGGCACTCACGAGGGCGTCCACGCCGGCGAGCCCGCCGTCGAGGACCTCGGTGAAGCGCTCGGCCAGCTGCGCGAGCTGGGCGGCCTGGCGCTCGACGAAGGCACGGTCGACCACGTCGCCGTGGCCGGGCACCCAGACGTCGGCGGCCTCGGCGGCCGGCCGGGCCATGAGCGTCGTGAGGGTGGTCGCCCACTCCTGGGGGAAGGCGTCCTCCATCATCGGGTCGGCCCCCTCCTCGACGAGGTCGGCGGCGAAGACCACGCCCGCGTCCGGGACCGCCACCGCCAGGTCGTGGTCGGTGTGGCCGCGGCCGGCGTAGAGCAGCTCGACGGTGCGGCCGCCCAGGTCGATCGGCGTGTCCTGCTCGACGAGGTAGAACGGCAGGACGATCTCGGTGGCCTCGATCATCTCCGCCAGCTGGGGACGGTCGGTCTCCAGGACGTGCTCGACCACCTGCTGGCGCTGGTGCTCGCCGGTCCGGACCAGGTCGTCGACGCAGCCGGCGTGGGCGTAGATCTGGGAGTCGCGGAAGGCGGAGTTGCCGAAGCAGTGGTCGTAGTGGGCGTGCGTGTTGACCACGACCAGCTCCAGGTCGGTGACCTCGCGGACCGCGGCGAGCAGCTCCATACCGAGCTCGTGGTAGCTGCGGGTGTCGACGACGAGCGCGCGGTCCTGGCCGAGGACCAGTCCGCAGTTGAGCTTGAGCTCGTCGTGGCGACGGACGAGGACTCCGGGCGCGACGGTGCGCCAGGTCTGTTCCACCATGGGCGCCAGTCTACGTGCCGGAGCGGGCCCCTCCGTCGGCGCTCAGGACAGCCCGGTGATCGTCCCGTCGTCGGCGATGTCCATGCCCACCGCGGCCGGGACCCTGGGCAGGCCCGGCATCCGCATGATGTCGCCGGTGAGCGCGACGACGAAGCCCGCGCCGGCGTTGACGACGAGCTCGCGGACGGTGATCCGGAAGCCCCGGGGGGCGCCGAGGCGGGTGGGGTCGTCGGAGAAGGAGTACTGCGTCTTGGCCATGCAGATCGGCAGGTCGTCGTAGCCGTCGGCCTTGATCTGGGCGAGCTGGGTGGCCGCCGTCGGCGAGAGGTCGACGCCGTCGGCCCGGTAGATCTCGCGCGCGATGGTCTCGATCTTGGTGTGCAGCTCGTCCTCCGCGTCGTAGAGCGGGGCGTAGCTGCTCTCCTGCTCGCACAGCTCGACGACCGCGCGGGCCATCTCCTCGCCGCCGGCGCCGCCCTTGGCGAAGACCTCGGAGAGGACGACCTTGACGCCGAGCGCCTCGCAGCGCTCCCGCACCAGGGCGAGCTCCGCGTCGGTGTCGCTGGGGAAGCGGTTGACCGCGACCAGGGCGGGCACCCCGAACTTGGCGAGGTTCTCCAGGTGCTGCTCGAGGTTGACGATGCCCGAGCCCAGCGCGAAGAGGTCCTCGGAGGTCAGCTCCTTCTTGTCCTTGCCGCCGTTGAGCTTCAGGGCGCGGACGGTGGCCACCACCACCACGGCGTCGGGGTTGAGGCCGCCGGCCGGGCAGACGATGTCGAAGAACTTCTCGGCGCCCAGGTCGGCGCCGAAGCCAGCCTCGGTGACGACGTAGTCCGCCAGCTTCAGCGCGGTCTGCGTCGCGACCACCGAGTTGTTGCCGTGGGCGATGTTGGCGAACGGCCCGCCGTGGATGATCGCCGGGGTGTTCTCCAGGGTCTGGACCAGGTTGGGGCGGACGGCGTCCTTCATCAGCAGGGCCATCGCGCCGGGGGCCTGCAGGTCGGCCGCGGTGACGGGCTTCTTGTCGTAGGTGTAGCCCACGATCATCCGGCCGAAGCGCTCCTTGAGGTCCTCCAGGCCGGTCGCGAGGCAGAGGGCCGCCATGATCTCGCTGGCGACGGTGATCTCGAAGCCGGACTCGCGCACCACGCCGTCGCCGACCTTGCCCAGGCCGATGACGATGTTGCGCAGCGCGCGGTCGTTCATGTCCAGCACGCGCGGCCAGGTGACCCGCTTGGGGTTGATGCCCAGCGGGTTGCCCTGGTGGATGCTGTTGTCGAGCAGCGCGGCGAGCAGGTTGTGCGCCGAGGTGATGGCGTGGAAGTCGCCGGTGAAGTGCAGGTTGATGTCCTCCATCGGCACCACCTGGGCGTAGCCGCCGCCGGCGGCGCCGCCCTTCATCCCGAAGGAGGGCCCGAGGGAGGGCTCGCGGATGGTCGTCATCGCCCTGACGCCGATCCGGTTCAGCGCCATGGAGAGCCCGACGTTGGTCGTGGTCTTGCCCTCGCCGGCCGCCGTCGGGTTGATCCCCGTGCACAGGACGAGCTTGCCGTCGGGACGGTCAGCGAGGCGGTCGAGCACCCCCAGCGAGATCTTGGCCTTGGTGTGGCCGTAGGGCTCGTAGTCCTCGGGCGTCAGCCCCAGTCCCTCCGCGATCTCGGCGATGGGGCGGAGCGTGGCCTGCTGGGCGATCTCGACGTCGGTCTTCACGGTGGTGGGGCCCTCCTCGTGCGCACGGACGGGGCCGTCGTGGCCCCGCGTCAGCAGGCTACCCGGCGGGCGCGGGTCAGAGCTCGATGCCGAGGCGGCGCGCCGAGCGCGTCCGCTGGCGCCGCGCACGCTGGCGGCGCAGGCGCTTGATGAGCATCGGGTCGTGCGCGAGGGCGTCCTCGCTGTCGATGAGCTGGTTGAGGATCTGGTAGTAGCGGGTGGGGCTCAGGTCGAACAGGTCACGCACGGCCTGCTCCTTGGAGCCGGCATACTTCCACCACTGGTGCTCGAAGTCGAGGATCTCGCGGTCACGCTCGGACAGCGACGTCGTCTCGGCGGAGTGCTGCGCACGGGGGGCCGCGCCCATGTTCGTCCTCTCGTCGGCTCCAGACCAGGTCAGTGCTCGCCAGTCTAGGGCACCGGAACTACAGACGTGTCATTTGCGGGGTGCGCGTCGTGCACGGTGCGGGCGCACGGCATACCCTCGTGCCGTGCCCGCCCCGCTGACCAGTCTCGTCCACCCGTCCTGGGCGGAGGCGCTCGCGCCCGCGCAGGCGACGGTCGCACGGCTGGGCGAGTTCCTGCGGGAGGAGGGCGCCGCAGGGCGCAGCTACCTGCCGGCCGGCCAGCACGTGCTGCGCGTCTTCGAGCGGCCGCTGGACGAGGTGCGCGTGCTCGTCGTGGGCCAGGACCCCTACCCCACGCCCGGCCACGCGGTCGGCCTGAGCTTCTCCGTCGCTCCGGACGTGCGGCCGGTGCCGCGCAGCCTGCACAACATCTTCACCGAGCTCGAGAGCGACCTCGGCCACCCGCGACCGACGACCGGCGACCTCACGCCGTGGGCCGAGCAGGGCGTCATGCTGCTCAACCGGGTCCTCACCGTGCGGCCCAACGCCCCCGCCAGCCACCGCGGCAAGGGCTGGGAGGAGGTCACCGAGCTGGCGATCGACACGCTCGTGCGCCGCGGCGGCCCGCTCGTGGCCGTCCTGTGGGGCCGGGACGCCCGCAACCTGGCCACCCGCCTGGGCGACGTCCCCCGTGTCGAGAGCGCGCACCCCTCACCGCTGTCGGCGCGGGGCGGGTTCTTCGGGTCCCGGCCGTTCAGCCGGGTCAACGAGCTGCTGGTCCGCCAGGGGGCGGACCCGGTCGACTGGAGGCTGCCGTGAACGACGACCGCGACGACCGCCCACCCACCACCGCAGCACCGGCCGGCGCCAGCGTGCACGGCGGCACGGGCAGCGTGCGGCCGCAGACCAGGGCGTGGTCCCGCTACGTCGCGGTCGGCGACTCCTTCACCGAGGGGATGAGCGACCCGGACCCGTCGGCGCCGGACCGGTTCGTCGGGTGGGCCGACCGGCTCGCCGCCCTGCTCGCGCCGCACGCGGACGGCTTCACCTACGCCAACCTCGCCGTGCGCGGGCGCAAGCTGGACGACGTCGTCGGCCCGCAGCTCGAGGCTGCCCTCGCCCTGGAGCCTGACCTGGTGAGCATCGTCGGCGGCGGCAACGACATCCTGCGCCCGCGCGCGGACGTGGACGCCCTGGCGGCCAGGCTGGAGCGCGCCGTCGCACGGATCAGGGCGACGGGGGCGGACGTGCTCATGGCGACGCCCGCCGACCCGGCCGGCGCGCCCATCGTCGGGCTGACCCGCGGCCGCGTGGGCTCCTTCATCGCCCACCAGTGGTCGATCGCCCAGCGGCACGGCTGCTACGTGCTCAACCAGTGGGCCTGCGACTTCCTGGGCGACTGGCGGATGTGGGCCGAGGACCGCATCCACATGACGCCGGAGGGGCACCGGCGGGTCGCGCTGGCGGCCTACACGGCGCTCGGTCACGACGCCGGCACGGCGGACTGGACCGTGCCGCTCCCGCCCCAGGCGCCGGCCCGCCGCGTCGAGGTGGTGCGCGGCCACGCGACCTGGGCCAGGGACTACGTCGCCCCGTGGGTGCACCGCCGCCTCACCGGCCGCTCCTCCGGCGACCTCGTCACCGCCAAGCGCCCCGGCCTCACCCCGCCGCAGCTCCCGGAGGAGTCGCGGCGTCGCACGCCCTGACCGGGACGGGTCGCACGCCCCGGCCGGAGCGGGCACGTGCACGCCCTGACCAGGGCGGCATGTGCAGGGCGGCATGTGCAGGCCGGCATGTGCAGGCCGGCATGTGCAGGGCGGCATGTGCAGGGTGGTCGTCCTGGC
>CAZONQ010000183.1:0-5114 GCA_964581125.1 uncultured Ornithinimicrobium sp.
GTGCAGAGCGTGCGCCCGGTCGGGGAGGAGGGCGTGCAGAGCGTGCGCCCGGTCGCGGACGGGGGCGTGCAGAGCGTGCGCCCGGTCGGGGACGAGACAGACACGGACGAAGGAGAGGTGACCCGATGAGCCAGATGACGATCTCCACCAGGCTCGGCCTGCCGCGGACGACCCAGGTGCGGGTCGGGCGCGGGGCGGCCGCCGCGCCGCGCACCCGCGTGGTCGACGCCGCGCCGGCGACCTCGCACACCGGCTTCCGGCTGCTGTGCCTGCTCGTCGTGCTCGCGGCCTGCGCGGCCGTGCTCATGCTCAACACGATGAGGGCGGAGGGCTCCTACAAGCTCGCCAGCCTCGCGGCGGAGCAGACCAAGCTGCACGACACGCGGGTCACGCTCGAGGCCGAGCTGTCGGACCTGCGCTCGGCCGAGACCCTCGCCGAGAACGCGCGCAAGCTCGACATGGTCCCGTCCACGTCCACCGCGACCCTGCGGCTCTCCGACGGGTCCATCACCGGCGTGGCCTCCAAGGTCGACGGCAACCAGACGATTACCGTGGACCTGCCCGCCACGGGCGTGGCGGTGGACGACGACTGAGCCCCGCGGGCGCCGCCCGCCGCCCGGACCGGAGCGGCACGGACACCGAGCAGGACACGACGACCGGACGCAGACAGGGGTGAGCCTCACGTGAGCGCAGCGCGCAGCCCCCGTGGTCCCCGCGGTCCCCGGAGCGGACGGGCCGCCGGCGGCCGGGTCGCACCGGGCGTGGTCCACCCGGCCCGGCGGGCCCGCACCCTGCTCCTCGGGGTCCTCGTCGTGCTCAGCCTCTTCGCCGCCCAGCTCGTCCGGCTCCAGGGCCTGGACGCCGCCAGCGTGTCCGCGGCCGCGATCAACAGCCGGCTCGAGGTCCAGGCGATCCCCGCCGCGCGTGGCACGGTCACCGACGCCGACGGCGCCGAGCTCGCGGTGAGCGTCGAGCGCAAGCGGATCGTCGCCGACCCCACGCTGCTGGACGACTTCGCGGTCGAGGACGACGACGAGGAGGTCGAGCCGGAGGACGTCGAGGCCGCGGCGGACGCGGTCGTCGAGGTCACCGGCGCCGACCGCGCGGAGGTGCTCGACGCGCTCCTGCACCCGCCGGGGGAGAAGTACACCGTCCTCGCCGAGGACGTCACCCCCCAGCAGTGGCAGGAGCTGCGGGCCCTGCGGGTGCCCGGCGTCACCGCCGAGACCGTCATGCGCCGGCAGTATCCCCTCGGCGAGGCCGCCGCGCCGATGATCGGCTGGATGGGCGCCGGCGGCATGCCCGCCGGGGGCGTCGAGCTGGTCCGCGACGAGGCGCTCACCGGCACGCCGGGGGAGGCCACCTTCGAGGTCGGCGCGCTCGGCGAGCGGATCAGCACCGGCCTCTACGAGGAGGACCCGGCCGTGCCCGGGCAGGACGTCCGGCTCAGCATCGACGCCGACCTGCAGTGGTACGCCTACGACGCCGTGCGCGAGCGCGTCAAGGAGGCCGGCGCGCTCTCCGGCTACGCCACCGTGCTCGACGTGGAGACCGGCCGGGTGCTGGCGCTGGCCAGCTATCCCTCCTTCGACCCCGCCGCCCGCTCGCAGACCGCCGAGGGCATGCGCAACGCCGCCGTCGAGGACGTCTACGAGCCCGGGTCGACCGCCAAGCTCATCACCGCCGCGGCCGCCCTCGAGGAGGGCCTGGTCGAGATCGACACGCCCGTGGAGGTCCCCGTCCGGCTGCAGCGCCACGGCACGACCTTCAAGGACGCCGAGGAGCACCCGGTCGAGCACCTCACCCTCGCCGGCGTCCTGGCCAAGTCCTCCAACATGGGCACGATCCTCTTCGGCGAGCAGCTCAGCGACGACCAGCTCTACGGCTGGATGAAGAAGTTCGGCCTCGGCGAGTGGACCGGCGTCGGCCTGCCCGGCGAGTCCCGGGGCCTGCTGCCCGAGCCGAGCACCTGGTCGGGCACCAGCCGCTACACGATGATGTACGGCCAGGGCCTGTCCAGCACGCTGCTGCAGCAGGCCACCGTCTTCCAGACCGTCGCCAACGGCGGCGTCCAGGTGACGCCCACGGTCATCGAGGGCAGCACCGACGGCGACGGCCGCTACCACGAGGAGCCGGTGCCGAGCGGGCGGCGGGTCATCTCCGAGGAGACCGCGCAGACCCTCACGACGATCATGGAGCAGGTCCCCACGGCCACCGGCACCGCGCCGGGCGCCGCGATCGACGGCTACCACGTCGCCGGCAAGACCAGCACCGCCTCGCGGATCGACCCCGACACCGGCAGCTACGCCACCGGCGGCGTCACCTCGAGCTTCATGGGCTTCGCCCCCGCGGACGACCCGAGGTTCGTCGTCGCCGTCGCGGTCCAGCGACCCACCCGCATCAGCGAGTACGGCGGCGTCATCGCCGGCCCCGTCTTCCGTGACATCATGCGCTTCGCCCTGCAGGACGCCGGGATCCCGCCGGCGACCACGCCGCCGCACGAGGTCCCGATCACCTACGACCCGGAGAAGAAGGCACCGGGCCAGCCGCGCGGTGTCACACTGGGGGACATCGCCATCAAGGACGAAGGGACCCCCTGAGAGTGATCCCCCTCACCCTGCGAGAGATCGCGCGGGTCACCGGTGGCCGGCTCCTCCCGGACACCCCCCGGACGGCCGGGACGACCGTCACGGCGGACGTGGTGACCGACTCCCGGGCCGTGCGGCCCGGGAGCCTCTACGTCGCCCGCCGCGGCGAGCACGCCGACGGCCACGCCTACCTCGGCGCGGCGGCGGACGCCGGTGCGGTCGCCGCCCTCACCAACCGCGGGAGCGACCTGCTGCCCTGCGTGGTCGTCGACGAGGACCCGGCGCGGCTGTCGGAGCGCCCCGACCGCCCGCCCTACGACGCGGTCACCCGCGCCTTCGCCGCGCTCGCGCGCGAGGTCCACGACCGCTGCCTGGCCGCGGGGGGCCTGCGCACGGTCGCGGTCACCGGCTCCTCGGGCAAGACGTCCACCAAGGACCTCCTCGCCCAGGTGCTCGAGCGGCTCGGGCCGACGCTGGCGCCCGAGGCCTCCTACAACTCCGAGGTCGGCGTCCCGCTCACGGTATGCCGTCTCACGCCCGACACCTCCTACCTCGTCGCCGAGATGGGCGCCTCGGGCGCCGGGCACATCGCGCACCTGACGCGGATCGCGCCGCCCCAGGTCGCCGTCGTGCTCAACGTCGGCACCGCGCACCTGGGCGAGTTCGGCTCCCGCGAGGCGATCGGCCGCGCCAAGGCCGAGCTCGTGCAGGCCCTGCCGGCCGACGGCCTCGCCGTCCTCAACGCCGACGACCCCGTGGTGAGGGGTATGGCGTCGCTCGCCGGCGTCCCCGGACGCACCCGCGTGCTCCTGGTCGGCTCGGGCGAGGACGCGCAGCTGCGCGCCACCGACGTGCGGGTGGACGCCGACGGCCGCGCCTCCTTCGTCCTGCGCCCGCCGGCTGGCGACGACGAGGGCGCGCGCGACGGCCTGCCCGTCAGCCTGCGGCTCGTCGGCGGGCACCACGTGGGCAACGCCCTCGCGGTCGCCGCCGTCGCCCACGAGTGGGGGATGCCCTGGCCGGAGGTGGCGCGGGCGCTGGGGGAGGCGACCCCGCGGTCGCGCTGGCGGATGGAGGTCACGCGCCGGCCCGACGGCGTCACGGTCGTCAACGACGCCTACAACGCCAACCCGGACTCCATGGCCGCCGCGCTGCGCGCCCTCGCCGCGATGCGCCGCCCCGGCGGGCGCGCGGTCGCCGTCGTCGGGGGCATGCTCGAGCTGGGAGCGGAGGCCCCGGCCGAGCACGCGCGCGTCGGCGCCCTGGCCGCCGGGCTCGGGGTCGACCACCTCGTCACGGTGGGCGAGCTCGCCGAGCCGGCGCGCACGGCATACCTCGACGACGGCGGGGCGGGGGCGACCCACGTCGCCGACCGGCACGAGGCGGCCGCCCTGCTGGCGGGCCTGCTGCGCGCCGACGACGTGGTCCTGCTCAAGTCCAGCCGCGACTCGGGGCTGCGGCTGCTCGGGGACGAGCTCGCGCACCCCACCAGCACGGAGGAGACCGCCTGATGGTCAACGTCCTGCTCGCCGGCGCCGTGGCGATGATCGTCGCGCTCTTCGGCACCCCGCTGTTCATCAAGTTCCTCGTGCGGCGGGGCTACGGCCAGTTCATCCGCGACGACGGCCCGACCTCCCACCACACCAAGCGCGGCACGCCGACGATGGGCGGCGCGGTCATCATCCTCGCCACGCTGCTGGGCTACCTGCTCTCCCACCTGCTGCTCTGGCTGCTCGACCTCTCGGGGCTCGTCGAGGTCACGCACAGCCGCTTCACGATGAGCGCGATCCTCGTGCTCTTCCTCGTCACCGGGCTGGGCTTCATCGGCTTCCTCGACGACTACACCAAGATCGCCAAGCAGCGCAGCCTCGGCCTCACCTCGGTGGAGAAGCTCGCCGGCCAGACCGTCGTCGCGGTGATCTTCGCCGTCGGCGCCCTGCAGACGCCGGGCGACAGCACCCGCAGCCCGGCCTCGACCGCGATCTCCTTCGTCCGCGACACCCCCCTCGACCTCGCGCTCGCCGGGCCGGTCGTCGGCGTCATCCTCTTCATCGTCTGGGCCAACGTCCTCATCGCCGGCGCCTCCAACGGCGTCAACCTCACCGACGGCCTCGACGGGCTCGCGACCGGCGCGAGCGTCATGGTCTTCGCCGCCTACTCGGTCATCGGCATCTGGCAGTACAACCAGAACTGCCAGCTCGCCCCCGGCCCCAACTGCTACGACGTGCGCGACGCCCTCGACCTGGCCGTCGTGGCCTGCTCGGTCGCCGGCGCCTGCTTCGGCTTCCTGTGGTGGAACGCCTCGCCCGCCAAGATCTTCATGGGCGACACCGGCTCGCTCGCGCTGGGCGGCGGCCTCGCCGGCCTGGCGATCACCACCCACACCGAGCTGCTGCTGGCCATCCTCGGCGGCCTCTTCGTCATCATCACGCTGTCGGTGATCATCCAGGTCGCCTCGTTCAAGATGACCGGCAAGCGGGTCTTCCGGATGGCGCCGCTGCAGCACCACTTCGAGCTGCTCGGCTG